>DASYKO010000036.1:0-1612 GCA_035995285.1 Hyphomonadaceae bacterium | reverse complement strand
GCCGCACGCGGCCGCCCCGGCGGGGCAGCCTTCTTTGTTCTCCTGCGCCTCGGCGCATCGCTTTCAGGCCCTGACCTGCGCGCCAATGAAAGCTGGGAAGCAGCAGCAGCAGCCACGCTGCGCCGCCGCAATCCGCGCGTGGGCCGCATGATGATCGCCGTGTTCAACTGGAAGGACGTCTTCACCACGGACGGCGCCTTCTCCCCCGCCCGCTTCCGCCTTGCGGTTAATTCGGTCTGCGTCGCCGGCCGCAACATGTCGCGCATGCTGGCGCCCCAGCGTCTCGACGCCGCCGCGATGAACGGAGACATTCTCGGCTTCCGCCCGCGCATGCTGAACGCCGCGGGCCGCCTGGCAGCCGCCAAATCGCCTGACCGTGTGCGCGCCGCCGCGATGGACGCCGGCCATGCCGTGCTCGCCGCCTCCTTCGCGCTGGTGATGGACCGCGAGCAGATCTACACCGAAGACCTCGACCTGCGCCGCGATCTCTTCACGCTCAACTATCCCGGCCGCACCCGGGATCTCGCCGAAGCCTACGCCATGGCCACGCGCCCCTCGCCGGATGCGATGAAGGCGCTGGTGTTCATCGACGCCGCCTGCCGCTGGATGACGCCGATGACCGACGGCTGGCTCAACGCCAACAACCCGCAGCGCAGCGATCGGCTCAAGGCGTAAGCCTCGCCTTGCGCCTCGTTTGCCGGCCGCTAGTGTGCGCCGGACCGTAGCGTTGGGGGACTTGCATGATCGTTGGCCGTCGCAGGATGTTGCTGGGCAGCGTATCGCTGGGCCTTGCGGCCTGCACCTCTGCGCCCGGCGCCAAGCACAGCTCCGTCAAGCTTGCCGTCGCCCAGATGGCCTCGGTCAATGGCGACGTTGTCGGCAATCTCGAGCGGGCAAAGCCTCTTGTCGCGGATGCAGCGCGCCAGGGCGCAGACCTCGTCGTATTCCCCGAATTCATGCCGTCCGGCTATGATCTGTCGACGGCGTCATGGGATTCCGGCGAGCGGAACATCGGGGCCACGACCATGTGGTTGCAGGTCATGGCGCAGCGCCACGGCCTCTACATCGGAACCAGCTTCCTCGAAGCGCGCGGGGAGGATTTCTACAACACCTTCGCCCTTGCCGGCCCGACCGGCGACATCGGCTTCGTGCGCAAGCAGACGCCAGCCGGCGCCGAAGCCTTCTTCTTCCGCGGCGAGGACAATCCGCACATCATCGAGACAAGGCTCGGCCGGATAGGCGTGGTGATCTGCCAGGAAAACTATCGCTGCTTTGCCGCCAACCTGATGGCTGAGGGCAAGCCGGATTTTATCCTCGCACCCCACTCCTTCCCAGATGTGTCCGCGACCGGCGGCCTGCCCTCGCCGCCCGGCACGCATGTGGCCGGATGGTACGCCAGACGCTTCGGCGTGCCCGTCGCGATGGTCAACAAGACCGGCGCCTGGTCGACGCCCGTCATCGGCGGCTCGACCGCCACAGGCGTCTTCCCCGGCCAATCCGCCATCGTCGGCGCAGATGGCAAGACGCTCGCGCTGCTTGGCAAGGAAGCGGGCTGCGCCGTTGCGGTGGCGCCGCTCGATCAGGCGAGCCGCATCGCCGAACCGGCGCGCTG
>DASYKO010000035.1:0-9281 GCA_035995285.1 Hyphomonadaceae bacterium | reverse complement strand
TCGCCCTTGGGCAGCGCCATGGCGCCCCAGTGCCAGAGGATCGCCATCGGATAGGTGACGAGGATGCACAGCACCATCGCCCAGCGCAGGGATTCCTTGTTGACGCCGAGCGTCTCCATGGCGGGGAACGCCGAACGCAGGCTGAACGCCCAGTTCTTGAAGGTCGGATCGAACGCGCCGGCGGAGAACGCCACGATCAGGAAGATGAAGGCCGCGCCGCCGATGATGGTGAAGCCCCAGCGCGGCTTGACCTTCTTCATGGCCAGCAGGACGACGCCGAGCAGCGCCACTGCTGCGGCGATAAACGTTCCGATCTGCCCGGTGAGGTTGCCGAACATGTCGGCAGGCTTGTCGATCAGCGGCCGCACGTCGAACCCGCCCTGGATGGCGGCGGCGAGCGTATCGGTCGCCACGACCGTCTTGGCCGGGATGAAGCCGCCCTGGATCAGACCGCCGGTGAGATCGGTGACGGTCGGGCACATGCGGAGCGCCTGCACAGCAACGTCGTTGATCGGACATGTCGCGATGTCGTTCGCCATGTCGCTCCACATGCCTACGAACATGGGCCCAAGGCCGATGCCGAGGATGTTGAGGAAGACGAACAGCACGGCCGAGGACATGGCCCGCATGCCGGGTTTAACCAGCGAGTGGGTGACGGCCAGAGACGGCCCGAGATAAGCCGCCGCGAGGACGAGGCCGCCGCCATAGCAGGCCAGCGCCATGTAAGGGTTCGGCACGAACATGCCGGCGAGGAACAACGGTCCGCCGAGCAGCTTGCCCCACATCGGCACCCACAGGTACCAGCGGCGGTCCTTTTTGCCGAAGTGGTCAGCCAGCAGGCCGCCACCGACGGTGCCCAGGGCGCCGAAGATGCCGGCGACGAGGCCGAAGGTGACGCCGATCTCGGAGCGCGACAAGCCGTGGCTGCGCTCCATGAACGAGACCATCCAGTCATTGAGGCCGTAGGTGACGAAGGTGCCAGCGCCGGTCGCAAGCGAGAAGAAGCGGAACGACTTCAGGCTCCACAGATGCTTGAACGACTGGACGAAGGTGAACTTCTCCGTCGACGGCTTGGCGCCGGACAGGCCCTTCATCGGCTCGCGCAGGAAGAGGTGGATGACGATCGCGAAGATCACGCCCGGGAGGCCGACCATGAAGAAGGCCAGGCGCCAGAGTTCGCTCGCTTCGATCTTGATGCCGATCGGCGCGAGAGCGCCGGCGATCGGGGCGAGGTTCTTGGCGTCGGAAATCCAGCCGCCGCCGACGTTCGCCAGCAGCGTGCCGATATAGAGACCCGAGGAGTAGATCGCGAGGGCGCGTGCGCGGTTGGCCGGCTCGTAGAGGTCGGAGACGATGGCGTGGGCGGGCGGGCTGCCGCCGGCTTCGCCGACGCCGACGGCCATGCGCGCGCCGATCATGCCGAGCTTGGAGGTGACGATGCCGGAGAGTGCGGTGAACGCGCTCCAGACTGTGAGTGAGATGGTCAGCACGGTCTTGCGGTTGGTGGCGTCGGCGATGCGCGCGATCGGCACGCCCAGGACGGTGTAGACGATGGCGAAGAAGAAGCCGGTCAGCATGCCGATCTCGGCGTCCGAGAAGTTGAACTCGGCTTTGATCGGGGTCGCCAGCACGCCCATGATGCGGCGGTCGATGAAGTTGAACGCGTAGACGAACATCAGGAGGACGAGCGCAAACGTGCGGTGGCTGCGCGCCTCGGCCATGTTCGTGATTTTGGGTGGCGACAGAAACGCCATGTCCGACTTCTCCCCGAAGCTGCGGACTTGTGACCATCGCCCGCTTGGCCGGAAGCCTTCCCAGATGGATAGCAGGCTGTCCACGTCAAATGCCGGGGTGAGGCGCATCGTGGGGTCACAAGCGGGTCAGGAAGGCGCGAATTGGGGGAAATAAGCCGCATAAACGCGAGCAGGCCGTCGCAAACTTGCGTCTTGCTGCGGGTGGCTTTATGAACCCGCTCCTCTTCGGAGGTCCCGGGCGATTAGCTCAGCGGGAGAGCACTCCCTTCACACGGGAGGGGTCGCAGGTTCAATCCCTGCATCGCCCACCATCCTTCGCGCTTCGCGCTACGGCTGGGCATGCCATCCTTGTAGCGAAGCGGAAAGGCTGGCTTGCCCGGCCGAAATGCGGACGGGTTGCCACGCCGTAGCCTGGTATGGCGAAGGCGGGCTGGGCCTCTGGATGCGGTTTCCGGGGGATTTCTGTGACTTACGTCTACATTCTGCAGAGCGAATGCGGCCAGCATTTCTACACGGGATGTACCGACGACCTCCGCTCACGCCTCGCAAAACACAACGCAGGCGATGTTTCGCACACATCCAAGTATCGTCCGTGGAAGCTGCGGACCTACGTGGCTTTCGACACTGTCGAAAGGGCCCGCGCGTTTGAGGCATACCTGAAATCCGGCTCGGGAAGGGCTTTTGCCAAACACCGCTTCTGAGCGCCGACGCTCCAACCTGAGGCTCGGCAAGCCAACTCATCCTGCCTTTCGGCGGAACTCCGGGTTTAAATCTGCGAAAGCCGCAATTATATCCAACGCGCGAGCGGCCTCCCGAACATGTGAATTCGGGCCGAGTCGGAAGCCATGCGCGCGTAAAGGGAATTAGGGCTGCTGTTGTCTGGCGTTCAGCCACAATCCTTGCAGGCTTTTTCGGCAATTGAATCAGGCGGCTTGGGCCTGTCTTGCGGTGTCGTAATCCGGGGCGGCGCCACAATTCATCTTCAAAATACCTCCGCTGCTTCATGCAGCGCCTCAACTGCATTCCTAAGTTGACAATACGTCCACACCGGCAACCGGGGGACGCGAATTGAGGGACCTACCGAGGCCGATCGGCGTTGTTGTCGTAAGCGCCTCAACAGGTGTCTGGAGCAAACTGATGAACGGCGATTTCTGTGATACTGACGGCGCTCGCAGGCTGAAGCAGAAGATCGAGGAATATTGGACCGGTCGCGGTTTCGATGTCTCGATCAATCTGATTGACGCCGGCTTTGTGCCTGCGATGCGTTCGGCTCGTACGGACGTCCGCAGCAACATGGTCAACGGCATGCCGCCCCGCAAAAAGGGTGGTCGGGCCGAAGCGGGCAAACCCGCGGGTTATAACCGCGGAACCTGACGAAGCATTCGGACCGCAAGGTCCGGCAAATCAGCGTAAGTGTAAAACACCGCGTCGGCGCCCAAAAGCTCCGGCGCGGTGTCGCTGTATCCGGGGCCGTAAACGAGCACCGGAGCGCCGGCGGCCTTCGCCGAATTCACATCATTTGATGAATCGCCCACCATCAGGGCCCGCGCGGGATCGCCGCCGGCGGCGCGGATAGCGGCCACGAAGTGATCGGGATGCGGCTTGCGGTTCTTCACGGCGTCCGAGCCGATGTTCGCGGCGAAGTGGTTGGTGAGCCCCATATCCCGGACCAGCGCGACCGACAGGTCCGTGCGCTTGTTGGTGCAGATGCAGAGCCTCGCGCCGGCTGCGGCGAGAATCTCGAGCGCATCGACCAGCCCTTCATAGACTTTCGAGCCCGAGGAGACGTCTTCGGCGCAGGCGGAGATGTAGGCCTCGGTGAGCCTGTCGAGTTCGGCGGGGTCCGGGTGCAGTTTGTGTACGGCGAAGGCGCGGACCATCAGGGCGCGGGCGCCCTGGCCGACGAAATTCCGGGTCTCGGCCAGCGTTGCGGCCGGCAGGCCCTCCTTCGCCAGCACCTTGTTGAGCGCGGTGGTCATGTCCGGCGCTGAATCCACCAGCGTGCCGTCGAGGTCGAAGGCGATGGTGCAGCCGGAAAGGGTCGCAGAAGGGTTCATGGCGCCAGCGTATTCCGCGTTGCGCGCTCAAGTGCAACCGCGAGGTCCTAAGACCGGAGGCTTACTCCGATGATTTTGCCGTGGCGCCCTCGTATATGGCTTTCGAGGGAGGATGTGGCCATGAACGTGCGGTCGATACTCGTTGCCATCGGCATTCTGGCTGGCGCGGTTTGTGGGGCATTTCCTTCGGCGGCTCAACCATCAGCGAAAGCCGTCGCGCCGTCCTGCAGCGGTCCCAACCCCAACGTCGCCATGCCGAATGCGCCGCATGGCATGTATGTCTGGGCGCCGGGGGAGCGGATGACGGCGCTGCTCCAGAAATACGTGATCGGCAAGGATCCAACGCTGTGCGGCGCGAGCATCGTGGTGCGCTGGGCGGACCTGGAAAAATCGCAGGGCGTGTACGATTTCTCGCCGGCCGAAGCTCTGGCCAAGCCGTTCACCGATGCGGGCCTCACCGTGAACTTCCTCTTCGCCGAGGCGACCGAGGGCAAGGATGAGGTGACCCCGGCCTGGGTGATGTCGCAGGTGCCGACCACAAGCTGCGGCGCCGAAAGGCCGCTGCCGGTCTACTGGAATCCGAAATTCGAAGCGATGTGGAGCGCGTTCATCAAGCGCGCCATCGACCATTTCAGCAACACCTCACCGATCAGGAACCAGATCGGCTATCTGCGCTTTGCCATCGGCGGCGGCGCGGAGGCGATCGCTCCTCCAGGGGCTTACGGGAATGACCCTTGCGCCAAGCCGCTCAAGGCGCTCGGTTTCTCCTACGATGTCTGGAAGGCACACACGCTGAAGATCCTCGACGTAATGGGCAGCGCGCCCACAACGCATCAGATCGTGGCGGCGCTTCCCGCGATCCCAGGCGGCAAGTCGCAGTTTGAACTCACTAATACGTTCGCGGCGGCTGCGGCGGCGAAACATGTCGGTCTGTCGTTCGAAAGCCTGGGTGTTCAGGGCATCGCTGCGCCAGGCGCCAGGCCCGGACCGTGCGATCCGAAATCCGATCTTCACTGGTGCGCCGCTTTCAAGAAGTATGCGGGCGTTGTTCCCCTTGCCATGCAGCCGATCACCGCGTCGTGGAAGACCAACCACGCGAAGATCGACTTCACCAATCTCCTGCAGGTCGCGCTCGACAACAGGATCCAGATTTTCGAGCTCTATCCCGATGAGTGGCTGCAGGCCCATGGCGTGAAGGAATGGGACAAGCTCCAGCCCGGCAAGATGCCCAAGCACAAGGCGGCGCTGGAGGCGGCTTCGAAGGTGCTCGGTCAGGCGGCTGTAAAGTAAGGGCCGGAGATCACCTCCGTTTGGCGTCTTTCGCGACCGCTGCGTCGAACTCGGCGAGATCCTTCACCGGACGCGGCCAGCTCTGCTTGGCGACGAAGTAACCGACCACCACGAGAGCCGCCGGGGCGATGCTCGGCAGAATCCGCTGCCACCACTCCGAACTGCCCAGCGCGAATATTCCGACTGCAACAGAGGCCAGAAACAGCGGGGTGATCAGCACAAGCAACAGAACCGCGCTGACCTTCGATGTGCCGCGCCACACCTTCGCGAGGCCGAGCGTCGCGACCCGGCGGCCGAAGCCGCGGACGGCGGCGGCGTAGGCGCCCCAGTTGCGGCCGTGCCAGGTGAGCTTCAGGGGCTTTTCCTCGCCAGACAGCCAGACATGGGTTTCGTGGAACCGGCCATATTTGGTATCCTGCCAGCCTGAACGCATCCGCTCGACCTGGGTGTAGAGGACGCGGAGATTGCCGCCCTTTTCGCCTGTAATGCTGAGGCCGTCGGGCGCCGGGGCGACCAGCGCCTTGCCTCGGACGCCCTTGGCCCGGAACCAGCCTGTGGAAGGCATGACAAAGCTAGGACCGGGGGTGGGATCGGGCATCAGCGCGCCATGTCGAATTTGGAGCGGCCTGTAGTATAGGACACCGCAAACGCGTCCGATTCTTTGAGGCTGCCCATGGCTGATCGTTTTGCAGTGATCCTCGCGGCCGGCAAGGGTACGCGGATGAAGAGCCCCAGGCCCAAGGTGCTGCACGAAATCGGCGGCCTGCCCATGCTTGCCTGGTCCGTAGCGCTGGCAAAGGAGCTGGGCTGCAAGCGTATCGTGATCGTCGTCGGTCCGGACATGCCGCAGCTTTCCGAAGCCGCGGCCAAGCTGGTGGGCGCCGAGAACGTCGCTATCCAGAAGGACCAGCTCGGCACCGCTAACGCGGTGGATGCGGCCCGCGCTCAGCTCGCCAATGCCGATGGGCACGCCATCGTTCTCTACGCCGATACGCCGCTGGTGCCGAAGGAAGCCGGCGAGCGCGCCTTCGCCGAGCTCGACAAGGGCGCGAGCGTCTGCGTCCTCGGCTTCAAGGCCAAGCTGCCGAATCGTTATGGCCGTCTTGTCACGGCGGGCGACAGCTCGCTCGAAGCTATCGTCGAGGCCAATGACGCAACCGAGGCCCAGCTCAAGATCGAACTCGCCAACTCCGGCGTCATGGCCGCGCCGGCCAAGCTGATGTTCGAGCTTCTGAAAGAGGTGAAGAACGACAACACCAAGAAGGAATTCTACCTCACCGATCTCGTCGGCCTCGCCCGTGGGCGCAAGCTGAAAGCCGCCGTGGCGCTGTGCGAGGAGCGGGATGTGCAGGGTGTTAATTCCCAGGTCGAGCTCGCCCAGGTCGAGGCCGTGTTCCAGCAGCAGCGCCGCGACCATTTCATGACCGAAGGCGTGACGCTCCCCGCGCCCGAGACCGTCTACTTTGCCCATGACACCAAAGTGGCGCCCGGCGTCACCATCGAGCCCAACGTCGTCTTTGCCCCCGGCGTCAGCATCGAGACCGGCGCCGTCATCCGCGCCTTCAGCCATCTCGAGGGCGCCAAGGTCGGCCCCGGCGCCCTTATCGGTCCCTACGCTCGCCTGCGCCCCGGCGCGGTGATCGCCAAGGACGCACACATCGGCAACTTCGTCGAGGTCAAGAACGTCACCGTCGGCGAAGGCGCCAAGGCCAACCACCTCTCCTATCTCGGCGACGGCGAGGTGGGCGCGGGCGCGAACATCGGCGCGGGCACGATCTTCTGCAATTACGACGGCTTCTTCAAATACAGGACGATCGTGGGCGCAGGCGCCTTCATCGGCTCCAACTCATCGCTCGTCGCCCCGGTGACCATCGGCGCGGGTGGCTACACCGGGTCGGGCTCGGTCATCGTTGAAGACGTGCCCGCAGACGGTCTGGCTATCGCCCGCGGCCGGCAGGCCGTGAAAGAGGGCTGGGCCAAATCGTTCCGTGAGGAGAAAGCGGCGGCGAAGAAGGCGGGCAAGAAGCCGCCGGGGGCGATCTGAACAAGCTTCCTAGAAGCCGCGCACCTGGAACTCGAAATCCATCCGGTGGTTTTTGCGCGCTAGCTTGCAGTCGGCCTTTTCACCCCACGCCCTTTTGAATCTCGCGCTCGTCACGATCTTCAGTACGTGAGGACCAAACACCTCGGGCGCCGCGCCGAGGATGCGCGTGTTTACCGGATTGCCCTTCTCGTCGATGTCCGTCGCAACGAGCACCGCGGCGACAAAGTTCTTGTACTTGGACGAGGGGGGATACTCCGGCTCCTTGCTCCACACCGGTTCAATCTTGCAATCACCGCCTGAAGGAAAGATCCGCTGGAAGCGCTCGCCCACCACCGGCGTCGAACCGTACGCCGGGCCATCCGGATCCTCCGGGACCTTCTTGCGAAGCGCAAACAGGTGGGATCCCATGGCCTGACGCCACGTTGTGGTCTCCCAGTAAATCGGCAGCAGCAGCCTGGCCGCATCATCGCTCGCCGCAGTGTCGATATCGTCCGCGATCGTCTTCTTGAGTTTGCGCACCTTCACAAAGGCGTTGACGTTGGGATCGGTAAAATACTCCGCGATGCCGGAAAAGAGCTCCAGCCGGCGTTTCGGTATCGCGTAGTAGGCCCCACCGACCGACGCGAGCTGCACGCCCAGGTCCGCGTCCTTCTTCGCCGCGGCCCATGCTGCCTTGTCCATGTCGTAGGCCAGGATGGAATCGACGCCGAGGTACGACACATTGTCGAAGCCGGGCTGGTCGGCGCGCTTCATCACAGCCGCGAGCAGGTCGTCCCGCGTCTTGTCGGACGGCTGTAGCCGGTGTTCCGAAAGCTTCAGCAGCACCGTCGAAACCGCCTGCAGGTAGGGGTCGGCCCCGGTATCCGCCCCGATGTCGGAATGGCTCGAAGCAAACTCCGCATAGGTGCGCGAGGCCGCGTAGTCGTTGCTCATGAACGCGGCGTAGCCGAATTCCTGCGCGATGACGTTGATGTCCTTCCGCGACTTGTCGAGCGTCGGCCAGGTGCTGGCTGCCTCCGCGGCCGCGGCCTTGTAGTCGCTCCTGGACACTGCGGCGTTGAACGTCTTGATGTCGGCAGCAGCAGGCAGCGAAAGAAGCGCAGCCGCGCCAAGGCCTAATACCGAAAGGCAAAGCGCTGATACCAACCCGTTACGCATCGCATGACCCCAAATCAGTCGATGTGCGAGCCTACCAGATCACCCGACCGATTGAAGCGCGAAACGGATCACACCTTTGCGGCCAGCTTCTTCGCCGCCTGATCGCGCAGTTCGCGCTTCATGATCTTGCCAGTCGCGCCGCGGGGCAGAGGTTCGCGGACCATGTCGATGTAGCGGGGCACCTGGAATTTCGCGAGGCGGGTTTCGAGGAAGCCACGCAGTTCGGCCTCGCTCACCGGTTTGGTGACGAAGAGCGTTGCTGCGACCTCTTCGCCGAGCCGCTCGTCTGGCACGCCGTAGACACAGGCCTCTGCCACATCGGGGTGTTCCTGCAGCGCGTACTCCACTGAGCCGCAGCCGATATTCTCTCCGCCGCGGATAACCAGGTCCTTGATGCGGTCGACGATGAAGACGAAGCCCTCATCATCGATGATGGCGACATCGCCGGTCTTGAACCAGTCGCCGTCGACGAATTCCTTCGCCATGGCGTCCGGCCGGCGCCAGTATTCGCGCATCATCGACGCGCCGCGGATCTGCAATTCGCCGCGCTCGCCTGTCGGCATCAGCTTGCCTGTTGCGGGATCGACGATGCGCAGGTCGAGCACCGCCGAGGCCCGGCCTGAGCTTTCCGGCTTGCGCAGATAGTCGCTCGCAGCGATGCCGACGCCGATGGCGTTGGTTTCCGTCATACCCCAGCCGGTGCCGGGGAAGGCTTTCTCGAACACGGCGTCGATCGCCCGCACCTGCTCCGGCGCGCGGCTTGCGCCGCCGCCGCCGATCGACACGAGCGTCGGGAATTTGCGGCCCGTTTCGCGGGCATAGGCGACAAGATCGCCGGTGATCGCGGGCGTTGCGACCATGTGGGTGATGCCTTCGCGCTCGATGATGTCGGCGCCCTTGGCCACGTCCCACTTGTACATCATCACGATGCGCCGCTGGAACCTGTATGAAGACATGTAGCAGGAGAGCAGGCCGGTG
>DASYKO010000034.1:0-19595 GCA_035995285.1 Hyphomonadaceae bacterium | reverse complement strand
CACCTGGATCATGCGTGTCGTGCCGTCAGGGCGGCGGATTCGGATGTTGTGCCTGATCGGACGGCGCTTCTCGAACGCCTCGCGGGCAACGGCCGTAGCAGCGGCGCGCTCGGCCGCATCGATCATTTCGACAAAGTCGGTAAGCACCAGCGGCGGCGCTGCGGGATCAAGACCCAGAATGCGCGAAGCGCCGGCTGAACACTGCAGCTTGAAATCGCGCCCGGCGCGCCAGTGGCCGATATCGCCCACCTGCTCCACGGCATCGCGCGCGGTTGCCGTCTCCAGCCGCTCGCGCTCGAGCGTATCCTGCCGCGTCACATCGCGGCCGACAAAAGAAATCAGCCCCTCCGGCCCGAGCCAGGCGAGTTCCGCATCGATCAGACGGATTTCGTGCCCGATCTTGAAGCGCATCTGCATCGAGCGCTGCGGCGAGCCGTCGTTGAGATTGCGCAGCGCATCGCGCACGACCTCGCGACGGTCGGCATCAATGTAGTTGATGATGGAGGCGTCATTTGCGCCGCCGGCAGGGCCCGTGAGACGCCGATAGGCGATGTTGGCGCGGACAACGCGGCCATCCTGGTCGATGAGCGCGAACGCCTCGGTGACCGAGTTGAAAAAATGCTCCAGCGCCTGATTGAAGCTCTGCTCGATCACCTCGGGAGGCGATGCAGAACCCATGGGAAGAGGAGCGGACGTCATGCACTGGCGCCGATGAAAAATGACACTCCCGCCATCTCACGTGAGAACGGTTAATAAAGCCCTTGGAATCATTGGGCTGAGAACCGGTGTCAAATGTAGATTCCCAATGAAATCAGCGCGGTTCCGATTTAACCTATGGCAGGTCAAGCGCCTGCCGCGCCGTTTCGATTCGGGCCATGTGAGCGTTGAACGGCGCCCAGTCATCGCCGTCGGCGATTCTGTCCCACAGCGCCTCGACCTCCTCGATCAGCATCGAGGCAGGCGCCGCGCCCGAGAAATAGGAATGAGCCAGCCGCTCCGGCCTCTCCGGCTCATGAGAAAGAATCGCCGTGCGCGCCGCTTCGAAACCGGGCTCGCGATAAAGCTGGGCAAGCTCGCTGTTCAACGCCCTGCCCTCGCTGGCGCCGCCGCAAAACCAGTCGAAGAACACCTGCGGCCACGACGCCCGCGTCTCCCCCATCCAGCCAAACAGCGCCTTGAGCAGCTCAAGGTCCGCCTCCTCGCTCGAAGCCTTTAGCCCAAGCATGGCGAGCATCCGCCTGCGGAAAGCCGCACGATAGACCGGCTCATACGTCTCCAGCGCTTTCTCCAGCGGATCGATCTCACAGACGAGCGGGAGACAGCTCGCCAGCTGCCCGAGATTCCACAGCCCGGTCTGCGGCTGCCGCCCGAACGCATAAAGCCCCTGCTCGTCGAAATAGGCAGCGGTGAAACTCGGATCCGAATACGGCAGGAAGCGCCACGGTCCGTAGTCGAAGCTCTCGCCCGTGACCACCATGTTGTCGGTGTTGAGCACGCCATGCACAAACCCAGCGGACATCCATGATGCGATCAGCTCCGCCGTCGCGTTGACCACTTCGCGCAGCAGATTTGCCGCCGAGGCCGCCATGTCCGCTCCAGCTGCGCCTGGATAGAAATGCCGGATGCAGTATTCGACCAGCGCCCCGATCGCCGATGCGTCGCCCTGATAGGCCTGCCGCTGGAACGTGCCGAACCGCATATGGCTGTGCGACAGCCGCACCAGCACCGAGCCCCGCGTCGGCGATGGCTCGTCATGCCGGGCCAGCTGCTCCCCCGTCTCGATCAGCGAGAAAGCCTTGGACGTATTGACGCCCAGCGCCTCCAGCATCCCCGCCGCCATGATCTCCCGCACGCCGCCCTTGAGCGTCAGCCGCCCATCGCCCGACCGCGACCACGGCGTCTGCCCCGAACCCTTGGTGCCGAAATCCAGCAGACGTCCCTTCCCATCGCGCAACTGCGCAAGCAGGAACCCGCGCCCGTCGCCGATCTGCGGATTGTAAACCTGGAACTGATGCCCGTGATAAGCCTGCGCCAGCGGCTTTTCCAACGAGCCCGCGAGCGGCTCGAACTTCCCGAAGTGCGCGATCCACTCCTCATCGCTTAGGGCGCCCAGCCCCACCTCCCCCGCCCACCGCTGATTGCGCCAGCGCAGGATGTGCGACGGAAAAGATGCAGCCTCGACCGCCTTGTAGAAGCGGTCGTCGAGTTCAAGGATTGCGCGTTCGGGTCGGAATGTGGTCATGACTCATATCTACCCCGGAATTCATCGGGGGAGGATGCCTTGCAGCGCCTTTTCCAGGAGAGTCTGCGTGCAAACCCGGCTGCTAGATGGTGAGGAATTCGACCGCACATTCGCATTCCCCATGCAGAACGTGACCGCAATTGCGAACGCCGTCGTAGACATCTGGCCCTACGTCGAGACCATTCCCGCTAGCGATCTTGACGGTGTGAGCCCCGACGGATGTCGCACACGTCTATCGCAACGGCTTCGGCATGTTGGAGCACGTGCTGATCGGAACTGACCGGCGAGAGTTTTTCCTCGTGATTGTCGTGGACCTTCAACACAATCAAATCCACGGGCATCACATGCTGGATCTTCTTGAGAAGTATGGCATCCCCCGCACCTGAAGACCGGCGTTAAGCCCGCGCCTGCCCGTGCGCCACACGCTTGGCCACGCGGTCGCACAGCGGCAGCCATTTGTCCCTCGGCTTCCATTCCCAGGTGATGGTCTGCGTGCGGCCATCCTCGCTGAACACGATCATGGCCCGCTCATGCTCGCCGAGCAGCGTCCAGGTCTCGCCATCGACTCTGACATCATATCGCCGCGCAAAGCCGTGGTTCTCGAAGGACTGAGCGAAATACTCATCCGTCTGCGCATCCACGCCCATCACGCTGGTCGTATCGAACTGCCCGCCGGATTGCGCACGCTCAACCTGGATCAGGAAGAACTCGCCGCTATGCCACCGTGCCGTGAGGGTGCTGGCCCACGCAAACCCGTTGGCCTTCGGGTCCTTCGCATCCTGCTTCGGTCCACCATAGGATGTACCCTCAGCCTCCCAGTCGCCCAGAAACACCGACAGCGCCTCATGTTTCTTGCCGCGCTTCGGCGGGGCTTCGGCGTCGTGGGTTATGTCTGTGTGAGTATCTGCCATGGCGCTCCTCGTTTGAGGGGCCAACGGGTCGGGGCGCCATGAGTTCCGCTTGGAGGTCAGCCGCTGGGAGGTCAGCCGCTGGGAGGTCAGCTCGCCGGAACCAGCACCACCGGAATGCGCAGCGTGCGCGCCGGGCCCGGCTCATCGCTGTCCGCCGACTTCGGCTTCGGCATATCCTCTTTCAGGATCAGCACCGCCGGCGTTTCCTTCGTCACGGTGAATTCCAGCGCCGCCTTGAACTTCACCGGGCCCACATTGGTCCAGTTGTCCGGCGCCTGCTGCTCGCCGGGGCGAACAGCGATCGACTCCCCATTGGCCGCGATCTCGACCGGGAAGGAGCCCTCGAACATCCAGTTGTTGATCACTGAGCCTTCGACCGTCAGCGGGCTCGTCACCTTCGCCCCCGCCGCAACAGACGTGACAGTGATCTCTCCGGCTGGCGCGGGAATCTCATCCGCCGCCAGCTGGGCCGGCACAGCAGCCTGCTCCGGCGCGGGATCGGCCGGTTTCGTCTCGGGCGCCGGCGTTTGCTGCGGCTGGCAGGCGGCGGCCAGCAGCGCGAGTGCGATCAAAGAGCGTTTCAGCATGTGTCTCCCCGGACTTGTCCGGCAAATCGCCTGATAAACCGTCTGACAAATCGTCAGCTACGATTTCTAGCCCGGATTTCGCGTCCGCCAAAATCCCGCCCGAATCCTGCGTCAGACGAGCACATGTCGGGGACATTCCCCGGCCCAACGGAGCTACAGCCGATGAGGCGAACGAATTTGTGTTCGCCCCTGATCCCAGGGGCGGTCAGCGCTCCGGGTCTCACCCTCGGCAGCGTCTGACCTCGCAAAACTGAACCGGTGACGCGCCTCTCCCCGGAGAGGGCCTCGCCACGTCTGTACCGCGCCAATCGGCGAGGATGCAGGTGTTGTTTTTAGAGGAGACGCGCCATGGGCGCGCACATCTTTTCGCGTCCGCGTGCGGCCCAGGCTGCACGTCACGCAACTCCTTTGCTGGAGTTCATCGCCGGCGAGTTCGCCGTGGCGATCGCCGATGAATGGCCTGCGCCACATGGCGACTTCTTCGCCATGCCCACGGCCCGCCGCCACGCTGCGGCGATCATCCTCGCCGGTCACGCCGCCCGCGGCGTCAAGCCGGCGGAGCTGCGCCGCCTTGTCGAATTCCAGCGCGACCCCGTCGTGGCCGAAGCCCTGGCCGGCGAGGATGCACAGGGCCTCATGCGCGCGCTCGCCAAAGCCGGCGAGACGCTGTGGACCCGCCGCCAGTACAAGACCTTCCTCGGCCTCTTCGCTGAGCCGATGGCGAATGAAGTGCTGCGTCATCTCGATGAAGTGCGCCCGGCCGCGTTCGCGCCGCTGGCCGTCCTTCCTCCTGCCCTGCGCATCGCTCCCGTCGTCCGCATTCTTCCGAACGAGCATGCGGCGTCCGACCTCGCGCGCGCCTTCGCGCTCGCCGTGCGCATGCGCCAGCCGGATGTCGCCCCCAGCATCGCCCGCCGCTGGGGCGCAGGCGGCGACACTCAACAGATGTTCCGCCGCGCACAGGAAGACCTGACGCCGGACTCTTTCCGTCCCGCGGGCCCCGCGCCTTCCCTCCAGCCGCCCTTCTTCCGGATCACCAGCCGGAAGCTGCTGGAGCATGTGGCGCTGGAATTCCGCAACTGCCTCGCCGAGCACGCCATCCGCATCGCGGAAGGCCGCACGGCCGTCTATGTCTGGCGCAACGAACCGGCAGCCGCCATCGCCATTAGCTGGGATGCGGCCGGCTGGCGCCTCGCCGAGGCGAAGGCGCAGGACAATGTGGACCTGGAAGACACCCAGCTCCGCGAACTCGTGCGCATTCTCGGTGAGCACGGCGTGCGCACGGGTCCTTCCGTGCAGACGCTCAACAACCGCCTCGACGATCACGCCGGCGGCACGAACTACACCACGCCCTATGGCGAGAGCTTCATCGAGCAACTCGCGCTCGGCGATCTCTGGTCTTGATGCAGGTCAAGCCCAGTTCATCATAAGTGTTCCGCGCCGAAGACTCTGGCGCGGAACATGGGTGCTCAGGGAACCAAACACGCGCCCACGCGGTTGTCCGGTACGGCAAGGAGCGATGGCGTGGAATCCACTTCCGCAACACCTGAAACTATTGGCGCACCGGAAACCGGCAAAAGGTTCCCGCGTTTCAGCATGCCGAAATTCCGCGCGCCGAAATGGCCCGAGAAGTGGCCGAAGCCTCCGAAGATGCATCTCTCCCGCCCGTGGAAGATCATCGCGATCGTGCTCGCCTCGATCCTCGGCCTCATCGTGCTCGCCTGGGTCGTGCTGAACATCATGCTCGCCAATCCCAAGACGGCGACGCCGATGATCAACTGGAGCCTTCACACCTTCGGCGCCAAGTCCGCCAACATCACCAGCGGCAAGCTGCGCGCTCCCTTCTCCAGCCGCTTCGAACTGCAGGGCCTGGACTGGCCCGGCACGGTCGAGGCCAAGGCGATCAATCTCGACTACGACCTCTTCGGCTTCCTGCCCGGCCATCCCTGGGTGAAGAAGCTGATCGCCCGCGACGGCGAGGTCATGCTCGAGAACAAGAAGGACGACAAGCGCACCATCAACCCGCAGGGCGTGGTCGACGCCGTTGAGATCGAGAATATCAAGCTGAAATTCGTCCGCCGTGAAAAGCTCCGCGAAGTCACCTTCATCAAGGCGGGCGGCTCCTTCTCCTCCGGCACGGTCTCCGGCTCGGCGACGTCCGGGGACAACCAGATCCAGTTCTCGAACCTGCGCCGCGAATGGGACGGCAGCCTGCGCGGCGACGTCACCGCCTCAGGCCAGAACCTCAAGCAACTCGCCGAAATCGTCGGCGCATCATCGCCTGACACCCCGCCCTTCAAGGTCGACGGCAAGCTGCACATGCTCAAGCAGGTCTGGGCCGTCAACGGCATCACCGGCCGCATGGGCGACAGCGACATCGGCGGCGACGTCTCGGTCGACCTCAAGCCGAAGAAGCCCTTCCTCACCGTGGCTCTCAAGTCCAAAGAGCTCGACTTCGACGACCTCGGCGTCGTCTTCGGCATCCCGATCGGCACGGGTAAAGGCGAGACATCGAACGAAGAGCAGAAGGAAGCCAAGGCCGAGTTCGACCGCTCCGCCCGCCTGATCCCCGACACCCACATCGACTTCGCGCGTCTCGCTGCGGTGAATGCAGACATCAAGTTCGAAGCCGTGAAAGTGGTCGACGCCCCCGTCGGCATCAACGCCATGAACTTCGTCGGCACGCTGCGCGACCAGGTGCTGGATTTCGAACGCTTCCTCGTCCGCACCGGCTCATCCGGCGATCTCGACGCCAAGGTCCACATCGATGCGACGCAGGATCCGGCCAAGACGAAAGCCACCGGCAAGCTCGACAAATTTCCGATCGAGCGCCTCGTCAAGACACCGTTCGTGAAGGGCACGCTCAACGGCGTATTCAACGTGAACTTCACCGGCTCCGGCTTCCGCGAAGCGTTCGGCTCTACCGGTGGCGAGGCGGGTATCTGGTCCACCAACAGCGAAGTCGCGAAGATCGCAACCGAGGCCGCAGGCCTTGACCTCGGGGAGATCCTCCTCCTGCTCGCCAAGAACGATGACCACGATATGATCAAGTCGCGCTGCCTCGCGGCCAACGTCTCCTTCAAGAACGGCATCGCAACGCTTAATCCCGCCGTGCTCGACAATGAGGACAGCCTCATCCTCGCCAATGGCGGCCTGAACCTGAAAGACGAGACGATGGATATTGGCATCACAGCCAAGCCTCACGATGTCTCGATCGGCAAGGTCTTCGGCGACATCAAGATCCATGGCTCGATGCGCCATCCGCAGATCAAGGCGCTGGATGAAGACACCGTCGTGCAGGGGGCAGTCGCCGCCCTGCTCTCCACCGTCACCGGCGCCCTCGCAGCCCTGCCCTTCCTCGAACTCGGCGGCGAGCCCGACGCGCCCTGTCAGCAACTCCTCGCCGACAGCCGCACCATCGGCAAGAAACCGGCGACCAAGGACAAGACCGACGCCCAGAAGCTGAAGAAGCAGGGCTGATCAACTTCCCACTCCACCTATGGCGCTGATCCGAAGCCCACGCTAATCCTTGCAGAATAGCGCGGGGCCTTGCGTATGATCATCGACGAGCCGCGGTTCAGCCGGCGCCAAGCGCTCGCCCTGTTCAGCGCCGTAGCCCTCACCGCCGCCCTGGCTCGTCCCGGCTTCGCGCAAACACCCGCCACCACATGGACGCCCCCGGCGCCGGATCGCGAACTCATGGTCCCCGTCCGCGGCGGCAATATCTGGGTCCGCGTCAACGGCCCGCTCAACGCTGCAAAGGCGCCGGTGCTGATGGCCCATGGCGGCCCGGGCGGCAACCACGTCGCCTTCCTCCCCGGCCTCGTGCTCGCGCAGGAGCGCGGCGTCATTCTCTACGACCAGCTCGATTGCGGAAAATCCGACCACCCGCAGGACCGCGCCAACTGGACCGTCGAACGCTTCGTCTCCGAAGTCGACGCCATTCGCTCCGCCCTGAACCTCGAAAAGCTCCACCTGCTCGGCCACAGCTGGGGCGGCGCCATCGCGCTGGAATACGCCGGCCGCAAACCCGCGGGCCTGAAGAGCACGATCCTGCAGGGCCCGCTTATCTCCACCCGCAGCTGGATCAACGACGCGAAAGCCCTCGTCGCCTCGATGAAACCGGATGAGCGCGAAGCCCTCGTGATGGGCGACCGCACCGGAGACCGCAACACGCCCGAGTACCGCGCCGCCACCTCATCCTTCTACCGCCAGTTCAACGGCCGCGGCGCCCGCCCCGACTACATCGCCCCCTACCAGCGCACCATGCCGCGCGTGAGCTCCACGCTCTACCGCGATATGTGGGGCCCGACCGAATTCGTCTCCGACGGCATCCTAAAGGACTACAATGGCGAAGCCCTGCTCGCGCAGATCGACTGCCCCGCGCTCTTTTTGGTAGGCGAATACGACGAAGCCCGCCCCGCCACCGCCGAAGCCTTCTCGAAGCGCGTAAAACGCGGCGAGTTCCAGATGATCCGCAACGCCGCCCACGGCATCCAGTTCGACGCAACGAGCGCCTGGCAGGACGCGATCCGGACTTGGTTCAACCGGTGGGACTAGTGCGTTTTGCCGGAGCCCAACCTGGCTTCGAACCCACTAGCCCACAATGGAACAAGGTGCAGACCCCCACCTGACCTCCCCCTTGCAGGAGGGAGGGACCGCGCGGTTGGAATTGAACACTGAACTGCTGTCTCGGTCGCAGCCACCGACGTGGGACCGTTTGTAAGCTGAAGGCCTCAGGGTCCCTCCCTCCTGCAAGGGGGAGGTCAGGTGAGGGTCTGCACCTTGCTCTGCCGACAGATGTAAGGAGCCGTCGCTCGCTTCGCAGTTAAAGCCGCATCGTCCCCGACCTGATCTTCGCAAGCACCGCCGCGTCGATCAGCACATACTGCTGCTTCTCGAGATCAGCCACGTACAGCGGATCGCTCGTCTTCGACGGATCAAACCCGTCATTCACGAGATCCACTTTCCGATATTTCAGCGTCCCCGTCGTCTCCACCTCGCCCTGGAAGCGCAGGAACACGGGCCGCGCATAACCCGGCAGGTTCGACGCCAGATGCTTGTACAGCCCCGGCAGGTCGATCCCGTTCGGCGTGATGGCAGCCATCCCCGCACGCCCCTCCTGCCCCGGCACTTCAACGCCGTAGACGATCGCATGCTTCACGCCGGCCATGGACGAGACCGCCATCTCGACCTCAGTCGTCGACACGTTCTCCGACTTCCACCGGAACGTATCGCCCACGCGGTCGACAAAGTAGATATACCCGTCGCGATCCTTCTTCATCAGGTCTCCGGTGCGGAACCACAGATCGCCTGTCCTGAACACGTCACGCAGCAGCTTCTTCTTCGATTGCGCCTCGTCGTTATAGCCATCGAAGCGCTGGCGCGGCTCGCCATTGATCGGGCCAACCGCCTCGCCTGCCTCGTCCGGCGCCGCTTCGATGCAGAAACCATCGGGGCCGCGCACCGGCTGTTCCGTCTCGACGTCGAACTTGAGGATGCGCGCAGGCAGCCTCGATTTCAGGATCGGCGGAATACGCCCCACGGCGCCAATGTGCCCGTCGAGATTGAAGAAGTTCACATTGCCCTCGGTCGAGCCATAGAACTCCACCAGTGTCTTGATGCCCGTACGCTCGATGAACTGCGCCCACACATCGGCGCGCAGCCCGTTGCCGAAGCCCTTGCGGATGGTGTGCTGCTTCTCCAGCGGCGTCACCGGCTGGTTCATCAGGTATCGCCCAAGCTCGCCGATATAGACGAGCATGGTCGCCTTGTTGTCGATCGCCTCCTGCCAGAAGTGCGAGGCCGAGAACTTCCGCCGCAGCACGATCGCCGCGCCCGCATTCATCGCCGTGCCCACGCCACACATCCCGCCCGTCGCATGATAGAGCGGCAGCGTCAGGAAGATGCGGTCTTCCGGCTTCGCATCCGTCGCATCATAGAACACGCGCATCAGGCCCTGCGCGCGCACATTGGTGATCTTCGCCGCCTTGGGCAGCCCCGTCGTGCCCGACGTATAGATGTAAAGCGCCACATCCCCGCCCTTCACGCCGGAACGCCGCGACTTCGCCGGCCGCTCGCGCGACATGTTGAGCATGTCCGTGTCGATGGCCTTCAGACCTTCCACCTCCCCGCCCAGCACAAACGCGCCAAGCTCGAGCGGCGTTGCCGCCGCCGCCGAAGCCCACTGCTCCGCCAGCTCCGGGTTCATCACGATGGCGCGGCAGTTCACGACCTTCAGGCAGTGCGACAGCCCGGCCCCGGTCAGGTTGTAGTTGATCAGCGCCGTCTTCACCGCGATCTTCGCCATGCCCGCCCAGAAGGCGATGTAGTCCGGCCGGTTCTCCATGAAGAGCGCAACCGTGTCGCCCTTCTTCAGGCCAACACTCAGCCCCCAATGCGCAAACTGGTTCGCCCGCGCCTCGAACGCGGCATAGCTCGTGTCGCGTCCCTCGAACGAAATGAATGTGCGCGTGAGATTGCGATCGACACATGCCTCGACAGCATCCGCAATCGTCTCCTCCGCCTCGGGATCAAACTTGTTGATCGCGCCGATGATGCGCAGAAACCCGGTCAGGTAGACCCAGTCGCTCTTGAGGCGGTCGAAGAGGTTCATGGAGGACTCTGGGGACCAGGACTCGGGAGGGGTCGAAAAGGCGTTTCATTAAGTTCTACCAGCCCGCGATTAAGCCCTCGTTGACGCAGTGGAATGCATCGCCCCTCAAACACGGAACGGTTGATTTGGGTGCAATTTCCGGCCTTGCAAGCCGACGTTCACAAGGATGGGATGCCGCATCACCGGAGCCCTTCCATGCGCATTCTTCTCGCCGCCGCCCTCCTCGCCCTTCCCTTGTTTGTGATGGCTGCCTGCACCACGGCCCCAGCGCCGGCCCCGCCCAACAACTCCCCCATACAGATGAACCGCGACACCGCAACGACGCGCGGCCCCGTGCGCAACCTCGCAGCCCAGCCGGGAGAAGAAATCGTCACCATCCGCTACTGGAAGATCAAGAAGGGAACCTACCCGCAATTCCTCGCCGCCTCGCAAAAAGGCATCTGGCCCTTCTTCGAAAAGATCGGCGCGCGCATCGTCGGCATGTGGGAAGTGATCCCGGCGCCAGACGGAAAAGAAGCCTCACCCGACTATGACGAAGTCTATCTCACCACCCGCTACGCCAGCCTCGCCCACTGGTCGGCCACGCGCGACGCCGCCGCGATGGGCGGCGATGGCCCCGACTATGCCGAGCTGCAGAAAGCCCTCGCCGTCCGCCAGTCGCTAACGATCGAAACCAAAGTCACATTCCTCAAAGGCGCCACCGGCCCGCTGGGCCCGGTCTTCATGCCAGGCACCGGCGAGAAGTTCGCACCGGCGCCGTAGGGTGCATGAAGCGAAGCGCAATGCACCTCTTTCATTGGCGTGGCGCGATGGTGCATTTCGCCCCGCTCCATGCACCCTACCTTGTCTTCGCCATCGCCGCACACGCCTCCGGCTTGATCTCGATCCGCGTGAAGCGAACCTCCACTGGCCCGATATTGGTGATCGAATGCGGTCCCTCCGGCGCCGTCCACACAGCGCGGTAGCCCGCCGACGGCGTCACTTCGTTGCTGGACGTCTCCACGAACTTCCCATTCGAGAAGCGATACTCCTTGTAGAGAAACTTCGCCCCGCCCTTGCCCCCCGTCTCGCCCATGATCACGCTCGGCAGCGCATGCACATGCACCGGCTCGATCGCTCCCGGCGGCAGCACGATCTCCAGCACCCGCACATGCTCATCCTCGAACTGCACCCGATGCGAAAACGGCGCAGCCGCCACCGCGTCATAGGGACTGCTCGCCGGATCGCACAGCAGCTCCGCGCTCAGCCCCTGTGCCGAGGCCGCGCCGCAAGCGGCCAGCACAAATCCAGCAACAGCCCCTCCAACTGGCAAGATACGCATCGGCGCCTCCTCGAACCCCGCTGCCCATGAAACTCTCTTGTCCCCCGCACCGCAAGCACTCTTGACCGCCGCGCGAAGCCGTGAATTTAGCGTGGAGCATGAGCACTCTCCCCACCTTCCGCTATGCAATGCAAAATGACGTGCCCGCCCTCGTCGCCCTGATCGAGCGCGCCTATCGCGGCCCCGAAACGGCCGGCAGCTGGATGTCCGAGGCGCACCTGCTCAAGGGCCCGCGCACCAGCCACCACGACATCGCCACCCTCATCGCCCAGCCGGACTCCCGCTTCCTCATCGCCGAACTGGAAGGCCAGCTCGCCGGCTGCTGCCTCCTGCAGAAGACCAAGGCCGTCGACGGCGCCTCAAAACACGACGGAACGTCCGCAGACGCCTCCGCCTATTTCGGCATGTTCGCCATCAACCCCTCGATCCACTCCTCCGGCCTCGGCAAGACCGTCCTCGCCGAAGCCGAGCGCCGCGTACGCGAGCTGTGGAACGCACAGGCCATGGTGATGACGGTGATCAACGTCCGCGAGGCGTTGATCGAATACTACAAGCGCCGCGGCTACACCCTCACCGGCGCCCGCCACCCCTTCCCTTTCAACGAGAGCACCGGCGAAGTCACCCGCGACTTCGATCTCGTCGAGATGAGGAAAATACTAGGCGCGCATGCTTCTTGACCCAATGCCAATATGATAGCCTCTCCGTTGGTTGATGGAGGGGGACATGGGAAGTATCGGGCCGGACGATTTCAAAGCTGGGGCTGAACTGCTCACCAGCATTATCAAGCTCTTCGAAACAGCGTGGCCTCACATCCGCAGAGCGCTGATCGATGACGAGAGCCGGGAGCCTTCGGTTCAAATCAGGAAAACAAGAAATGGCCTGACTGCGGTCTATGGAGGCAAGCCGCTAGAGTCGGTCACCTACCCCGAGCTGAACAGTAGATTGACGAAAGAAGACCGCAAGGCATTGCGCATGCTCGAACGTTCGTTGAGCGCTTATGTTGATCGGATAAAAAATGCCTTGCCTGACGCCGCCAAGCTCAGCGCCGCAAAGAGAAAAGAGATGCTGAAAGAACTCAAGGCGCTTACAATTCCAATGCGCGCGGACCTGCTGGCGATCCTGAAACTGATCCAGAAGGCCGGATTCAGTCTTCAAGACCACTACGCGGAAGCGTACGCGGCGATTGATCGGCTGCGGGCAAGGTAGTTTCCTGATGCGATACGCCGCCCTCCTCCGCGCCGTGAATGTCGGCGGCCGCAAGGTGACGATGGCGGAGCTGAAGGTCGCCGCCACGAAACTCGGCTACGAAAACGCCCGCACGCTCGTCGCCAGCGGCAACCTCGTCTTCGACGCGAAGAAGACCGCCCCAGCCAAACTCGAAGCCGCCCTCGAAGGCGCCATCGAGAAAACCTTCGGCCTCTTCTCCGAGGTGATGGTGCGCGATCCCGCCGACTGGGCCGCCATCATCAAGGCCAACCCCTTCCCGAAGAAGGCGAAGGACGACCCGGCCCACCTCGTCTGCGTCGTCTGCAAGGACGAGCCCGACACCGCGGGCATCGACGCCTACCTCAAGACCTTGCGGGAAAAATACGACAAGGGCGAACAGCTGAAAATCGTCGGCCGCGAGATCTACATCGACTACGGCCCATCGATCGGCCAGTCGAAACTCATCCTCCCCAAGAAAACCTGCACCGGCACCGCCCGCAACTGGAACACGATGCTGAAACTCCAGGCGATGCTCGAGGACTAGCTTCCGGGCAGCGCAAAACCCACCGGCCCCTTAGTGTCTTTGTGTCTCCTTGGTGTCTTCGTGTTGAAAACTTTGCCGCGGCAAGAAAGACTCCAACACAAAGGCACGAAGATCACACGAAGACACGAAGCCGATTTTCGCCGCAGATAGACCCGGCACAACAACTCCCGGCCCCGAACTTTCGCCCGGAGCCGGGAGCTACCGTCAGGCCGCGCTCAGGCGACCTCCGTCACGACGCCGGCGCCGACGGTCCTGCCGCCTTCGCGCATCGCAAAGCGAACGCCCTTCTCGAACCCGACAGGCTTCATCAGCTCGAAGCTGACCTCCACCTGGTCGCCGGGAGAGACAACGCCTTCCCCGACATGGATCGCGCCCGAGACATCGGTCACGCCGAAGAAGAATTGTGGCGTATACCCGCTGGCGAACGGCGTGTGCCGCCCGCCTTCTTCCGCCGTGAGCACGAAGATCTGCGCCCGCCCCTTGGTGCGAGCCTCGATCACGCCCGGCGCAGACAGAACCTGCCCGCGCTGCACGTCGTCACGCTTCAGTCCACGCAGCAGCAGGCCGACATTCATGCCCGCGCGCACTTCGGCCACGTCCTTCCGAAAGGCCTGCGTGCCGGTCACGACCACTTCGGCCCCGCCATTGTCGAGCCCGACGATCTCGACCGCGTCCCCAACCTTGAGCACGCCGCGCTCGACCCGGCCGGTGACGACCGTGCCGCGCCCGGACTTGGTGACCACGCCTTCGATCGGCATCAGGAACGGGCTCGTGAAATCACGAACCGGATCCGGGATGCTGGTATCCAGCGCTTCCACCAGCTCAACGATGCACTGCACATCCGGGCTGTCGGTCCTGCCGTCGCGAATAGCTTCGACGGCCTTCAGCGCCGAACCGAACACGAAAGGCGCATCCTTGTAGCCGTGCAGCGCCAGCAGCGCGCCGGTTTCCATGCGGATGAGCTCCTTCATGTCCTCCACTTCGGAAGGATCGATCGCGTCCATCTTGTTCACGAACACGACCATGTGCTTCACGTTCACCTGGCGCGCCAGCAGCACGTGCTCGACCGTCTGCTTGGCGGCGCCTTTCGTGCCGTCGACAAGCAGGATCGCGCCGTCCATCTGGGAGGCGCCGGTGATCATGTTCTTCACGTAGTCGGCGTGACCCGGGCAGTCGATGTGCGCGTAGTGCCGCGTGGCGGACTCGTATTGCACATGGCTCGTGTTGATCGTGATGCCGCGTTCGCGCTCTTCAGGCGCGTTGTCGATCTCATCGAACGACAGCGCATCCCCGCCGAAGCGCGCGGCCTGCACCTGCGTGAGAGCCGCGGTCAGCGTGGTCTTGCCGTGGTCGACATGCCCGATGGTGCCGACGTTCACGTGCGTCTTTTCGGGCAGTTTGTTAGTCATCGGTATCTCCTTGGAGATGAAGCGCCGCCGCATCGCGCTGATCAGACGCAATACGGACGGCCATTGGCATTGGCGCGCCAATTCTTGGAAGCGCGGGTCAGCCCCACGCCGAAACGGTTCAGGAAAAAGCGGGGACTAGCGTCCCTGTCGTTCGGCCACGCGCACGCCTGCGCTGTCGCGCATCGCGGTGACGGTCCGGATTGTCAGTGCGCGCCCCATGGCGTGCTCCTTCAGACAACAAAAAACCCCGGAGGCGAGAGCCATCCAGGGTCCGGTTAAGACACAAGGAGAGGCTCACGCCTCTCCGGAGAGAGACGAGCTAGCTTGCTGCTGCGTACGATGCTTTCGACATGACTACCTCGTGGAATTCGACGGGGAGATAACACCGCCCGCCCGCGATTTCAAGACGCGGCGCGCGGACAAGCAAAAGGGTGAGCGGTTTGCACCGCCCACCCTCCTCGCCTCACTCGCCGATCGCCCGGCTCCACAGCGCCCGCGGCATGGGCGCATAGCGCTCGAGCTTCATCGAGAACCCGGCGCGGCCCTGCGAGAGAGACCGCAGCGCGCTCACATAGTTGAACATCTCGCCAAGGGGGACCTCGGCGACAAGTTCGTGTGACCGACCAAGCGGTTCC
This sequence comes from Hyphomonadaceae bacterium, assembly GCA_035995285.1. Taxonomy (GTDB): domain Bacteria; phylum Pseudomonadota; class Alphaproteobacteria; order Caulobacterales; family Hyphomonadaceae; genus UBA7672. The sequence goes on along the minus strand of DASYKO010000034.1, from coordinate 4,124 downwards.
GCACTCAGGATCTGCCCGCGCCGCGACTGCAGGTCGCCAATGGCCCCGCCGAGATATTCGCCCGGCGTCGACACAACGACTTTCATCATCGGCTCGAGCAGGATCGGCTCGGCTTGCGCAAACCCGATCCTGAACGCCTCGCGCGCAGCAAGCTCGAACGCCAGCCCGGACGAATCCTTCACATGGAAGGCGCCATCCAGAAGCGTCGCCTTGAGGCCAAGCACGGGCATGCCGCCCGGCCCGCCATCCAGCATCGCCTGCCGCAGCGCCTTTTCAACGAACGGCACGAACTCCTTCGGAATCGCGCCGCCCGCTGTGGCGTTGACGAAGGTGAGCCCCGTCTCACCCGCTTCCGCAGGTTCGAACGCCAGCTTCACCCGCGCCATCTGGCCCGGACCGCCCGACTGCTTGCGCAGCGTATGGTCCACGACAGACCGCCGCGACGCCACCGCACGGTAAGCAACCTGCGGCGCGCCGATCGACACCTCGACGCCGAAGTCTTCCCTCAGCATCTCGACGCAGATCGACAGGTGCAGCTCGCCCATGCCCGACAGCAGTGTCTGCCCGCTCTCTGGATCGACCGCGACACGCAGCGAAGGATCGCTGCGCGCCATCATCGCCAGAGCCTGGCCGAGCTTCTCCTGGTCCTGGCTCGCACGCGGCTCAATCACCGCCTCGATCACAGGATCGGGAATCTCGAACCCACTCAGCACGATCGGCCGCTTCGGATCGCTCAGCGTGGCGCCCGCCATGGCAGACTTGAGGCCAACCACAGCCACGACATCGCCGGCGACGGCTTCGCCGATCTCGGTCTGCGCATCCGCCTGCATGCGCAGGAGACGCCCGATCCGCTCTGTCCGGCCCGTCGCTGCGTTGACTACAGCCATGCCCGGTGCAATCCGGCCCGCATAGACGCGCACAAAAGCCAGCGCGCCATGACGGCCCGTCTTCACCTTCGAGACAAGCGCAGTGAACGGCTCATCGATCTTGGCAGACCGAAGCTCGCTCTCGCCCGTGTCCGGATTGACGCCCTCGACCGGCGGCCGGTCTTCCGGCGCAGGCCCATAGGCGACAATCGCGTCCAGCAGAGGCTGCACGCCGACATTGCGATAGGCCGAGCCGCACAGCACCGGCGTCAGCCGGCCGCTGAGGCAGCCCTTGCGCACCGCAGCCGCGATCGTCTCCGGCGCAATGCCGGATGGATCGCTCAGCCACGCCTCGGCGATACCCTCGTCGACCTCGCCCAGCTTCTCCAGCAGGCTCAACCGCGCCGCCACAGCCGCCTCGCGCATTCCTTCCGGAATGGCGATGCGCTGCACGTGCCCGCCTTCCCATGACAGCGCTTCCATCGACACAAGGTCGATGACGCCCGAGAAGTCGGCCTCGGCCCCTATCGGAAGCTGCAGGGCAAGCGGTCGCCCGCCCAGCCGTTCCTCGATCATCTCGAGCACCCTTCCGAAGTCCGCGCCCGCCTGGTCCATCTTGTTGACGAAGCAGATGCGCGGCACGCCGAACCGTTCGGCCTGGCGCCACACCGTCTCCGACTGCGGCTCCACGCCCGAAACAGCGGAGAACACCGCCACCGCCCCATCCAGCACGCGCAAGCTCCGCTCGACCTCGATGGTGAAGTCGACGTGCCCGGGCGTGTCGATGATGCTGATGGCCGTCCCCTGCCACTCGCACGATACCGCCGCCGCGAGGATGGTGATCCCATGCTTCTTTTCGAGGGCATGGGAGTCCGTCTCGGTGTTGCCGTCGTGGACGTCGCCCGCGCGATGAATGCGGCCGGCGTTGAACAGGATGCGCTCGGTCAACGTGGTCTTGCCAGCGTCGACGTGCGCGATGATGCCAATGTTTCTGAGTCTGCGGGTCATGTTGCCCTCGCTTGTCCTTGTGATGCGAAATCGCAAGACCAGCCACGGCCCAAACTGCCATGAGAAGGCGCCTCCTGCCGCTGCGAACGGAGGATAACGCGCACGCGCGAACAACGCATCGAGATGCGCTGCTGGCTGCTGGTCTCAGGTGAAGGTGGCCGCCGGCTTGACTGGGTGGGTCAGCTGAGAGCGGCAAGAGGGAGGCGCATCACGCGCCCAGGACGGCGCGCTAGCGGCACTCCCAACGCTGGCTATCGTCCGTCATGTCACAACCTCTTTGTCGCGCTTGCGAGGGCGAGCACGTATGCGCGAACCCCGCTTTTGTCAATGATTGTTGGCGAGAAGACATCTTCCGGCGTGCGCCGCATCGGCTAAGCTCTAAGCGTCGAACCGGGGATTGCGGGACATGAAACTTCGCGTGGGCCTTGCCGCTCTGACGCTCGCCCTCGCAACCGGCGGCTGCACCACAGCCGACCTCAACCTGCTCGACAGCGCCCTCAGCCTCTACAGCGACGTCGCCTATCTCAACGGCGACTGCCCCTACAACCTCCAGAAATACCACGACCGCGAAGGCCATCATCACTGCTCCCTCAGCGACGAAAGCCCGCGACACCAGGACGGCACCGGACATCACCACGAGGAGTGATGGTTGCCTAAGCCCCCGCGCCCGCTAGACTCTTGTTCATGACGCAAACCTTCCGCATCGCCCGCCGCTTCAACGGACCCTACGACTCCGGCAATGGCGGTTACGCCGCCGGTCTTGCCGCGCAGATCCTCGGCCCCGGCGCCGCCGAGGTCACGCTGCGCGCCCCGATCCCGCTTGAACAAACGCTGCGCGCGCACGAGACAGATTCAGGCCTCGACATCATGACCGACGACGCAGCCCTGCGCATCCTCATCATGTCGGTAAAACCCACGAGCCTTGCGATACCCAAGATCGAATCCCCGGGGCTGGAGGCCGCACAGGTCGCCGCCGCGACCTTCCGCAATGTCGAGGATCACGTCCTGCCCCACTGCTTCGTCTGCGGCCCCGCCCGCGCCGAGGGCGATGGCCTGCGCATCTTTCCCGACTGGTTGAAGGAGCCATCCGGCCTCGACAATCCCAACGATTTCCCCATCGTCGCCGCGCCCTGGCGTCCCACGCCCGACCTTGCCGACGCCTCCGGCCGCATCGCTCCGGAATTCATGTGGGCCGCGCTCGATTGCCCCGGCGCCTTCGCCATCGAGGCCGAACCCATCCTCCTCGGCCGCATCTCCGCGCGCGTGCTGGAACGCCCCGGACCAGATGCGCCCCTCATCGCCGTCGCCTGGAAAAAGGGACAGGAGCGCGGCAAGCACTTCGCCGGCTCCGCCCTCTTCGATGAAGCCGGAGACCTCCTCGCCTTCTCCGAACAGACCTGGATCCAGATCGACGCCCACGCTCACACGAAAGAGATGTAGCCGTGGCCAAGACGATCGGCGAATGGGGGAAGCCGCCAACACAAGCGACGAAGCCGTCCGGAAACTCCCGGAGGCAGGCGCCAGCGCAGCCCACTGACTCTCGCGCCATCATCGAAGCGCGCCTCCAGCCCGGCGAGAGACTTCTCTGGCATGGCCGCGGCAGCGGGCTCAACTTGACCGCGGGAAATGTCTACGCGCTCGGCTTCCTCGCCCTCTGGTCCGCCTTCGCATTCACCGGTCTCGTCAGAGCCATCCTGCAAGACGACCAGGACCCATGGGTGCTGGCCTATGTTCTTGTCATCTTTGTCGCTGTCGCCGTGCTGCTCGGCGGCCTTGCCCTGCGCAGTCTTTTCGCTCCAGCGCATGAAACCTACGGCCTCACCGACCGCCGCGTGATCATCTTCCGCAACATCTATCCGCGCCACACCACCAGCTATCCCGGCAAGGATCTCGACTTCATCCTTCCCGGCGCCCGCAGCGTGCGGCTATGCAAGACAAAGCGCGGCGCCTTCCACCCCATTGCGCTTGTCGGCCTCGAGCGCCCCGCCGAAGTCGCCGAGCTCATCCGCACAACCCTGCGGCCAGACCTCAAGCCCGGCGAGGATCCGGACATGCGCGGCATCCCTCCGCTCGAACCTCGCCGCCCACCGCCACGGTGAGTGCACAATTAGAGCCTCGCACGCTTGTCCGAAATCCAACCGTGGCGCCGGGGACCGTTGAGCCACCCCCACCTGTCCGCCCCCTTCGGGCGGGCGGGACCGCGTTGCGCTTTCTTACTCAACACCGCCATCAGATGTTTGCTGGACTCCA
>DASYKO010000033.1:0-8475 GCA_035995285.1 Hyphomonadaceae bacterium | reverse complement strand
GAAGCGTTGCGACGCGAATAGAGCGCCATCGAGATCCCGCATCCAGCGGCCAAGTTGAGGCGAAGAAGCATTTGCCGCGCTTCCGGCAAAGCAGACGACCGGCAGGACCTTCAAATGCTCCCGCTCTGCGGTGATCGTGGCTCGGTAGATCGAGTGAGGACGACCTTGAAACAGCGAGCATCCTTTCGCCGTGCGGTTTCCTGTGTGAACGCTGGACGGTCACGGGTTGGCGCTAACAATTTGATCCAGCCCGACGTTCAATTGTGATGCGGCCATCGCGTATAGGGCGTCGATGACGTCCGCAGAGATCGCGGGCCACTGGCCCAGGCGACGTCCTGCGTAGTTCAAAGACACCGACTCCCACTCGCAAATCGAGCAACAGCCACATCGCTGGGCAGGGCGGTCCGATGGACCGGCAGCTTTGACCTTTGTGTTGTCGCCTGCGCCCAACGGACGTTCAAGGGCCGCTACGCTCTGCGCCCTTGAGCGTCCGCCGCGCGCAGGCACTTGGGAAAGGCCTACGCCGGCCGTCTCACGGCGCGCCTGCTCCGCCAGCGGCAGTCTGGCGCCGAGGCATGCGTCGTACGTCCTGCTGACTTCGTATCTACAAATCAGGAGCTAATCGTGATCAAGGAAAATCGCCTAGCCATCGAAAAGCACTTCGCCGCCGTTCTGCACGAGCAGATGTGGATCGCCTGGAGGGAAATCAGCCGGGCAGGTCGCAGGACCAAGATTCCAATCAATGCGGTATCGGGCAAGGCGGCAAGCGTAACCCGGCCGGAGACCTGGTCGACCTATCAGCAAGCAGGTCGGTACAGGCGACAGTCGGGAATCGGCATCGTTCTCACGCGCGCCGGATCGGGCCTCTATCTCGTCGGTGTGGATCTTGACAGCTGCCGGGACGCAAGAGCGGGGACAATCGATGCCTGGGCGTGTGACGTTCTTGCCATGATCGCATCTTATGCAGAGATCTCTCCCAGCGGCACGGGCCTCAAGATCTTTGCGCTCATGAACGAAATCGAATGGGAGCAGGCCCGCACCCTGTTCGGGTCCAACATCAACGGAGCGCCGCGGCTCGGGAGATCATGGAAAGAACGTGGCTCGGCTCATCCTGCCGGCGTGGAGATCTATCTGGGAGCGCGTTATTTTGCTGTAACCGGCATCGCTTTCCAGGACGAGGTGATCAGCCAGATCAACGCGTCTGATGTGCGGCGCGTGATCGATTTCGCTGGTGCGCGCTTTGGTAGATCGCCAGCCGCCGTCCGCAACGAAAGTTTTGCACTCGCCGCCGGACCTGGCGATTTCTCTGAAAGCGGCCGCGCATTCCGTGCATGCCTGACTGCTGTCGCATCGGGCATTGCCATGAAGGATATTCCGCAATGGGCGGCTGACCAGAAAGATCCAGCTGGGATGGTAAAATACGACATTTCACAAGAGTACTGGGACAGGCCTCGCGCCGAGGGAACTCAACTGGACAGGGACTACGCGCGCGCCCATGCGCTTGTTGCGAAAGGGAAGGGCTGCGTTTCACGACGAAACGCCGTTGTGGAAATCCCGCAGGATTGGCGAGGGAGTCGGATGGACGCGGGGCTGAATGTCCGGCAACGCCGGGAAGCTCATCGAGATCCTTGAACCGTCAGGATTGTCAGCATCGGTTCAATCCAGCGTCCGGCGATAGCGCAACATCGCCAGCGCCGTGACGACGCAGACGAAGACGCCCAGCGCCACTAGCTCCGGCCATAGCGTCGCGAGGCCCTCGCCCTTGAGAAGGGCGCCGCGCACAACTCTCAGAAAGTGCGTCACCGGAATGGCCTCGCCGATCACCTGCGCCCAGCCGGGCATGCCGCGGAAGGGGAACATGAACCCCGACAAGAGGATCGAGGGCAGGAGATAGAACACCGTCATCTGCATCGCCTGCAGCTGCGTGCGCGCCAGCGTCGAGAAGAAGAAGCCAAGCGCCAGGCTGCCCGTGATGAACAGCAGCACACCCGCCGACAGTGCAATCCACCCGCCCGCCATCGGCACCTGAAAGAGAAGCTTCGCCGTCACCAGGATCACAACCGTCTGGATGATCCCCACCATCACATAGGGCGCGAGTTTGCCGATCATCACCTCGATCGGCTGCGCCGGCGTCGCAAGCAGAGACTCCATCGTGCCGCGTTCGGTCTCGCGCGTCATCGACAGGGCTGTCATCAGCACCAGCGTCAGCGTCAGGATGATGCCGACCAGCCCCGGCACGATGTTGTAGGAGGTAATCCCCTCGGGATTATAGCGGTTGTGCACCACGACCTCGAATGGCGCCGCCCTCGCCGCGCGCGAGGCAAGCGGGCCCTTGAGGTCGTGCGCCAGTGCGGAGGAGGGCAGGCCCGACGCCGCCGCAATCGCGGGGGAAGTGGCGGAGGGGTCGGTCGCATCGGCTTCCAGCAGGACCTGCGCATCATCGCCCCGCGCCACGCGACGCGAGAAGTCGCCGGGAATGGTGAGCGCGAACTGCACCTTCCCCTCGCGGATCAGCTGGTCGAGTTCCTGCGGGCTGTGCGCTTCGTGTGTGATGTCGAAGAACTGGGTGTTGACGAAGGCCGCCAGCGTCGAGCGCGCCAGCGGCCCGGCATCCTGCACCAGCACCGCCATCGGTAGGTGCCTCGGCTGCGTGTTGATGGCATAGCCGAACAGCAGGAGCTGCATCACCGGCACGCCGAGGATCATCGCATAGGTCAGGCGGTCGCGCGTCAGCTGCACGAACTCCTTGGCGAGCACCGCCAGGATGCGCACCGGCCACGACCCACGAGGCGTTGTTGCGGCCGTCACCGGTAATTGTCCTCCGACAGGCCCATCAGGTGGATGAACGCATCCTCCAGCGTCGGCTGCGTCCGCGTCCACTTGAACGGCTCGCGGCGATAGGGCGCAAGCGCCTTGTCGAGCGCTGCCTCATCCGTCCCGCTCACATGCAGCGTCACGCCGAACGGCGCTGCGGTTGCAACGCCGGGGAGGGCGGATATCTCGGAAGAGAGCCGGTCAACTCCGGGGCCTTCGCCTTCCCAGGTCACGAGGCCGACCTGCTTCAGAATGTCAGCCGCCGTGCCACGTGCGATCAGGCTGCCATAGGCGATATACGCAATGTCGTGGCAGCGCTCGGCCTCGTCCATGTAGTGCGTCGAGACCAGCACGGTGAGACCGCCAGCAGACAGCGCATGGATCTCATCCCAGAACTGCCGCCGCGCCTTGGGATCGACACCTGCGGTCGGCTCATCGAGCAGCAACAGCTGCGGCTCATGCAGGGTCGTCGCCGCCAACGCCATGCGCTGCTTCCATCCGCCCGACAGCTTCCCCGCCAGCTGCGCCCGCCGCTCATACAGCCCCAGCCGATCCAGCGCTTCCTTCACCCGCTCGCGCCGCCGATCAAGCCCATGCACCCGCGCCATGAACATGAGGTTTTCCTCGATCGTGAGGTCGTCATAGAGCGAGAATTTCTGCGTCATGTAACCCACGCGCAGCTTGATCTCGTCAGCCTGCGTGAGGATGTCGTAGCCGAGGCACGTGCCGCTTCCGGAATCCGGCGTCAGCAGTCCGCACAGCATGCGCAGCGTCGTCGTCTTGCCCGATCCGTTCGGCCCGAGGAATCCCGTGATCCGTCCCTTGGGAACCTGGATCGAGAAATCCTTCACCACATGCTTGTCGCCGAAGGACTTGTTGAGGCCCTTCACGTCGATGGCCAGGTCGTTCGGGATCGCCGGCGCGCTCACCTATTTCACCGGCGTGACGTCGACCGGCAGCCCGGGCGTAAGGCCGGCGCCCTGCGCGGGCTGCGCCTCGACAAGGAACACCATCCGTTCGCGCGCCTCGCGGCTGTAGATCACCGGCGGGGTGAATTCCGGGCGCGGCGAGACGTAGGAGATTTTCGCCTTGAGGCCGGCAGCGCAGCCATCGCAGGCAAAGCCGATCTCTGTCCCGATCGCATACTTCGCTACCTCCGCCTGCGGCACGAAGAAACGCAGGCGCACGCGGTCGGCGGGCAGGAGAGACAGCACGGGCTGGTTCGCCGGCACCCATTCGCCCTGCTGAAAGAACACATCCTCGACGCGCCCATCCGAGGGCGCCTTGGGAGAGAGGTCAGAGAGCCGCGCCTCGAGCGCCGAAAGATTGGCCTCGCTTTGCACCACGCGCTCGCGGGCGTTGGTGACCTGTTCGACGCGCTGGCCAAGCTGGGCGACCTGCAGCCGCCGCTCGATTGCCGACACCTGCGCCCGGGCCCGGTCGCGCGAGGCGACCGCGCTGTCGACATTGGCCTTGGAAGCAGCGCCTGCCGCAAACAGCGGGGCCACGCGCTCATAGCTTTTTTCGGCCTCGGTCAGCACCGCCTGCGCCGCGCTGAGGTCGGCGCGGATCTGTGCAAGCTCGGCGGGCCGCTGTCCGGTCGAGGCGCCGCGCGCGAGCGCCTTGTTGGCTGCCACCTGCGAGGCGGCTTCATCGCGCTGGGCCTCGACCTGCGCCGGGTCAATGGCGAACAGCGCAGCGCCCGCGGTGATCGCATCGCCCCGTTGCACATTGATGCTCACCAGCCGTCCGGCGACAGGAGAGGCCGGATAGAGCGCCTCGCCTTCGACATAGCCGGAGAGCGTGCTCGCGCCATGATCCCCACGGCCGAACGCCAGGAAGGCGGCAAGGCCGGCAGCCGAGAGAAGAAGAACGCCGACAAGGATCTGCTGGGGTTTCATGAGTCCACGCTACGCCGTCTTCGCCGTCAGCATGCCGGGAAGTATGGTGTCGAGATGCTGCTGCATGAGTGAGGCCATGTCGAAAGGCTTCGCCCCGACGGGGACAAACGTCTCCCGAACGATCATTGCCGCAAGGATAGGGGAGATCAGGCTCAGGCAGTACGCGCGCGGATCGCCGGGCCTGACTTCGCCGCGCGCCTGCGCCCGCGCGATGATGCCGGTAAGCATGCCGAGCCCCGGCTCCGCCATCTGATCGTGCCAGACGCGGGCGATCTCCGGGAAGTTGCGGCCCTCGCCGATAACCATCTTGATGACGGGCCCGAAGTGAAATCCGATCGCCGTCTGCACGCGAGAGATGATCTGCCTGAGCAGCGGCTCAAGCGGTCCGTCATAGGCCTCCGCCATGGCGCGGATCATGTCGATGTTCGGCGCGATCGCGCTGCGGACGACTGCTTCGAAGATCTCCTGCTTGGTCTCGAAATAAAGATAGAGCGCCCCCTTCGAGACGCCGGCGCGGGCCGCGATCTCGTCCAGCCTGGCCGCGGCAAAACCTTTTTCGGTGAACACCGCATAGGCGGCGGCAATGATTTCCGCCGGCCGCTCTTCCTTGCGACGACGCCATTTCGGGGAGGGGGGGGGCTCTTCCATCTGAGTTCGATGTTTATATTACTGACCAGTCAGTTATATATAGAAGTGGCCAGCCGTGTAAAGTGGCCCGTCGCCGCTACGTCCGGTCGCAGCGAATAACCCTGATTTACGCTGGAAACGAATATCCGGGTTTCTCGGGGACAACCCTCGGGAAACCAATTTTAGGTAAAGAATGCAGTCTGTTGCGTTTACGGCGGTCGATGAGTTCTCAACCTTCATTCCTGGACAATCCCGAAACGGCGCTTGCCGTGCTGCAATCCCTGCCTTGTGCGGTGGTGGATTCGCGCGGGCGCGTCATTGAGGTGAACGCCCCGTTTGCCGAAAAACTCAATCGCCCGGCGAGCGTGCTGATCGGCGTCGATCTCGTGGAAATGCTGCGGGGCGTGTCGGTGGATCAGGCGCGCTCGACGGGCGCCGACTGCTTTCACCTGCGCACGGCGGAGATTGAATGCTGGATCCGTCTGGACCGCGTCTCCATCGCCAATGGCGCGCGCGAACTCGTCATGCTGAGCGACGTCTCCCGTGAATGGCGCGCCTTGTCGACCATGGTCGTGGCGATGCACACGCGGGACAACGTGCTGACGGATGCCGAGATCGGCACGTGGCGCTTCGATCCCGATACGGAGCTCTACGATTTCTCCAACGAGATTTCGCTGGGCCATTCCGAGCTGAAGAAGGTGCCGCTCGCCACGCTTCGCAAGATCCAGCATCCCGATGACATGGCCAAGGACGCAGACGTCCGCGACCGCCTGACGAAGAAGGGCGGGACAGCCTCCGGCGAGATGCGTTATCGTGATGCAGACGGCGGATGGAAGACCCTGCGCGTGCATTACCGGTCCGGCCGGCAACTGCCCTCGGGCAAGTTTGAAATGTTCGGCGTAAGCCAGAACGTCACCGAACTGGCCCGGGCGCGCGATCAGGCCGACCTTGTGTCCGAGCGCCTCGAGCTTGCGATGGCTGCCGGCAGCGCCGGGGTCTACGAGATCGACATGTCGACCGGCCAGCAATGGTCTTCCGACCAGTTCAAGGCGCTGGTCGGCGCCGATGCAATGGAGCGCGCGAAGACCAATCCCTTCGGTCTCTACATGGATGAAGAGCAGGCGACGGTCCGGGAAAGCTGGGACCGCGTCGTCAAGTCGAGCAATGTCGAAGGCCTTGATACGCGTATCTACCGCCCCGATGGCGTAGGCCGCTGGGTCCGCGTCTTTACCCGCGTCCAGCGCGATGGAACCGGACGGCCCACGCGCGCCGTCGGGCTGATGCTCGACATTCATAGCCACAAGATGCAGGAACTCGCGCTCGTCGAGGCGAAGAAGCTGGCCGAGGCGGCGACTGTCGCCAAGTCGGCCTTCCTTGCAACCATGAGCCACGAGATCCGCACTCCGCTCAACGGCATTCTCGGCATGGCGCAGGTGCTGCAGGCCGACCAGCTGACGGATGCGCAGAAAGAGCGCGTCACCATCATCTCGGAATCGGGCCAGACGCTGATGGCCCTGCTCAACGACGTGCTCGACATTTCCAAGATCGAAGCGGGCAAGCTCGACATCGCCCGTGTCGACGGCGATCTCCAGCTGACGGTGGAGCGCGTGCGCCAGCTGTTCCAGAGCAGGGCGGCTGAGCGTGGCCTTGCCGTGTCGCTCGAGGTTTCGGACAACCTGCCCAAGCGGCTCAACTACGATGCGGTGCGTGTGCGCCAGTGCGTCTCGAACCTGCTGTCGAACGCAATCAAGTTCACAGAGCATGGCCGCATCACGGTCCGCCTCGGCGCGGAGAAGCAGGCGGACGGCGCGTGGACCGTGCAGATCACGGTCGCCGACACCGGCATCGGCATGGACAGGGCCACGATGGACCGGCTGTTTGCGCATTTCACGCAGGCCGACGCCACGATCACGCGGCGCTTCGGCGGCACGGGCCTCGGCCTTGCGATCACCCGCCAGCTTGCGCGCCTCATGGGCGGGGATGTGCATGTGGTGAGCCGCCCTGGGGAAGGCTCGACCTTCAGGTTCACGTTTGCCGCCGCCGAAGGCGCGGCTGCTGCGCCTGTCGCGGACGAAGGCGAGGCGCCTGCAGCGCCCGTCGAAACAACTTTGAAGCAAGCGATGGGCGCGCGCGTGCTGCTGGTCGACGACAATGCGGTCAACCGCAATGTCGTGAAGCTGTTCATGGCCTCGCTCGGGCCCCGGATCACGGAGGCGGTCAACGGACAGGATGCGCTCGACAAGCTGGCTGCCCAGGATTTCGACATCGTTCTCCTGGATGTGCACATGCCGGTGATGGACGGCATGGAAGCCATCAAGCGTATCCGTTCGAGCGATGCGCCCTGGCGCGACATTCCGGTGATTGCGCTGACGGCCGACGCCATGTCGGGCGACCGCGAGCGTTTCCTCGCCATGGGCATGAGCGATTATCTCTCCAAGCCGATCGACGCCCGCGAGCTGGCGAGCAAGTATGTAAACCTGCTGCAGGGCAAGAAGCCGGGCGCCTCCACCAGAGCGGCCTGATCTTTCTCACCTGAAACGGGCGCCGCCGCGTCACGCTTTGCGTGTCTCTCAGCGAGGCCTATGCTTCCGTCCTTAGCTGCAGGACGGATCAGATGGCCGAACCTCGTCACGTTTTCCTCACCGACCTGCGCGGCTTCGCCAATCCGGTGATTGCGGCGAGGCTGAAGGCGGCTGGCGCACGGGTGGTTGCGTGTGATCCCGGGATCACGGCGAATGGTGAAGAGCAGGGGATCGAGGTGATTGCCTGGGCCTCGCCTGCCGATCTGGTCGCCAGGGCGGCGCAGCGTTTCGGGGGCAAGCTCGATGCGATCCTGATCTCGTCTGCGATGCCGGCGCCGCGCATTCGCGTCGAGGATCTCACCGTCGAAGTGCTGATGCCGTATTTCCAGCGGCTTGCCGCCGAGTCGATTGTGTTTGCGGGCGCCGCGGCGAAGGCGATGCGGCCGAACAAGGCGGGGCGGATCGTGTTTGGATCGTCGTCGGGGCCGATCGGCGGGATACCGGGCTTTGCGGCCTATGCGGCGGCGCGCTCGGCGGTGAACGGCGTGGTGCGGACGCTGGCGCTCGAGCTTGCGGCGGATGGCATCTCAGTCAATGCGGTGGCGGCTAAC
>DASYKO010000032.1:0-9477 GCA_035995285.1 Hyphomonadaceae bacterium | reverse complement strand
CGCGTTTGACTTGATGGAAAGAATCTTTTACATCATGTCAGAGTTTCTTTCCACGGCATATCAGCCGATCCGGAGCGCGGCAACCCCGCGATTCTGGAATGGAGAGAGCGCGTCGTGATGGAGGGTTGGATGAAGATTGTTGTTGCGGCTGCACTCGCGGCGGTGGGTCTGATGATGGGCAGCGCTGTGGCAGAGCCGCAGCATCCGCATGGCGCGGCGCCCAAGACGGGCGGAGTGGTGGGAGAGAAGGCTGCGCCGCTTGATCGGGCCGATCCGCATGTGGCGCAGCTGTTCAACCTGCTGCGGCAGGCGCGCGGGCAGGGCGACAAGGTAGACATGGCGAAGCTGCAGGCGGCGCTGGCGGATGTCGGGCGCGCGCATGCCATTGAGTACGAGATCGATCAGGCGGCTTCCGAAGAGATGATCATGCAGACGGCGCACAACGCCTGGATGGCGGCTCAAGCGCATCCGGAAAACCTCAACTCGCTCGACGCCTTCAACAAGTCGATCGGCGCCAAGTAATACAAGGGAGATACGCTTATGAACCGCGACATCTTTCTCGCAATTCCCGCGCTGGCGCTTTCGGTCGCCGGAGTTGTTCACGTCAGCCACGCGGACGCGCAGACGGCGCCGCAGGCCGACAAGCAGGCCGGAGACAAGACGACGAGCCTGCAGGGGCCGCAAGGCGCCTTTGCCGACAAGAGCGTGATGATGCCGTTCTACCAGATCCTGCTTGAGGCTCATAACCAGGGCGACAAGGCAGACCTCGCGGCGATGGAAACGAAGATCAAGGCAATGCTCCCCGCCGCATTCAACGGCGGCAAGCCGGTGGGGAAGGCGATGGAGGATCATGTGCTGGGCGTGGCCCACCAGGCGCTTGCCATGGGCGTCGGCAACCCCAAGATGTTCGAGAGCTACAAGGCTTTCATGGACACCATGCTGGGGCCGCAATAGGCGGCTTCGAACCGAGGATGGATTGAGCGCGTTCAGCTGGGACGAATGGGACAGGTTGCTGGCGCGCTCGGTCTTCGGGACCGACGATGATGATGCTGTCGAGGAGATGGTGCTGCGCTGGGTGCGCGAGGCCGCCGGCCCTGTCGATGGAGGCGCCGCGGCGCGTATCGTCTCGTGGGAGGTCAGCGTCGGGGCCGTGATCGGGCTGGAGTTCGGCGATGCTCGCAAGGCTGCCCTCAAGGTTTGGCCGGGCGATGGTGGGCAGGGGCTTTACGGGTCGACCGGCAAGCAGCGCGCGGCGCAGGTGCACATCCAGTCCGCCCTGGCCGAGGCGGGCTATCCGGCGCCGAAGGTGCTCGCGGGGCTGAGTGCGCTCGGCGCTGGCATGGCGATGCTGATGGCGTTCGATCGCAGCGGAGAGGCGAGCGACGTGCGCAAGCCCGGCGTGCGGGACGCCATGGCGCGCGGGCTGGCGGAGTTTATCGGCGCCGCTGCCGGATATCACAGCGAGGATCTGCCCGACTGGCGCGTGCGGCCGGACGAGCCGCTCTGGCCGAAGCCGCACAATGTACTGTTCGACTTCGAGAAGACGACCGCGGGCGCGGAGTGGATCGACGCGATCGCAGCGCCGGCGCGGGAGCGGATGAAATCGGCGGCGAGCCCGCTGGTCGTCGGCCATGGCGACTGGAGCGCGAAGAACATGCGCATGGAGATGACCAGAACAGGCGAGACGAAAATCGCCGTGGTCTATGACTGGGATTCGGTGATGCTCGCACCGGAAACATTTGTTGTCGGCTCTGCGGCCGCGCATTTTCCTGTGACGTGGGAATTGCCGGTGCCCGAGACGCCTGAACCGGGCGAGATGGCTGCGTTCGTTTCAGTCTATGAAGATGCGCGCGGGCGAAAATTCTCGCAGAGCGACCTCGAGGAGATCGCCGCCTACGCAACGTTTTCCCGCGCCTACAAGGCGCGTTGCGAGCATTGCGGGGATGGGCCGTGGGGCGGCTCGCGGGTGGCGCTGAAGGCGCTTGAGGGATCGGGCGGGTATACGGCGAAAATGCTGTGCGTGAGATAGACGGCGATCCCGATTGCACCGCAAGAATTGAACAAGGTTCCACACCCCCCACCTATCCGCCTCCCTTCGGGCGGGCGGAACTTCGCTGGGAGAGCTTACCGAAATTCGTCGTTCAGTTGGCGCAACAGGGTCCCGCCCGCCCGATGGGGGGCGGACAGGTGGGGGGTGGGTGGCCTAGTCCCGGCCTGTCTTCGTAGTTCCGATTTGTTGCGCGATGCTCTAGCCTGCCGCCTCGGTTCGCGGAGGACGGCATGTTGAGGCGGTTGGCGGGCGTGGGGCTTCTGGCGCTGGCGGCGTGCGCGACGGCGACCCAGTCGGTGGCGATCTCGCCCCTGGTGGCGCTGGCGCCCTCGAACGAGGTGACGCCGGAGATGATCCTGGCGTTCAATGCGATCTGCACGGCGGATGCAGGTGTCGGCAGGAAGTCGACGCCGGACCTGAAGCTTGCAGCAGGCATGGGCACGGGCGGGTTCAAGGTCGATACGAAATCCAAGTCGGCGCAGGACTGGTTCGACTATGGCCTCGCGCTGAGCCACGCCTTCTATCATGAGGATGCGATCCTCGCGATGGCGGAGGCCGTGAAGGCGGATCCGGATTGCTCGCTGTGTGCGTGGGGGCAGGCGTGGGTGCTGGGGCCGACGCTGAACTATGGGATCGATGACAAGGGGCGCGAGAAGGCGCTTGCGGCGGCGATGAAGGCGCAGTCGCTGGCGAAGGCTGGGGACATGAAAGCCAAGCGTCTCGCCGATGCGATCGTGGCGCGCTATGCGCCGGCGGCGGCATCCAAGGGTGGGCTCAACTATCTCGGCGCCGCCAAGGCGGGCGAGAGCAAGACGGAGCCGGCGTTCGGCGCAGAGATGGCGAAGATCGCGGCGGATTATCCCGACGAGACAGAGCTTTCCGTTCTGGCAGCGCACACGCTGCTGATCCCGGTGCGCGGCGGGAACAAGAATGGGTTGAAACCGGCGCTGGCGATCCTCGAGAAAGTGCTCAAGGACCACCCGAAAGACACGGGCGCGATCCACTACTACATCCACGCCACCGAATTCGATGGCCGCGCGGAAGATGCGATCCCCTATGCCAACGAACTTGGGCGGCTCGCGCCTGCGGGCAGCCATCTCGTGCACATGCCCGCGCACACTTTCTTCCATGCCGGTCGCTATCACGATGCGGCAGTCGTGAATGCCAAGGCGATGCAGGCGGACGTGGAATGGCTGGCGGCCGGCGGTGATCCGGCCCCGCCGCGCACGCCGGGCTCGGGCATGGCGATGTACTATGCGCACAACCTCACATTCGGGCTGGCAGGCGCGCTGATGTCCGGCGATGCACAACTGGCGCTGAAATATGCAGACCATGCGGAGAAGTACTACGCAGCGCCGACATTCACCGACGGGCAGCGAGCGTATCCGGTGCCGCGGACATGGGTGGCGCTCGCGCGCTATGCGCCCGAGCGGGCGCTGGCCCTGCCGGAGCAGAAGGGAGATGTGCGCAATCTGCTCTATCGCGCCTATGCACGGGGCGAGGCGTTCCTGTTGAAAGGCGATGCGGCTGGCGCGCGAGGCGAGCTGGCGGCGCTGAAGAAGCTCAAGAGCGACTCGGTCGAACTGCCGCTCGCCCGCGCCGTACTGGAAGGGCGGATCGCGATGGCGGAGGGCAATCCGCGCAAGGCGGGCGCGATCTTCGAAAGCGCGGCGGGGCTGCAGGATGCGAAGCTTTCCGATTCATGGGACCCGCCGGGCTGGTGGTATCCGGTGCGCCGCTCGGCGGCTGCCGCTTGGTTGAAGGCGGGCGACTTCAAGCGCGCCGAGGCTCAGGCGGAAAAGAGCCTCGCGACATGGAAGCATGACCCACTGGCGCTCTGGGTGCTCGGCAATGCGCAGCTGGGCCTGGGCCATCTCGGGCAGGGCGAGGGCACGCTGGTCGAAGCCCGCGACCTGTGGCGCGGCGATTTCGAGACGATCAGTGAGGATACGATCTGAGCGGCTGGTGCGGTGTCGAGATCAGCGCCGGCCCCTTAGTGTCTTTGTGTTGGAGTCTTTCTACCCGCGCCCGCCGCCCGAAGTTTTCAACACGAAGACACGAAGGTCACACGAAGACACCAAGGCGATCTTCGCAGCATCTCCTGTTTGATGCTGGCGCGAGGGCTCACTGCTTCTTCGGCATGTTGGTCTCGGACGGCCTGTCGAGCCTGCCGATGCCGCTGGTGATCACCGGTTCCTTGCGGCCGGTGCGTTCCATTTCGCGGGCGCCGCCGAGGATGTGGGGGACGGCGTAGTTGCCCTCGTGGCAAGCATATTCGTAGAGCCGCTCCTTGCTGCGCTGGAAGGTGAGCTCGCCCTTCCAGGGCTGGGTGTAGGCGGCCGGATCCTCGACCGTGAACTGATAGAGGATCGTGTCCTTGTCCTGCAGGGTAAAGCGCTCGGTGACTTTTGAATCGGGCGAGATGTAGATGAAAACGCCGAAGTCGACGCGCACGGCTTCCATCGGCTTGAAGCCGACCGTTTCAGCAATCAGCGTATCGCCCTCCCAGCGCGCGACCGTGTTGCCGAGATACTGGCGGATGTCGGGAGGATTGTGTGCGCCGTCGATGCGCAGGATGCGGGTGTCGTGCACCATCTCGACGTTGATGGCGATATAGTCCGGCGTCTGGATGAATTGCTGGTGGTTGTTGTAGAGCGCATTCAGCATGGGCGGGCCGCCGGTAGAGGCAAAGCCGATGAGACAGCGCTCGATCGGGATGCGCTCTTCCGGGTTGTCGTACTTGTTGAAGGTGGCGAGCGGCTTCATCATCGCCACGCGGCCGGCCTGCGTGTAGGGCACTTTTCCATTCGGTGGATCGGTGATCCATGAGGAGCGGTAGGTGCCGTTGACCTTGCCGACCTTTTTGCCCGGATCGATCCAGAAGAAGTTGTAGCCGGCGGGATCTTCGTTCGCGGCAGGGGCGCCCTTGCTGGGGTCAGTCGCGGCCTGGTCGGCGGCGGCGACAGTGGCGGCGTCCTGTTCCCATTTCTTTGCGTCCGCCTCGGAGATGACGAGGTCCTTGAACTCGGCAGGGCGCTCGATCTTGGTGATGGAGGCGTTGGACCAGACGCCCTGGAAATCGGGCTTGCCTTCCTTCGTGCGCGGGATCTGTGCGCTGGCGCTAGCAGCGATGACGAACGCCGCGGCGATACACGCGAGAGCGTGACGCATGATGGTTCCTCCTCACATCCCCGAATTTTTCGCCCGTGGTTGTTTTCCCGAGGTGCTCTGAGGGAAGCTGGCACACTCACGCGCGATGTCGAGGCGATTTACGCGCTCGTGAAGTTACGCACCGTCAGGGCGTCGCCACGGAAGGAATGTCGGTTCGCATGCGATGGCTAGCCGGCGCCGCAGCGTGCAGCGCCGGCAGCCCGTTCCTAGTTCAGCGTGTAGTGGCGGTATGTGTACTGGTGGGAGTGATAGATATCGCTCGGGTTGTAGAGGTTGCCTGAGGTGAAGAAGTCGAGCGTGGAAATAGTACCCGACCCGTTCTTGGCCGGTTGGGCCACTTTCACAGCATGACCGGCGCCGAATGACGTCGTCAGATATTGTGGCGTGGCAAATGTGCTGAGGTCGCTTGACCAGGTCACGCCGATATTCTGCCACGTCCATGCCGATCCCCCCGACGCGCCGGGGCCGCGGCTGTTTGCGAAGATGACGAATTCGCCGTTCGACAGCCGGGTCATCGACATGGAATCGATTGCCGTGCCGCCCTGGTTCGTATCGGCAAAATAGCTCGAGAAGAGCGACGCCAGATTGCCGTGGATCAGCGCGCCGTCCTTGTAGAGCTTGAACGTCCTTGTGTAGGGGGCGTTGGCCGCCATCTTGTCCTGTACGCTGTCGGACAGATCATAGCCTGCTGTCAGTTCCTGCGAGCGGACGATCGAATAGACGGCATCCGAAGCGGGATCGTAGAAATGGTCGAGCGGGAAACGCTGCGCATTGTAGTAACAATTGTCGCCGGCGTAATTCGGATCGATCACGACATCGCCTGATGCATCGCTCCAGAGGGCGTTGATGGGCGATCCATAGTATCCCTCGTAGACAACCACATTCTTGTAAGCGGTCCAGACGTTTGATCCGCAGGACGTGCCGTTGTGGAGGACGGCGAGGATGCTGATCTTGTCGTCGTCTTTGATCGCGACATGCGGATAGAGCGGCGTGTGCGCAACGGTGGTGTATTGCGTGACGATCTGGGGCGTCTGCCAGGTTGTGTAGGGTGGGGAGGTCTTGACGGCCAACAGCGTTTGCAGGCCCGAGGTCTGCGAATATCCGGCGATGACGATGTCGCCGCCCGCGCTCATCGCGCCGCCAAGGTAATTCAGACCGGCGCTGCCCGAATTGTAGGTCGACACCACCGTCCAGCCCGGCGGATTGGCCGGATCAAACTTGAGCAGCTGGATGACCGAGCCGGTTCCTGGCGTGTAGACCCAGTAGGCCATGAATATCTTGCCATCATGTGCAAACAGCATTGGCGGCTGATAGGCGTGCCGCCGGTTGGGCGGAGAGGGCTCCGTTCCAAGGCCGAATGTCGCCATGTCGACCAGGTTCGAAACGACATCGCCATTCTTCACGAGATAAATGCAATAGCGATACGGCCGGTCGTCGACATGATTCATCTCATCGACCAGCGCCTCGTTCTCGACGTTGCAGTTATGGAATAGCGGGGCGTACTGATCGCTGCCGATCATCGCCACCATCGGGTCCATGTAGCCCCAGCCGACAGGAATGCTGGGGGCCAGTTGAGTAGAGCCGGCATATGAGCCCGTGAGGCTGTCGGTCCACTGATTGGTGAGTGTCTGGGCGGTGGCGGAAAAGGCGATGCCGGCATAGGCGGCCAAGGCAAAAAACAGATGTCTCAGGCGAGCAGTGTTCAGCAGGCTAGTCTGCAGATCCGCACACAGCGTGCGAAGATGTGACAAGTCCATCTCATGCTCCTTGTTGAATCAATGTTGCGTTCGAAGAAGGTCCTCCAGCCCGATTGGTTCGATTTCGATACGTGAGAAATGGCTGCTCGCGCGTGTCGAGCAAGCGAGGTGAACGTACTCGCGCTTGTCGCGGCTAGCTAGGCGCGCCGACTTCTTTTTCTTGTTGCGCTTTCGCTTCCTTCTCCGCCTGCCGCTTCTTCCAGTCTGCTTCCATGGCCTTGCGCCATTTCACGCGGAGGGCTGCCGGGCGTTCGGGGAAGCGGTCGTCGAGCACGGCGGCGGAGACGATGCGGTCGGAGCGGAAGGAGCGGAAATCCTTCCGCGTTTCGCACCAGGCGCAGATCAGCCGTGTGGTTTCGTAATAGCCGAGCATGATCGGCCAGATGGTGCGGTTGGTCGCGCGGCCCTGCGCGTCCTGGTAGTCCAGCAGGATCTTGCGTTGCGCGTGAATGGCGCCGCGCACCATGCCGAGATCGATCTTGTCGTTGGCGCGCTCCCACGCGGGCACGACGCGCGCAGCAGGCTCGGCGATGTAAGGGCGCAGGCGATCGGGCACGGACGATTCGATCTTTGACAGCAGGTCCTGCGCGGCCTTGGCCAGCTGCAGGTCGCCGCGGTTGATCACCCATTGCGCGCCGAGCACGGCCGCTTCGATCTCGTCGGTTGTCAGCATGAGGGGCGGCATGTCGAGCCCCTTGTCGAGCACATAGCCGATGCCTGCCTCGCCGCGGATGGGCACGCGCTGGGCCAGCAACGCAGAGATGTCTCGATAGACGGATCGCTTCGATGTCTCGAGTTCGGCCGCCATTGCGTCCGCCGTCACCGGCTTTTTGGAGCGGCGGAGGATCTGGATGATCTCGAAGAGTCGGTCGGCCTTGCGCATGAATTTTTATCTACAGGGTGGCTGCTGACACCATGCTGTCAGCAGGCCTCTGGCAGGTATGTGGCAACAGACTGAAAACAGCAACCCGACCTCCCAAAAACCCAGAAAATAAGGGAAACAAGAAAATGAAGGGCCTGACACTCACCATCCTCCTCGCAGTCCTCGAAATCATCGCTGTCATGAGCAACGGGTCCGGCCTGATGACGGACGGTCCCAGCCAGGTCGCGCCCGGCCGCCGGGAAGAGGTCGGCATCCAGTCCGAAGTGCTGGTCGACGCCGAGCGGCCCGAGATCGTCGAGCTCGGCCAGGCCGAAGCCGCGACGGACAGCATCTGAAACCAGCAATCGAAAAGGGAGACGAACATGATCGGGTTGGCGGCAGGGATTTTCGTGGCGGTCATCGAGATCGCAGTGATCCCGGAAAAACGGGACGAGTTCATCGCTGAGTCGGCGAAACAGGCGCCGGTGATCCGGCAATACGAGGGCAACCTGCAGTTCGACGTTCTGGTCGATCCCTCGCGCCCGGACCGGGTGTTCTATCTCGAGCGCTGGGTGAGCGAGGACGCGAACAAGAAGTTCTTCGCGTGGTGGATGGGCAACGGGATGGCAAGCGCGATCAAGCCGTTCGTCTCGGGGCCGCCTAAAGAGACGACCTACACGCAAGTGGTCGATTGAGATCAGCAGCAGGGACAAGAGGAGAGGGCGATGTCGAAAATCATACTGTCAGGCGGCGGCGAGATGTGGGGCCTTCCCGAGGTGAGCCCATTTGTCACCAAGACCGAGATCCATCTGAAGATGGCTGGGCTCGACTACACCAGGCGCCAGGCGATGCCGGAGGAGAGCCCGAAGGGGCAGATCCCGTTCATCGACGATGGCGGCCGGCTGATCGGGGATTCGACTTTCATCCGCTTTCACATCGAGGGCGAGTATGGCGTCGATCTCGACGAGGGGCTGACGCCGTTCGGCCGCGCCACGGCGCTGGCGATTGAGATGATGGTGGAGCATGAGCTGGGGCCGGCGGTGGGCTATTTCCGCTGGCTCAAGCCCGACAATTTCGAGCGCGGCCCGGGCCAGTGGTTCAACGACATGCCGGACGGCGTGCGCGAAGACTTCAAGCGCGATCTGCAGGAGCAGGTGCGCAAGAACATGGCCGCGAAGGGGATCGCGCGGCACACGGAGGCGGAGATCGTTGGCCTGGGCGTACGCTCACTCAAGGCGCTCGAAGTCTTCCTCGCGGGCAAGCCCTTCCTGATGGGCGATGAGCCGTGTGGGGCGGACGCCTTCGTGTTCGCAACGCTGGCCGGCGCGATGACGCCGTATTTCCCCTCGCCCCTGCGCGATCAGGCGATCAGATTCCCGACGCTGGTCGCCTACGTCTCCCGCATGTTCGACCGCTTCTATCCCGAGTTCGAATGGGATGCGGGCATCACGAGCGAAGATACCAGACAGGCGGCGTAAGACCGCTCCTCCCCGAAGACGATCCGGCGCCGATGCAGCGCCGGGCGATTTCCTCCCCACGACCAACCGTCTCCAACGGCCGGGCAGCATCCGACAAGAGATGCGTCCGGCTTTTCTTCAGCCGCCGGAAATCGCCCGCGCCTTGCGGCGGCGTTCCTC
>DASYKO010000031.1:0-12094 GCA_035995285.1 Hyphomonadaceae bacterium | reverse complement strand
CTGCGCGTCCTAGTTGGTGAACGCCTTCTTGAACATGCCTTCCGGCAGGGTCGGGCCGCGCGAGGGATGGATCAGGAAGTAATCCTTCCAGCGCCGCTTGGGATCGATGCGGGTCGATTCGAACATGTGGGAGTTGTCGTCGTTGAGCTGCCACATGCGATAGCCCTGGTTGACGAAATAATCGCGCACCACGTCGGCGTTCGATGCGAAATTGCGCTCCAGCGAGAACGGGTGGATCTCGATCAGCAGGCTCGGCTTGTCGCGCTCGATCGTCTTCTTGCCGCCCTCGATCAGGCGGATCTCGGCGCCCTCGACGTCGCAGCGGATGAAATCCACGCGCGGCAGCTTCTCTTTTTCCATGAGCCCGTCGAGGGAAACCACTTCCGTCGGCTGGTCGATGAACTCGGTGCGGTTGCCCGTCGCCAGCTTCTCGTCCGAGGCCGATCCGCCCTTGTCCGTCACCACGCCATAGGCGCGGCCGACGTGTCCCGACATCTTGCGCGGCACGGAGAGGATCATCGTGCCCTCTTTCGAGCCGATCGCCGCATTGTGCGGATGAACGTTCTTCAGGCCATGCCATTTGATGAGGCGCGACATGATCGAGTACGAGTAGTTCGAGGGCTCGTAGACATGCACCTTGCCCTCCGGCCCGATATGCTGGGCCATGAGGTAGGAGTGGCGACCGTCGGAGCCGCCGAAGTGCAGGCAGATATCGCCCGGCTTCACGACTTCCTTCATGTAGGGCGCTTCAGGCTCCCACTTACGGTTCTGGATATTGCGGTTGTAGATGCGCCACGTGGTGTGGAGGTTGCGCAGGCCTTCGAAAGACATCTGTAGCTCCGAACGCAGAACCTGCCCTCTCCGACGAGGGTCAGGTGGACTGGCCGGGTAGAAAGCCCGTAACAGGGGAAAAGTGAAGCCCCTTGGGCGCCTTGTTGAGCGTAAGCGCGTTTCCGCCGCAGGCGGAAGTAAGAAAACAGGGTGGCCGCCGCAGGATTGGCCGCCGCAGGCGCCTGAAGGGCAATCTCAAAAGGCCAACAGGGCGCGCGGGAAGCCGGACATGACAGATAAGACAGCCCCGAAGACCGAATGGGGCCTCGCCCCTACCCTCGATGACATCGCCGCCATGGCCGCAAAGGCCGTGGAAACGCTGGAGGAGCCCTTCCGCAGCGAGGCGCGCACCGTGGCGATCAAGGTCGAGGACTATCCCGACGAGGAAACCCTCGACACGCTCAAGATCGAGGATCCGCTCGAACTCACCGGCCTTTATGCAGGCGCCGGCATGCGGCTGGAGCTGCACGATACCGTCGAGGACCTGCCTGGCAGGGTCTGGCTCTACCGCATGCCGATCCTGTTCGAATGGACCGGGACTAGCGACATCACCCTGGAAGACCTCGTCGCCCACGTCGTCATCCACGAACTCGGCCATCACTTCGGCTGGTCGGACGAGGACATGGACGAGATCAACGAGGGCGAGGACTGAACCTGGCGAAGAAGGGGTTGCCGCGCCCGTAACCGGCATTGCTCGCCGTCTTCACGAATCCCCTTGAGCGACATGGCTGTCCACGTCAGGCTTGGCCCTAGCCAACAAGGGGGACGTCATGGCTGACAGGATCGACAAACTCATTGTGACCAATCTTTCCGCCCTGCGCGCCAAATACGGCGCCGGCGGTCTGAGCAAGATCAAATCCGCGCTCGCCAGGCTCATCGCCGCCGACAGGAAGCGCGACCTCACCGGCAAGCTGGTCGATCTCTCCAGCTCAACCCAGATGCGCGCGTTCAATGCACGCCCAGTCACCGACCCGCTCGACCCGCGGCAGAACAAGGCCGCGATCGACGCTGTCTACGGCAAAATCAACCCGGACTATCTTCTGCTGATCGGCGCGGGCGACATCATCGCCTTCCAGGACCTCAAGAACCCGCTGCATCTCAATGTGCGCAACCAGGACCCGGACCGCCAGGCGCCGAGCGACCTGCCCTATGCCAGCGACCAGCCCTACTCGCGCGAGCCGACGCAATTTCAGGGCCCGACACGCGTCGTCCGCCGCCTGCCCGACCTGCCCACGCCCGATGCGCCAGACCTGCCGCCTCCGGTTGAGTATCTCCTCGGCGTCCTGCAGTCGGCGACGGCGTGGAAGCCGCATCCGGCGAACGCGTCGCCCGCTCACTTTGCCGTCTCTGCACAGGTCTGGAAAAAATCGACCCAGAAATCGGTCAGCGCGATCTTCAGTTCTTCAACCCCGGTTGAAACCGTGCCGGCGCGCGGGCCGGACTGGACGAAGCCCGCGCTCTCGCCACGCTTCCATTTCATCAACTGCCACGGCAACGTTTCCGTGCCTGAATTCTATGGTGAACCGGAGGGCTTTGAAGACTACCCCATCGCCATGCAGTCCGTGAACCTTCCGGGCAATATCGCGGAGGGCACGATCGTGGCCGCCGAGTGCTGCTATGGAGGCCAGATCTACGGGGTGACCGCGGCAGAGCCCGTCATGGGCATCTGCAACACCTATCTTCAGCAAGGCGCCTACGGCGTCTTTGCCTCGACGACGATTGCCTACGGCCCGGCCGAGGACAATTCCGACGCCGACCTGATCTGCCAGTACTTCCTCCAGAAGGTCCTCGCCGGCGCTTCGATCGGGCGCGCCGCGCTCGAAGCGCGCCAGAAATTCGTCAAGGTGGCCGCGCCCCTGAGCTATACCGAACAGAAGACGCTTGCGCAGTTCAACCTCTATGGCGATCCCTCGATCACGCCGGTCAAGGCGGCGCCGAATGCGGGCGTCGCCAATGCGGCGCGCGCCGAAGGCGGCAAGCCCTCGCCAGCCAGGACAGCCCGGCGCGCCAAGGCCGCGGGCCGCGCCGACCGCGCCGGCCGCCGCTGCGCCCTCATCGCCGAGGGCGACGCGCTGCGCGCCATCAAGGCGCCGATGAAGCGGAGCAAGACGGGCCACGCCCGCAAGGCCATGCTCGACAAGGAAGCCAGGCGCCTGAAGCTCGATCCGGGCGACGCCGTCACCTGCACCGTCGGCTCGAAGCTTGGCGCCAAGGGCGCGCTGCGCTCCAAGGCGCTCACATCCTACCAGCCCCCGAAGACCTCGTATCATATCCTGTTCGCCGCCAAGCTAGGCAGGAAGGCTAAGGCTGCGCCCGCCGGCGCCAAGGCGGCTGCGAATGGAAAGCGAAGGATCCGCAAAAGCGTGCTATTGGTCGCCAAGGAAGTCGGCGGCGAGATCGTGGAGCTGAAGGAGCTTTACGCCCACTGCTAGCCGCCGCCGGAACCGGAAGCTGGAGAGCCGCCTTGGCCAGGATTCGCGATCTCGTCGGGCGTGTCGTCACCAAGCCCTATGCCCTAGGCAGCAAGAGCGAGCGTGAAGCGGTCATCCTCCAATCGAAGGATGGCGAATATCTGCTGCGCCGCGCCGGCGGAAACGCCATGCGCGACCGGCAGCTCCTGGACCTTGTCGGCAAGACCATCTGCGTCGAGGGCGAGGTGCGGGACGACCTTCTCATCATGACCGGCTGGAGGGAGGCGCCGGACGAGGACTGAGCCCTAAACCTCGATCTTCCGGATCAGTTGGCTCACCCACTCGTCGACCACTTGCGTCGCCGGGCCATAGCGGCCTTCGCCGAAGGTACGGGCCTTGGCGGAGGGCTCGAGGTTGAGCTCCACCGTATGCGCGCCTGCCTGCTGGGCCTCATAGACGAAGCCAGCCGCCGGATAGACTTCGCCTGATGTGCCGATCGAGGCGAAGAGATCGCACGATCCGATTTTCTCGCTGATCGCATCCATGCCGTAGGGCATCTCCCCGAACCACACGACATCCGGCCTCAGCGCCGCAGCGCCACAGCGCCAGCATTCCGTGTCGGAGAACAGATCGTCGTCCCACACGCCCTTCGTGCCGCACGCCGCGCACTTCACGCGCGCCAGCTCTCCATGCATGTGCAGCAGCGAATTCGAGCCCGCCTTCTCATGCAGGTTGTCAACGTTCTGCGTCACCAGCATCAGCTCGCCGCCGATCTTCTTGAGCGACCGCTCCAGCTTCGCCAGCGCCACATGCGCCGCATTCGGCTGAGCGTCGCGCAGCGCCCTGCGGCGCGCATTGTAGAAATCGTTCACCAGCCGCGGATTGCGCGCAAAGCCCTCGGGCGTCGCCACATCGTCAAGGCTGTGCCGTGTCCAGATCCCGTCCTTGTCGCGGAAGGTGCCCATGCCGCTTTCGGCAGACACGCCGGCGCCCGTCAGCACGACGATGCGCTTCAGCCCCCGTCTCTGAAACCTGTTCAACAGGCCCATCTTCCGCTCGCTCCCCACCGGTGCGGCATAGCGGGACTAACCCAGCCCCGCAATCACGCCGGCGAATCAACGAGGATAAGAATGCGCTGTCTTGGTGAAAACCTGACTACTGTGAAGCAGTCTTATGGCAGGGGGTTGTGGCAGGAGGCCCTAGCGGCCCGCCTCGGCGTAGGCGCTGATCGGCGCATAGCTCGTGTCCGTGAACAGCGACTTCTGCGAGCCGAACGCCACATACGCGATGCCTGCGAAGGTAAGGACAAGCAGTCCCACCACCACAATTCGCGTGAAAATCTTGCTGTTTGACTGGCCGTCCATAGTCCTCTTCCTGCATTCCCCGTGCCGGGCAACTGGCGCCCAGTGCACAGTCTTACGTTTCGTTTACGGACGCGGATCAGTTACAGCGCCCGACTGGTCAACGCAGCAAAACATGAGCGGTTTCGCGGGTGTTAGGCGGCCCGGCGCCGCTTTGGGGAACAATTGGGGCGCAAGGCCCAAATCCCGTAATGTGCCGGTGAAACCGGCCTTCCCGAGCGTCTGCGTTCCAGCCAGTACCTTGAGTTTCTTCGAATAGGCGAGCCGCTCAAAGCATTCGTCTTTACCGCGCGAAATGGTAAACAGCGTCCCCACAAGGGTAATGAACCAGCGTGAGGGCGGGTGATGGCGGCGAAGTCTAGAACACCGAGGGCGTTTGCGAGCTTGCTTGCAGCCGGCGCCGCGCTCGTGGCGCTGTCGGCGTGCGACCAGATCAAGAGCCGGCTGGACCAGTTCGGCAAGCTCACCGACGATGTCTCCAAGCAGGTCAATGGCCAGGACGTCGATCCGGCGCAGGATCCTCTCCTCGCAGCTCCGCTCGAAGCACGCGCCGTGTTCGGCGTGCAGACCGCGCCGATCGAACTCCAGCCCGTCAGCCTCGACGATCTGCTGCAGACGCAGAGCTTCTATGCTGTCGGCTCGCTGGTGGCGAAACCGAAGGAAGAGATCGCCGAGCCCGTGCTCGAAACCGAGAGCTTCGATCTTGCCGCCGCTGATCCCTCTGCCCCCGCGACAGCCGATTCCACCGCCGCCGCCGCCCTCAACAGCAACGCCGCCGCACCGACCGATTCCTCTCAGAAGGCGGCCGGCGCGCCGGTCGTCGAGGCCCAGCCTGAAGTAGCCCCGCCCGCGACCACCACCGTGCCCGCGCCGAACGCGCCCAACCGCACGCTCTCCGTCCGCGTACTGCCCGGACTGCGCAAAGTCGAAGCGCCCGAGATGCGCCAGCAAGCGATCGTCGCTCCGAAGGCGCTCGAACAGGCCGCCAAGGAATCGTCGAAAGATACAGGCGTGAAGCTCGATCGTGAAAAGCTCCGCATGGCCCGCGGCAACGCTGAACAGGCGATGAAGGCGACCACATCGAACGCACAGGCGATCGGCGATTCGGTCTCGCGCAACGCCGCCACCGAAGGCGTTCCGAAAATGCTGATGGCGCGCAACCGCCTCAAGGTGGATGTCGCCCTCGCCCAGCGTGAGAAGGTCGAACAGCGGATCCTGAAGCGCGGCCTGTCCGGCGTCGTCACCGCTGGAGAAGGCGGACAGATGCGCATCACCCTCGGCGTGAAGCCGACCCAGCTCGGCGCCAAGTTCGACCCCAGCCAGGTCACCGCCATGCGCTCGCTCTTCGCCAAGGTGAAGGACACCAAGCAGGAAGAGTGCGCCGGCGCCGTCACCACCCAGGCCGTGCAGGCCGACCTCGCCCTCGCCACCGAATGCCTGATCAAGGACCTCAAGGCGACCGGCGATTACGAATACGTCGAGAAGGACTTCATCTTCACCAACCAGTTCATGAAGAAGCCCAAGCCCGCGACGCCCACCGTCTTCGGTGTCACGCCCAACGATCCGCTCTTCGGCCTGCAGTGGCATTTCAAGGGCAATGGCGTAGGCGCCGGCCAGTCCGCAGGCGGGGCCGGCTTCCAGGATTTCTGGACCAAGCAGAAACTCGAGGGCTCGCGCTCGGTCAACGTCGCCATCGTCGACACCGGGCTGCAGATGAACCATCCCGACATCAAGGGCTCGGCCAACCTCGCCCCGGGCTTCGACATGGTCGACGATCCCTCCATGGGCAATGACGGCGACGGGCGCGACACCGACCCCAACGATCCGGGCGACCGCTGTGACGTCAACGATCCCACCACGTCCGACTCATTCCACGGCACTCACGTGGCGGGCACGATCGGCGTCGGCTCCACCAACAACGCCAGCGGCGTCGCCGGCGGGGCGTGGGACGTCACCATCGTTCCGGTGCGCGCGCTCGGCCGCTGCGGCGGCAAGCTCTCCGACATCAATGACGGCATCCGCTGGGCCGCCGGGGTCATCCCGGGCCGCGACTCCAAGGGCGCCGAGGTGTGGAACTCGCATCCGGCCGACATCATCAACCTGTCGATCGGGCTCTTTGAACCGTGCCCGGCCTCCATGCAGTCGGCGATCAACGATGCGGTCGCGCGTGGCGCCATCGTGGTCGTCGCGGCCGGCAACGCCCGCGTCGATGCGAAATACTTTGCGCCGGGGGGATGCGACAACGTCATCTCGGTTGCGGCGAATGACGCGCGCGGCGTGCTCACGCCATACTCCAATTTCGGCGACAAGATCTCGATCATGGCGCCGGGCGGAGACATGAGCCGCGACGATGATGGCGATGGCCGCCCCGACGGCGTCCTCTCCACCAAGTACTCGAAGAACTGCTACGATCCGGCCAAGCCCAAGGAACAGGTGGCGGCCTGCTACTACGCCTACGAGAACGGCACCTCGATGGCTGCCCCGCACGTCGCGGCGGCCCTCGCGCTTCTTAAGGCGAAGTTCCCGTCACTGGAAGCCTCCAAGCTGAAGGACAAGCTCCTGGCCTCCAGCATGGCGCGCACCCAGAGCCAGTGCTCGGGCAAATGTACGGCCTATCCGGGAACGACGCCAATTCCAGGCGATACCAACGGAATGTGTTTCCGGCCCTGCGGCGCCAAGATGCTCAATCTGGCGAACGTACCGGCCAACTAGGCGTTAAGGTCCATAGGGGCCAAAAGGAGGGGGATGCCGCGTTGTGTCCGGGCTTTGGGCCCGTAACATGGGCGTCGTCCGTGGAGAGGGAGTATGGTCGTGACCGAAGTCCAGGGAGGGCCAGCGCCTGTCGCACAGCCGAGTCCGGCTGGGACCGCCGCTGCTCCGAACACGGCCGCAAAGTTCAAGGCCGCAGCGCCTGTCGCCGCCGGCGCACTCGCCATCGTCGCCGCCATCGCCGCGGGCTCCATGTTCAACGGCGATAACGCCAGCGCACCGACCGAGCTGCCCGCAGCCGTCAGCGAGACAGTGGCCACATCGACCCCGCCCGCATCCGACCCGGCAACCGCTCCTCTTCCCGTCGATCCCGCCGTGAACCCGCCGCCCGTCACCGCAACTCCGGCGCCCGCGCCAAAGCCCGGCTCGTCCCTCCCGACTGTGGCGTTCGACCAGGCGCCGCCTGCTGGCCTTGCGCAAAGCATGGAGATCGTCGTCAAGTTCAAGGACGACGCCAAGATCAAGGACATCGTCGACGCCTTCTGGAAGGACAAATCCTCCGCCCGCACCAAGTTCGATGCGCTGAAGGCGCGCCGCCCGGAATTCGCCAACCTCAAGCTTGACCGCGTCACCTATTCCAACGAACTGGTGCTGGTGCACGAAAGCGCCGCGGGCCAGTTGGGCGCGATGCGAGACCTCGCCGCCAAGCTGGGCAAGTCCGCAGACATTTCCTACGCCGAGCCGAACCTGACAGCCCATCCCGGTGGGCAATAACTAAGAGAGGCCAATGATGAGAACCCTGATCCTGACCACAGCGATCCTCGCAGGCCTCGGCCTTGCCGCCTGCACCGACAAGGGCGCCGCCGATCCCACGCAGGCCGCAGCCCCGCCCGCAGGCGCGCCGGCTGATCAACAGGCCACGGCGCAAACCCCGGCCGGTCCGCCGTCCGTGAACTCGACGATCAACTGGGACGCCGCCCGCGCCGACCTCGCCAAACGCCCCGCCAGCGTGCAGGGCGTCACCATTCAGTCGGCTGGAAATTCCGGCCCGCCGCCCGTGCCGATGCTGCTGCCCTCGGGCGTCGTCTCCGCGCAGAGCGCTGACCGCCCGACGCCCCCGGTCGTCACCGACGACGGCTATTTCGCCACCTACCACCTGGCCAAGTACGACGCGATCGTGAACGGCTCGAACAAGGCCTACACCTCCGGCCAGCCTGCGACCGGCGCCAAGGACGAGATGAAGTTCCAGACGGGCGAGGCCTCGGCCTCCCTCTCCTTCCAGAAATACGGCGCCAGCTACACCATCGATTTCGAATGCCGCCAGGTCGACGGCGGCGACAGCTGCATCACCGAGAAAGAGGCCAGGGACTTCGCCGACAGCCTCTTCGTGGCGCAGACCCAATAAGGTTGGCCAAGTGATCTGACGACTGACGGACTCTAGACGGACTGTGCGGGTACGGCGCTGGATGCGCCGCTAAGAGTTAGGGGAGAAGCCGGATGAAACTGTCTTCGATACGCAAGGGACTGCCCGTGGGCGCAACCGCGCTCGTTGCGGTTCTCACGCTGTCGGCGTGCGACGCCGGCGCGATCCTGCTCTGGCCCTGGGTCGAGATCGCATCCACTGATGATGCGAGCGCCCCGCCTCCGCCCCCGCCGCCGCTGGATGCGGTGAACCCGCTCGATCCCGACAAGGCCCCGTCCTCCGACGGCGCCGTGCCGAACCCCAATGCCAACACCGGCGCGGGCGACGCCGGCACGCCCTTCGACAACAAGCCCGAAAACCCCAACGTGCCCGTGCCCGAAGACAACGGCGCGCCCGTGAGCGAGGCGACCGGCCAGCCGGTCCCCGCACTGCCCCCGCCCACCGAAGAGCCCAAGCCGCCAAGCCCGCCGCCTCCGCCCCCGCCTGCAGGCAGCCCGCCTCCGCCGCCTCCCGTGGCCAAGGCCTCCTTCTACTTCTTCCGCCCCGGCAACCTCGCGCCCGCCTCGGGCCTCGGCGCGAAAGATGCGGACGTGCTCGTCCCGGACCTGATGTTCCCGATCAAGTCCGCCCCCGCTGTCGCGCAGACCCAAGTCTACCGCTATGGCGGCGGAATCAAAGGCGGCGACCAGTGCGACGTGCGCAACTTCTCCGCCCCCTGGCGCGACAACTATTGCGAGACACGCTCGACCACTGCCACCACGCCGTGGTGCACGTCCAAGGGCGTCCACCTCGGCCAGGACATCCGCGTCGGCACGCCCGATGGCTGCAAGGCCGAAGTGAAGACCAAGGCCGCAGACCGCATGCGCTACGAGATCGTCGCCGTCGAAGACGGCGTCATCTCCAACGTCGGCTCCTATTCGATCACGCTGCGCGCCAATTCGGGCGGCCGCATCTACCGCTATCTCCACCTCAACATGGCCAAGCTGAAGGTCGCCACCAACCAGAACGTCAAGAAGGGCGACGTGGTGGGCTACGTCTCGAACGATTTCGGCGGCACGCCGACGACGCTGCACCTCCACTTCGAGATCAAGCTCAACACGGCGGAGAACGGCTGGCAGTACGCCCCGCCCTATTCCTCGCTCCTCGCCGCCTATCAGCGCCGCGAGGCCAATCCAGGCGAACAGGTCGCCGACAATTTCGCGGTGGCCTCCGCGAAGAAGCCGCAATAGGCGGGAGCATCACGTGCGGGTCGATCTCCCCGCCGACCGCCGGGCGCGCCTCATCGCGCATCTCCAGCACCTGTTCGCCAAGGAGTTCGGCGAGGACCTGAACGAGTTCAAGGCTGAAGCCATCGTCGACCTCATGCTCCGCACCCTCGGCCCCGCCGTCTACAACCAGGCGATCCTCGACGAGCGCGGCCACGTCAACGGCATCGACGGGGATGTGTTCAGCGAAAAGGACCGGCCGACGACCAAGGAGAAGGAGCGCTAACCAAGCCGCTCTTCCCCCCCGCCCCTGAACCTGCTTAAGAACGCCCCGACAGACATGAGGAGCGAAGAATGGCGCAGCTGGCGCTGGTGCGGCACGGGCAGAGCCAGTGGAACCTGGAGGACAGGTTCACCGGCTGGTGGGATGTCGACCTCACGCCTGTGGGCGAAGACGAGGCGCGCAACTCAGGCAAGCTGCTGAAAGCCACCGGCGTTGATTTCTCTCGCGCTTACACCTCCGTCCAGAAGCGCGCCATCCGTACGCTCTATTTCGCGCTCGGCGAGATGGACCGGCTCTGGCTTCCCGTGACGAAAGACTACCGCCTCAACGAGCGCCACTATGGCGGCCTCACCGGCCTCAACAAGAAAGAGACCGCGGCCAAGCATGGCGATGCGCAGGTCAAGATCTGGCGCCGCTCCTACGACGTCCCCCCGCCTGATCTCGAACCGGGCTCGGAATTCGATCTGTCGAAGGATCCGCGCTATCGGGGTATCGCCATCCCGAAAACCGAAAGCCTCAAGACAACGCTCGCCCGCGTCCTGCCCTACTGGACGAGCGACATCGCGCCCAAGCTGAAAGCCGGCGAGAACATCGTCATCGCCGCCCACGGCAACTCCCTGCGCGCGATCGTGAAACACCTGTTCGAAGTGCCGGACTCTGAGATCACCGAAGTCGAAATCCCCACCGGCAACCCGCTGCTCATCGATCTCGACGGCGCGCTGAAGGTGAAGGCGGCCCGTTATCTCGACGCCCCGCGCGCCAAGCCGCTGCCGGCGTTCTAGGAAAGACTGGCTGATGACGACAAGCGCTCATCCTCCCTCGAAGGAAGATGAGCGCTTCATGTCGCGCGCGCTGGACCTGGCCGCAGCACAGCTCGGCAAGACCGCGCCCAACCCATCCGTCGGCTGCGTTATCGTCAGACACGGCAGAATCGTCGGCGAAGGCGCCACCGGAAACGGCGGCCGCCCCCACGCCGAGGAGCTTGCCCTCGCCGCCGCAGGCGATGCGGCGAAAGACGCTTGCGCCTATGTCACGCTCGAACCGTGCAATGCGCGCTCAACCGGCGCTCTGTCCTGTTCCCAGATCCTGATCGCCGCCGGCATCAAGCGTGTCGTCATCGCCTGCGAAGACCCGCACCATCTGGCAGCCCACGGCATCTCCCGCCTCGGCGCCGCGGGCGTCGAAACGCTTCTGGGCGTGATGCGCACCGAGGCCGAACACCTCAACCGCGGCTTCTTCAAGCTGGTCGCCACCGGCCGCCCCTGGCTTGCTATCGATGCAGATGCGGCAAGCTACGATGCCGAGTTCGATTTGAAGCGCGATGAGAGCTTCGAGCAGGCGCTGGAGCGTCTGGGCAAAAGCGTGACACGCGTGTTCGTGCGCGCGGGCACGCCGATCGCCGCGCAGCTGAAAGCACGTCAACTGGTGGACGAAGACAACTCCGGTTCGTGAGCCCGCCCTCGTGGTTCGACGGACGCGAGCTTCGCTCGCTGCTCACCATGAGGGCTTCGTGAGATTTCGCTGAACTCCGAGGGAGCCCCTCATGGTGAGCAGCTTGCGCTGCGAAGCTGTGCAAGCGCCCGTCGAACCACGAGGGCGGCTCGCGCCGGACTCGCCAGGCCACACGCACCCTCAATGAAAAACGGGCCGGCTGATCAAGCCGGCCCGTTTCAGAAGTTTGTGCGCGTGGTTGAGCGCGGCCTGTTTAGAGGGTCTGGATCTGCGTCGCGGCCATCTTGCCGGAGCGCTTGTCCTTTTCGAGCTCGAAGCTCACTCGCTGGCCTTCGTTGAGGCCGGCGAGGCCCGCGCGCTGGACAGCAGAGATGTGCACGAACACATCGGTGCCGCCTTGCTCAGGCTGGATGAAGCCG
>DASYKO010000030.1:0-3323 GCA_035995285.1 Hyphomonadaceae bacterium | reverse complement strand
CCGTCGCAACACCCGCCTCGTGCTCCCGCAGGATCGCGATGATCTGCTCTTCCGTGAACCGTGACTTCTTCATTTTCCGTCCGTCCCTTCCTTGGGTCGGACTCTAGCCATCTCTGGAGGAATTTCAGGGGGTCACGTCAGGACCTAGGCCGCCGTCATCCCGCCATCGACCACGACTTCCGAGCCCGTCATGAAGCCGGACTTGTCGGACGACAGGAACACCACGGCGTTGGCCACATCCTTTGCCTCGCCCAGCCTGCGCAGCGGATGACGATCGGCATAGCGCTGGCGCGCATTCTCGCGGGTCTCGCCTCCCGCTACGACTGCGTCGACCATCTGGCCCATCATGTCGGTGTCGATAATGCCGGGGTGGACGGAGTTCACACGGATCTGGAAGCCGGCTTGAGCGCATTCCAACGCCGCCGACTTGGTCATCAGGCGTACCGCGCCCTTCGATGCGTTGTACGCGATCAGCATCGGCGCGCCGACCAGCCCGGCTACCGACGACACATTCACGATCGCGCCGCCGCCCTTCCACAGCTTGGAGCGCTCGGCGATGGCCGGGATCGAATGCTTCATGCCCAGGAACACGCCTTCGACATTGATCTGCTGCATGCGCCGGAACTCCTCCAGCGTCGTCGCCACGATCGGCTTCACGAAGAAGATGCCGGCATTGTTGACCAGGATGTCGAGCCCGCCGAACGTCTTCTTCGCGAGCGCCACGGCGGCGATCCAGCTCTCTTCGCTGGTCACGTCGTGCTTCACATAGGCGCCGCCGACGCCCGAGGCCGTGGCATTGCCATCGCCGATATCGGCGATCACCACCTTCGCGCCAGCCTCGGCGAGGGCCTGCGCACAGGCCGCGCCGATACCACGCGCGCCGCCGGTCACCAGCGCAACGCGGCCTTCGAGGTCTTTCATCGATGTCTCCCGTTTGGAGACACCGTGGACCCGCCAATCGGGCGTTTCAATCCGTCCGTAGCGGCAGGGCTACTTCTTGACGATCTGGCCGCGGATCTCTCCGCCCTTGTTGGCCGCGGTGTGGACGTTGACATACCACTTGCCCGCAGCGAGGTCGGCTGCCTGGGCATCCGTCAGCGTCGCTGTGCCGGTGATCGGGCTGGCGGCGCTGGCGAAGGGCACAACCGGCGGAGCATTAGCGCCCGGATCGGCGGGGCCGTGGATGTGTGCGGCAGTCGCGGGGCCGGTAAGTCCGGAATACGCGACATTGTAGTTCAGCGTGTGGCTCGCCGCGTCGTAAGTGAACGTACCCGTTCCCTTGCCCGTCGATGTGATGCCGGCGCCCGGCGCAAGCGTTGCCGTGTAGGTCGGCAGCTTCGGCGCGCCGGCCAGCTCTCCGTCAGAAGCGCAACCACCGGCAACGATGCCGGCGAACGCCGCAGCAATCATCCAGGATGTCTTCATCGCCATCTCTCCCAAAGGCCGGTGGTTCCTTCCCGCCGGCTCTGTCTCGCTATCTATACCCGCACGATCCGGCCCGCCATCCCGCCAAAAGCGAGGATTGGGCCAAAGCTTATGCCGGGATGATATTAGCGGCGCCTGCGAAGTTCAGCGTTTCACGGGGAAATCAAAATATGTCTCAGGATAAGGCTCGCGCTCGAGCGTGAAATGCCACCATTCCTCCTTGAGTGGACGGAACCCGTTCCCCGTCATCACGCCCTGAAGCCGCATCCGGTTCGCCTGCGCCGTCGGAGAAACACTTGTATCGCTCGGCCACGATTTCGGATCGAACAGGTCATAAGGGCTGCCCATGTCGATCTCCGCGCCCGTCGTCTTGTCGATCAGCGTCAGGTCCAGCGTCGAGCCGCGCGAATGGCCGGAGCGTTCGGCGATGTAGCCGAGCTCGAACAGCCTCGACTTGTCGACATCGGGATAATGCTGCGCCTTGCGCTGCTGGTCAGACAGATCCTTCGCCCACGCCACAAAGTCAGCCACGGCGCGCCTCGGGCGATAGCAGTCGAACACCTTGAGCCCGAGCCCGGATGCCGCCAGCTTTTTCTGGGCGTTCGCCAGCGCCGCCGCAGTCTCCTTCGTCACGAGGCACGCCGGCGCTTCGTATCCGGCAACAGGGCGGCCAAGGAAATTCTCGGAGCCGAAATAGCGCATGTCCACGATGAGGCCCGGTACCACCTGCGCGGCATCGACAAAGCCGGAGCGGTCCGTTTCCGCAGGCGTGCTCGTGCAGCCAGCCAGCGCAAATAGCAGAGCAATCGTAGGGTGCATGAAGGCCGGAGGCCGGAATGCACCATGGTCCATGCGGCGAGATGGTGCATTTCGGGCTTTGCCCTTCATACACCCTACGCCCGCGTTTCGATGCGCAGCAGCCTTGGCGTATCCGCCGTGATTTTGAGCGCGCCGATCTTGGCGAGCGCCTTTTCCACCGACGCGCGTGGGCAGGGGTGGGTCATGATGGCGACTGGGGCTGCGCCGGTGTCGCCGGCGGATTCCTGGATCAGCTTGTCGATCGAGACGCCGGCCTCGGCCAGCTCTTCGGTCAGCGCGGCGAACACGCCGGGCTTGTCTGCCAGCTTGGCGCCGATGAAGAACGAGCCCTGGTCGGCTTGTCCCTTGGCTAGTGTGATCAGCGCGGCGAGTTCGCTCGAAGGCTTGCCCAGCGGCGGAGTAGCCGGACCTTCAAAGAGCCGCGCGAGATCGCCCATGACGGCTGCCGCCGTGGGGCCAGCGCCGGCGCCGGGGCCTGTGAAGGTAAGGCGGCCTACAGGCTCGCCCTCGACCACAACGGCGTTGAGCGGACCGTTCACCTGCGCTAGCGGATGCTCCTTCTGGACGAGCACGGGCGCCACGCGGCAACGAACGCCATCCTTGGCGCGGAAAGCCTCGGCGACGAGCTTGATGCGGTAGTCGAACTTGTTGGCGAGGGCGATGTCCATCGCCTCGATCTTGTCGATGCCTTCAACCTGCACCTGATCGAACGCCGGCTGCGCGCCGAACGCGATCGCAGCCAGGATCAGCACCTTGTGCGCGGCGTCGCCGCCGGACACGTCCAGGAAGGGGTCGCTCTCGGCATAACCAAGCCGCTGCGCCTCGGCGAGCACGGTTTCGTAGGCGGCGCCGGTACGCAACATCTCGGAGAGGATGTAGTTGCACGTGCCGTTGAGGATGCCTGACACCCGGCTCACGATCACGCCAGACAGCGAGTTCTTGACCGCCCGCACGATCGGGATCGCACCCGCCACTGCCGCTTCGAACAGCAGGTGCGCGTTGTGCTTCTCGGCGAGGCCTGCGATCTCGATGCCATGCTCGGCAATCAGCGCCTTGTTGGCGCTGACCACGGCCTTGCC
>DASYKO010000029.1:0-13324 GCA_035995285.1 Hyphomonadaceae bacterium | reverse complement strand
TACCATTTCCGCGTCGCCAAGGACCGGCTTCCCCAGATGATGGCGATGGAAGCCGACCGGATGCAGCATCTCAAGCTCGAGGACAGCGAAGTCATTCCCGAGCGCGCCGTGGTGCAGGAGGAGCGGCGCCAGAGCGTCGACAGCAACCCGGGTTCGCTGCTGTACGAGAAGATCCAGGCCGCGATGTATGCCGGGCATCCTTATGCGATCCCGGTGATCGGTTACATGTCCGAGGTCGAGAAGCTCAGCCCACAGGATGCGCGCGACTGGTATCACGACTGGTACGGGCCGGAGAATGCGATCCTGGTGGTGGCCGGCGACATCACGGCCAAGGAACTCGAGCCGCTCGCCAAGGAAATCTACGGGCCGATCCCGAAGCGCGGCGACCTGCACGTACGCGCATGGCCGGCGGTAAAGCCGATCGCAAAGAGCGTCACGGTCTCGCACTCCGATCCCAAGGTTCGTCAGCCGGACTGGATGCGGCAATGGCTAGGCGTCGAGGTCGGCAATCCGGATTCCGAAGCGTTGACGGTGGGGATGGAAATCCTCGGAGGCGGGCGGACGAGCCGGCTGTATCGCGAACTGGTCGAGCCGGGCAAAGCCGTCACGGCCTCGGCCTATTCCTCGGAGTCTCAGGCGCGCGGGATGATCGGCGTATCGGCGTCGCCGGGCGGCGGCGTTTCGCTTGATGAGATCCGGAAGGAGACGCTGGCCGTCACCGACAGGTTCGTAAAGGAAGGCCCGACCGAGGACGAGGTGAAGCGGGCCAAGAAGATGCTGATCGCCGCGGACACGTTCGCGCGCGACAACCAGATGACCATGGCGGAATGGTACGGATCGCTGCTCGCGGCGGGCAGGCCGGTCGAATGGATCGAGGCGAGCAATGACCGCGTCAACGCCGTGACGGTGGATCAGGTGAAGGCCGCGGTGAAGAAATACATGACCGGCGTCAACTATGTCGACGGCAACCTGCTGCCGGGTGGCAGGTGATGCGGAGGCTGCTTGTCGCCGCATCGTTTGCGCTGCTGGCGCTGGGCGCGTGCGACAAGGCGCCGGCGGCGCCGGCGGAAGTGAAGAAGGATACCTCCGCGCTGGCGGACATTCAGGTCGTGACGTCGCCGGGCGGCGTGACGGCGTGGCTGGTGTCGGAGAGTTTCGTTCCGATCATCGCTGTCGAGATGGCCTGGAAGGGCGGGGCGTCGATCGAGCCGCAAGGCAAGGACGGGCTCGGCTGGGTGCTGGGCTACATGATGAACGAGGGGGCAGGCGACCTCGACACCACGGCGTATGGCGCGCGGATGGAAGATCTCAACATGGGCTTTGGCTGCCCCGTCTGGACGGACTGGACCAGCTGCAGCATGTCCACGTTGAAAGAGACGGCGAACGACTCGTTCGAGATGATGCGCCTCGCCTTCGCCGAGCCGCGCTTCGACCAGCAACCGATTGACCGAGCCAAGGCCGAATACACGATCGACCTGCGCGAGGCGGAGACGGAGCCGCGCACAATTGCCAACCGAGCGATGCTGGCGGCCACGATCCCGGGGCATCCTTACGCACGCTATGCGACGCCGGAGACGGTAGCGACGATCACGCGGGATGACGTGGTCAACTTCAAGAACGCAATGATGACCAAGGACCGGCTGATCGTCGTTGTGGTCGGCGACATCACGGCGGAGGAACTCAAGCCCAAGCTGGACCAGGCGTTCGGCAGTCTGCCTGCCACCTCGACGCTGCCGACCGTTACCGATGCTGAGCCCAAGCCGGCACCGGTGGAGCCGGTCGTGAAACAATTGCCGATCCCGCAGACGCTGGTGACGTTCTCGGGACCGGGCCTCAAGCGGACGGATCCCGATTTCTATGCGGCATTCACGCTCAACTACATCCTCGGCGGCGGCGGATTTTCCTCGCGGCTCACCGACGATATCCGCGAGAAGAAAGGGCTGACCTACGGCATTGGCACGGGCCTGGTGACGCAGCCGCATTTCTGGCGCTGGAGCGGCTCAAGCTCGACCAAGAACGAAAGCGCAAACGAAGTGGTGCGCCTGATCAAGGAGCACATCGCCAAGCTGGGCGCCGAGGGGCCGACGCAGAAGGAACTCGACGACGCCAAAGCGTATCTCACCGGCGCTTTCCCGCTGAATTTCGATAGCAACGCCAAGATCGCGAAGAACCTGATGGGCTTCCGGCAGGACGACCTCGGCGTCGACTATGTCGCGACCCGCAACGACCTGATCAACGCCGTGACGCTGGACGACATGAAGCGCGTGGCCGCCACGTACATGAAGCCCGAGAACTTCACCTTCGTGATGGTCGGCCAGCCGAAGTAGGCGTCACGGGATGGGCCGCATGCTTCGTCAGCGAGACGCCGATTGGTTTCGAAGACAGCTGGGCGCCTCGGTCAGGTCTGGCCTCGGCGCATGGATCGAGGACAATTTATCTGCCGATCTTGCGGCAAGCGTATTCAGGTTCTCGCCGCCAACCACGCTCGACATACACGAGCGCGGATTGGCATTCACTGGCGAGGCGCCGTGGCAAGCCAGATTTGATGAACTAACCGGCGTCAGTTTTCTGCCCCTGCGCGGGCTGATGCTTGCCCAAAAGGCCCCGCGCGAACCCGTCCAGTTGAGGATAGAAACGGCAACCGACGCTTGGACGCTGACATTGCCGCTCTATCATTACACGACCCTCGCAAGCCTCCTTCTGCGGCTGGGTGTTTCCGCCCACAGCTAGCAAGGCTTTTTCAACAGCGGCGGACTGTTCGCCCGCCTTTCCAGCTTCGTTGTCCGTCAGGGCGGGCGTAGGTTCCGTCATGGCCGAATCATCCCTCAGCCCTCCCGCCAAAACTGTGCGGGCGAGTATCCGGCGACTGCCGCCGGAGACGGTGAACCGCATTGCCGCGGGCGAGGTGGTGGAGCGTCCGGCTGCCGCGGCGAAAGAGCTGATCGAGAATGCGCTGGATGCCGGCGCGCGCTCCATCCGCGTGCGGATCGAGGGTGGCGGGCTGACGCGCCTGATGGTCGAGGATGACGGCCACGGGATGAGCTCAGAGGAACTGCCGCTCGCTATCGAACGGCATGCCACGTCCAAGCTGGCGGCAGGCGATGACGGCGAGGTGGACCTGCTCGACATCCGCACCATGGGCTTCCGCGGCGAGGCGCTACCGTCGATCGGATCGGTGTCGCGGCTAGCGATCCTGTCGCGGTCGAAGGACTCAGATGCGGCGTTCGAGATCGGGGTGGATGGCGGGCGCGTTGATGGCCCGCGCCCGGCGGCGTGGAGCGGGCTGGCGGTCTCGGGCACGCGCGTGGACGTGAAGGACATTTTCTACGCCACGCCGGCGCGGCTGAAATTCATGAAGACGGAGCGGGCGGAGGCGCAGGCGATTGCCGATGCCGTGCGCAGGCTGGCGCTGGCGCGGCCGGATGTGTCCTTCCACCTCGAGACGGAAGAGCGCGCGGTCATCAAGCTGCAGGCGGAGCAGGGCGCGGCGTCATCGGCGCGGCTGAAGCGGCTCGGGGCCGTCCTCGGCAAGGAGTTCCGCGAGAACGCCGTCGAGATCGATGCGGAGCGGGAAGGCGTGCGCGTTTCCGGCTTTGCGGGACTGCCGACG
Organism: Hyphomonadaceae bacterium; assembly: GCA_035995285.1. Lineage (GTDB taxonomy): Bacteria > Pseudomonadota > Alphaproteobacteria > Caulobacterales > Hyphomonadaceae > UBA7672. The sequence continues at coordinate 9,714 of DASYKO010000029.1, read as the reverse complement.
TTCAACCGCGGCTCGGCGCAGCACCAGTATCTGTTCGTCAATGGCCGTCCGGTGAAGGACAGGCTGATGGTCGGCGTGATCCGCGCGGCCTACCAGGATTTCCTGGCGCGCGACCGGCATCCGATGGCGGTGCTGTTTCTCGATCTCGATCCGACGCTGGTCGATGTGAACGTCCATCCGGCGAAGACGGAGGTTCGCTTCCGCGATGCCGCCAATGTCCGCGGGCTGATGATCGGCGCGCTGCGTCACGCTTTGGCGGCAGCGGGGCATCGCGCGAGCACGACGGTGGCGGGCGCGGCTCTGGGCGCGGCGACGGCGCATGTGGCCCCCGCACTCCCGTGGGGACAGCAACAGGCGCGCTGGTCGCCGGCGCGGCCTGTCGGATCTGAACCGGACTATGCACCGTTCGACTATGGCGTTTCGGAACCGCGCACGGCGGCGTTCGATGCGATGCCGTCATCGGCGCGGGTGGAGCCCACGCCCGAGCCGCAATCTGATACGCCGCCGCTGGGCGTGGCGCGGGCGCAGGTGCACGAGACGTACATCATCGCGCAGACGGCGGACGGCATGGTCATCGTCGACCAGCATGCGGCGCACGAGCGGCTGGTGTATGAGCGCATGAAGGCGGAGATGGCGGGCAATGGCGTCAAGCGCCAGGCGCTGCTGATCCCGGAGATCGTGGAGCTGTCGGAGGAAGAGGCGGGCGCCGTGCTGGCGCGCGCCGATGATCTTGGCGCGATGGGACTGGAGATCGAGCCGTTTGGGCGCGGGGCCATCGCGGTGCGCGCGACGCCGGCGCTGTTCGGGCCGATGGATGTGAAGGGCCTGATCCGCGATCTGGCGGATGATTTCGCCGAGTATGAAGCGGGCCTGTCGTTGAAGGAGAAGTTCGAGGACGTGATGGGCAACATGGCCTGCCGCGGCTCGGTGCGGGCAGGGCGCAGGCTGACGGCGGAGGAGATGAACGCCCTGCTGCGCCAGATGGAAGTGACGCCCCACTCCGGCCAGTGCAACCACGGCCGACCGACCTATGTCGAGCTGAAGCTGGCGGATATCGAGAAGCTGTTCGGGCGGCGCTGATCCGGCGAGGAGCGGGCGGCCTACGGTACCTTCAGCTCCTTGGTGACGATGTTTGCGGCGGCTGCGTCACGCTGTTTGCGATTTTCCTTGTAGGCATCCGAAGTCTTGTCCGTGATCGCCTTTTCGGCCTCGTCCAGTTCTTCAACCCTCTTGTGCTGGCGATAGTCGTTGTACAGTTCGAGCGCACGCTTCAGCGCACCCAGTTCGGCGACGCCCTGCTCACGGATAGCGAAGTAGTCTTCCAGCAACGCAGCGCTCGCGGCGGTTGGGGTGAAATCCTTGTAGGAGTCGTTTGCCCGTCCATCCATGCTGATCACCATGTATGGAATATCGCCTTGGTACGCGGCGCCGTTCTTGTCGATCAGCTTTCCTGACTCGTGGACTTCGTAGGCCTTGAGTACGGCGTAATCGGCCTCTGTTTGTGTGACCAGGCGGAATCCGGCGCGTGAAACCGAGCTTCCGGGCCGGAGGAACTGGATGGGCTCGGACGCCTTGAATGTCGGGGGCTTCTCGAAGATCGCCTTTCCGACGTCTCCGGCAAGGGTAACGACGGAGCTTGCAAACGTGAGCTGGAAGGACGACGTCGCGAATATCGGCACGCCTGCTGCTGACTTCAGTGCATCGCTGAGAAACTTGAAAACAGCCGGATCGAAGTCGCGGAAGCCGAACTCAAGAGTGAGCACGGAGTTATACATGTCCACCGCCGGGCTATAGAAAACGAGCGGGGTTCCATCGTCGGTCGCCGCCACCATCCCGTGGCCCTCGCGCGCGACGACATCCTTGACGAGGAAGTTGACAGCTCTCGGCGCCTTGTTGAACGACGCGATACTCTTCATGGCCGACGTGACCAGCAAGTCCTTGCTCTTGTCGAACAAGCCCGGCTTCGGAAAACGGCCGGGATAGACATAGCGAATTTCCACGGTCAGCGGCTTGCCGAATTGAATGTCGACAAAATCGACCGGTCCTGAATCGGTAAGGAAAGTTGACTTGGCCTCGGCCTCGAGGACACCCGTGGAGAACGTGATTGATTTCTGAAGGCCTTTGCGAAAGACGACTTGTTCGAAATCCGCGTACTCCGCATCGTCAAGCAAAGCGGATCCAACAGCGTAATAGACTGGCATGAACATCCCCCAACATCGATTGCTACTAAATACAACAACCGGATGGCGGCGCAAGATGAAGAGTCAAATAGTGACGTCCTGCCTCGAACCGAAGCTCAATCAGCCGCCACGCCCGGCAGCGGCAGCTGCGCCGCCATCACCATATCGTCGACTAGCCCCAACGCTTCGCGCACGGGGCGGAAGCTGCGGCGGTGGATCGGGCTGGGGCCGAGGCGCTTGAGGGCGTCGAGGTGGGCGGCGACGCTGTAGCCCTTATGCTGGGAGAAGCCGTAGCCGGGATACCTCGCGCACATCTCGACCATGATCGCGTCGCGGTGGGTCTTGGCGAGGATGGAGGCAGCGGAGATGCAGGCCTCCAGAGCGTCGCCCCCGATGATGCAGGTGAGCTTGCAGGGGATGGGCGGGGGATCGTTGCCGTCGACCAGAACATGGGTCGGTTTGACGCCGAGCTGGTCGAAGGCGCGGCGCATGGCGAGGAAGTTGGCCTGGCGGATATTGACCGTGTCGATCTCTTCCACCGTGGCGACGCCGATGCCCCAGGCGATGGCGCGTTCCCGGATGCGGATGGCGAGGATGTCGCGGCGTTCCTCGGTCAGTTGCTTTGAGTCATTGAGGCCGTTGATCCGACGTTTCTTGTCGAGAATGACGGCTGCCGCGACGACCGGGCCGGCAAGGGGGCCGCGGCCGGCCTCATCTACCCCGCAGATGATCTCGCCGATCTCCATCAGGCACGTTAGACATGAGTCCGAAGCCACACCGCAACCCGGGAACCGCTCATGCCCACAGCCAACGTCATACGCATCCACAAGGCGGGTGGGCCGGAGGAAATGCGCTTTGAAAGCGTGGATTTGCCCGAGCCCGGGCCGGGGCAGGTTCGCCTGCGGCAAACGGCCATCGGGCTCAACTTCATCGACGTCTACAAGCGCACGGGACTCTATCCGGTGGCTATGCCGGGAGTGCTGGGGGAGGAGGGCGCGGGCGTGGTGGAGGCAGTGGGCGGGGGAGTGGATGGGGTGAGGGTGGGTGACAGGGTGGTCTACAACGGCCTGACCGGCGCCTATGCGACGCACCGCAATGCTCCGGCGGACAGGCTGGTGAGGATCCCGGATGCGGTGAAGGACGAGGATGCGGCGGCGGTGTTTCTGAAGGGGCAGACGGCGTGGATGCTGATCTTCGAGATCAGGCGCGTGCAGCCCGGCGAGACGATCCTGGTGTGGGCGGCTGCGGGCGGCGTCGGGTCTATCCTGGTGCCGTGGGCGAATGCGCTGGGCGCGCGGGTGATTGGCGTGGTGTCGACGGCGGAGAAGGCGAAGCTGGCGCAGGAGTATGGCTGCTGGGAGACGATCCTCGCGAGCGAGGATGTGCCCAAGCGCGTGAAGGAGCTGAACGGAGGCAAAGGTGTGGCCGCCGTCTATGACAGCGTGGGCAAGACGTCTGCGGAGGCCAGCCTGAAGTCGTTGGCGCCACGCGGATGGTTCATCACTTACGGCAATGCGTCTGGCCCTGCCGATCCGATTGCGCCGTTGCGACTGCAGCAAGGCGGGTCGCTGATCATGACGCGGCCGACGCTGGGGAACTTCACGACGAGCCGGGCAGATCTTGAACGTGGCGCTGCGGCTCTGTGGGGCGCGATGCGATCGGGCGCGGTTAAGGCCGATGTGCGCCAGCGCTTTGCGCTGAAGGATGCCGCCGAAGCGCATCGAGCGCTGGAGGGTCGCAAGACGACCGGCGCAACCATCCTGTTGCCCGAATGAGCGAGCTCCCGGAAACTGAAGCGCTTGCCGATGGCGCGCCTGCGAAAGGCTCGGCCCGTTTCGAGGCGTGGGTAGACGGCGCGCAGCCACGGACGCAGTTGTGGCGGACGCTGGTTGGCGTGCTGGTCATAGCGGTTGTCTGGATCCTGTGGACCATATTGGTGATGGTGATCTACGGCGTCGTGGCCATCGCGCTGTGGCGGCAGGATGTGCGGACGGTCACCGACCAGCTCTCGACAGGCGCTACACCCGTCATCGTGCTGCTCATGCTCTCGACGTTCATCGGGATGTGGCTGGGCGTCGCGCTGGCGTTGCGGCTGCTGCACAAGGGGCAGAAGGTGGAGTCCCTGTTCTCGGCTGAGGGGCGCATACGCTGGAAGGAATTCGGCATCGGCGTGGCGATCATCATCGGCTACGCCGTGATCTCCATGGGTGTCTATCAGCTCGCGGGGATGAATGGCGGGGCCTACCGGAACGATATCTCGATCACGACGTGGCTGATCTTCCTGTTGCCCATGATCGTGCTGCTGTTCCTGCAGTCGTCGGGCGAGGAGCTCGTGTTCCGCGGCTATATCATGCAGCATCTGGCGGGGCGGTTTCGCCATCCGCTGGTTTGGGGTTTGCTGCCGGCGTTTGCATTCGGCGCACTGCACTATGCGAACGGGTCGTTCGCCGAATACAGCGCTTACTATGTGACAGTTACCGTGCTGTTCGGACTGATTGCGGCTGTGACGGTGTGGCGGACGGGGAGCATTTCGGCAGGGATGGGGATGCACACGGCAAACAACTTCCTCGGCTTCATGGTCGCAGGGACGAATGACTCGATGACGAGCACGCCGCTCTATCTGAGCCCGGTGAGCGAGCTGATGAAGGGCGCACCCTACGATGTGGCGATGATGGTGTTGCTGCTGGCGTTCGTGTTGTCGCCGCTGGCGCCGTTTCCGAAGCGTCAGCTGTTTGCGCGCAGGAAGGACACGCGGGCGGCGCCGTAGAGGCGCTCGTCGAGGAGTTCCCAGCCGGGCGTGACGGGCGCGTCTTCTCCGGCGGAAGTCTCGGCGACGGCGAGCGCGCCGGGCGTGATCCAGGCGCCGGTGATCAGCTGATCTAGAGCGGGCGGCACCAGGTTGTAGGCGTAGGGCGGGTCGAGGAAGACGAGGTCGAAGGGCTGGCCTAGGCCGGCAGGTTTGGGGCCCAGGTCCGTCGCCGAGCGGCGGTGGATGCGGGTGATGCCGAAGAGCTGGAACGCCTCGATATTGTCGCGGATGCAGCCGCGGGCGGCGCTCTCGGTCTCGACGAACAGGCAGAAGGCGGCGCCTCGGGAGATCGCCTCGAAGCCCAGCGCGCCGGAGCCAGCGAAGGCGTCGATCACGCGGGCGCCTTCGAGGCTTGGGGCCCAGCTGGCGTGGGCAAGGACGTTGAAGATCGACTCTCGAGCGCGGTCGGAGGTTGGCCGCGTTTCGCGTCCCTCCGGCGCCTTGATGGCGCGTCCCCTGAATTTTCCGCCGACTATGCGCATGTGCGTCCGTCTAGCATCGGTGGCGGGACATGCTAAGGGGCGGCATGGACGCTGCCCCGGAACAAACTGAAGAGTCGCTCGAGGAATTCGACCTGCGCATGATGACGCGGGCGTTAGAGCTGGCGCGGCAGGCGGCTGATGCCGGCGAGGCGCCGATCGGGGCGGTGATTGCGGATCAGGGAACGGGCAGGATTGTCGCCGAGGCGCACAACCATCCGATCGCGTTTCACGATCCCACGGCCCATGCCGAGATACTGGCGCTGCGCGCCGCCTCGGCGGGCTTGCGCAATTATCGGCTGCCGGGGCTGACGCTGTACGTGACGCTGGAGCCGTGCGCGATGTGCGCGGGGGCGATCTCGCATGCGCGGATTTCACGGCTGGTGTTCGGGGCGAGCGATGAGAAGGGCGGCGCTGTCCTCAATGGCGTGCGGTTCTTTGAGCAGGCGACGTGCCATTCGAGCCCACAGGTGGATGGGGGTCTCTTGAGCGAGGCGTCGTCGGATCTGTTGAAGGCGTTCTTCCGCGCGCGGCGAAGTTAGGCGGGCAGGGAGAGGATCGCGGCCATGTCAGGGCCGAGTTCCATCGGGGGCGGTTCTTTCGTCTTGCCGCCGCCGCCCATGAAGATCACGAGCAGCGCGGCGCCGATCGCGACGGCGCCGCCGATGAGGGCCGCGGGCGGAATTTTCCGCTTCGGAGCAGCGGTAGAGGCTTGAGCTTCACTCATGTTGATTCCGTCTTCCCCTAGTTCAGCAAGGTCAACCTATCTGTTGGAAGGTCGCGGTAAAGGCCCAGCTAATGAACAGGAGGATGCCTGCGTCGCGGTTTGCGCGAAAAAGACGCAGGGCGAGAAGGCCGTTGTCGGGATCTAGGCGGATCGCCTGCTGGATCAGATGGAGGGCGAAGAGGATCGTGGCGAGGGCGCCCATCCATCCGGCGGCGAGGTATCCGGCTGCGGCGCTGGCGGCGATGCAGAAGCCGTAGATGGCGCCGATGGCAGGCCTGATCTGCTTGCCGAAGCGGCGGGCGGTGGAGCGCACACCGATCAGCGCGTCGTCCTCACGGTCCTGGATGGCGTAGATGGTGTCGTAGCCGAGCGTCCAGAGGATGAGAGCGCCGTAGAGGACGAAGTCGGCGATGGCGATTGTTTCGCGCGCTGCGGCGGCGGCGACGAGCACGCCCCAGTTGAAGGTGAGGCCGAGCCAGACCTGCGGCCACCAGGTGATGCGCTTCGTCAGCGGGTAGAGCGCCACCATCGGGATCGAGCCGAGGGCCACGAGCTTGGCGAAGTCCGGCAACATCAACAGCACGGCGAGGCCGACGAGGCATTGCGCGAGGAGCCATGCCCAGGCCTGTTTGAGCGAGACAGCGCCCGAAGGCAGCGGGCGCAGGGCAGTGCGGGCGACCTTGGCGTCGATGTCGCGGTCGAGAATGTCGTTGTAGGTGCAGCCTGCGCCGCGCATGGCGAGCGTGCCGATGGCGAACAGGACTCCCAATTGTACGTCCGACGAAACGAATCCGCCGGAGTTTCTGGCCAGCGCCAGACCAATGAAGCAGGGGAGGCCGAGGAGCCAGAAGCCTGCCGGCCTGTCGTAGCGTGAGAGCTGGAGGTAGGGGCGGGCGAAAGCGGGGGCGCGTTCGACCCAGCTGCCGCGGACGGCGTCTGCGGGCGATGCGGGAGGGCTGGCTGCTTCGCTCACGAGGTCCTCAACTCCAGGGACTTTTGGCGCCCTTGCGCAGGATAGCGGCCCCATATAGCGCAGGGATATGAGCGCGACACCCCGGCTGTATGTCGCCCCCGACCTTGGCGAGGGGGAAGATATCACCCTCGATGCGGATCAATCCCATTATCTCATCCGTGTCATGCGGCTCGGCCCCGGAGCGCCTGTGCGCGTGTTCAACGGGCGAGATGGGGAGTTTGACGCCGAGATTGGAGAGGGGACGAAGTCCGCGGCCATAATCAAGCTCAAGACGAGGATGCGGGAGCAGCATCGGGTGCCAGATCTGTGGCTGATGTTTTCGCCGCTCAAGAAGGCGCGGACGGATTTTCTGGTCGAGAAGGCGGTGGAGCTGGGGGTTGCTGAGCTGCACCCCACGCTGACCGAGCGGTCGGATGCCGATGTGGTGCGGGTGGATCGGCTGCAGCGGATTGCGATCGAGGCGGCGGAGCAGACGGAGCGGCTGGACGTTCCCGTGGTGCGCGAGGCGGAGAAGCTGGCAGGGCGGCTCGCTTCCTGGGCGTGGGATGCCAGCCGCACGCTGATCTATGCGGATGAGGCTGGGGACGATGGCGAGAAGCCTTGGGGCGGAGAGGCTGGAAGAGCGCCGGCGATTGCGGACGTCGTGGCGGAACTGAGGGGCAAGCCGGTGGCGATTCTCATTGGGCCGGAGGGCGGCTTTTCGCCTGTGGAGCGCAAACGGCTTCGGGAACTGCCCTATGTCAGGCCGGTGGGTCTGGGGCCGCGAATCCTGAGGGCGGAAACGGCGGCTGTGGCTGCATTGACAATCTACCAATCGGTGGCAGGCGACTGGAGAGCCTGACTCTTCATCCGGATAGTTTTCCTCCTCTAATCGAACATTTGACGCAGGAAGCTGGCGAGCATAGGCCCGACTACCTATCTGGCTGGTGAGGACCAGCCCCGGACGGATTCGCGCATGACCACGCCTACTCGCGACGTAGACGAGTCCGCACCACGTATTCGCAACAAGCGCCAATTGGTCGAACGCTTGGAATCCGGCTCGAAGCCGTCGACGGATTGGCGCATCGGCACCGAGCACGAGAAGTTCGGCTTCATCGAGAAGACGCTGAAGCCGCTGCCGTACGAGGGCAAGGCGTCGGTGCGTGCGCTGCTGCAGGGCATGTCCAAGCAGTTCGGCTGGCAGCCGATACTTGAGGGTGACTACATCATCGGCGGCAAGCGGGATGGGGCCAGCCTTTCGCTCGAGCCGGGCGGACAGTTCGAACTCTCCGGCGCGCCGCTGGAGACGATCCACGAGACGTGCAGCGAGATCACGCAGCACCTGAAGGAGACGCGCGCTGTCGCCGAGCCGATGGGCGTTGAGTTCCTCGGGCTGGGCTTCTCGCCGATCTGGTCGTTCGATGAAACGCCGATGATGCCGAAGGGCCGCTACGCCATCATGAAGGCGTATATGGAGAAGGTCGGCCGGCTTGGGCGGCAGATGATGTTCCGCTCGTGCACGGTGCAGTCGAACCTCGATTTCGGTTCGGAGGCGGACATGGTGAAGAAGATGCGGGTGAGCCTCGCGCTTCAGCCCATCGCCACCGCGCTGTTTGCGAACTCGCCATTTGCAGAGGGGCGCGTCAACGGCTTCCAGTCCTATCGCTCGCATGTGTGGACGGATACGGATCCGGATCGTTCGGGCATGCTGCCGTTTGCCTTCGAGGAAGGCTTCGGGTTCGAGCGGTATGTGGACTACGCGCTCGACGTGCCGATGTATTTCGTACGGCGCGATGGCAAGTATATCGACGCTTCCGGCCTGTCGTTCCGCGACTTCATGGCGGGCAAGCTGTCTGTGCTGCCGGGCGAGAAACCGGCGATGGATGATTTCGACGATCATATCTCGACCATCTTCCCGGAAGTACGGCTCAAGACTTTCCTCGAGATGCGCGGGGCCGATGCGGGACCGCAACCGAGCCTGTGTGCGCTCTCGGCTTTCTGGGCGGGTATTCTTTATGACCAGAAGGCGCTCGATGAAGCGTGGGAGCTGGTGAAGGGTTTTAACGCGGCAGAGAGGCAGGCGCTGCGTAGCGCGGCGCCGATGCTTGGGCTGAAGGCGCCGATCCGGAACACGACGGCGCAAAGGCTTGCGGTCGAGGCGGTGAAGCTGGCGAAGGCCGGCCTCAAGCGCCGCAGGAAGCTCAACAAAAAGGGCGAGGATGAGGGCGTGTTCCTGAAGGAGACCGAGGAGATCGCGGCCAGCGGGATCAATCCGGCGGAGCAGCTGCTCGCGAAGTATCACGGGCCATGGAAGCGCGATCTGAAGCGCGTGTTCGAGGAAGTGCGGTTCTAGCGCGTTCCGATCTTCATTTCAAACATCGTGGTCTTCGTAGGGTGCATTAGGCCGGAAGCCGTAATGCACCTCTTTCGTGGGCGTGGCGCGAGGGCGCGTTGAGGGCATGGGTTCAACGCACCTTTCGTGGTCGTGGCGGGATGGTGCATTACGGCCTTCGGCCTAATGCACCCTACGTTCGCGTTCTCTCGTTCAGGCCAGCGTGAGCTGCCTG
>DASYKO010000028.1:0-2561 GCA_035995285.1 Hyphomonadaceae bacterium | reverse complement strand
TTCGTAGACCTTGAGCTTGCCGCTCTCGACCCAGCCCTTGAGCTCGGCTAGCGCCGCGTCGTTCTCCTTGTAGTAGTCCATCACCACGAAGCCGCGCAGGTTCAGCCGCTTGGTGACGATAAGCCCGGGCACGCCGCGGGGCCCATGCGCCTGGGGCGCATCGTATTGCGAGACCGCGCCGCAGCAAGCGATGCGGCCATGCAGGTTCATGTTGAACAGCGCGGCCTCGAGAATGTCGCCGCCGACATTGTCGAAATAGACATCGATGCCCTTGGGAGCGACCGCCCGAAGCGCCTTGGAAAACTCCGGCGCCTTGTAGTCGACCGCCTCGTCATAGCCGAGCTTGGCCTTCAGGAAATCGCACTTCTCTTTCCCTCCGGCGATGCCGATCGTGCGGCAGCCTTTGATCTTGGCGATCTGCCCCACGAACATGCCGACCGATCCCGCCGCGGCAGAGACGGCGACCGTCTCCCCTGCCTTGGGCTCTCCGCACTTGAGCAAACCGAAATAGGCGGTGAGGCCCGCAACGCCATAGACGCTCATCAGATACGTCATCGGATCGGCCTTGCCGAGCTTGGTGAGATGCTTGGCCGGAAGCGCCGCATAATCCTGCCAGCCCGTATCGCCCCAGACGAGATCGCCGGGCTTCAGGTCAGGCGATCTGCTCTCCACCACTTCGGCCAACCCACCACCGGCCATCACATCGCCCGCCTTCAAAGCGGCGCGGTAAGTCGCGCCCCACATCCAGGCGCGGTTGGCGGCGTCGAGCGAGATATAACGCGTGCGCACCAGCGCCTCGCCATCCTTCGGCGACGGCATGGCGCCTTCCGAAAGGTTGAACACCTCAGACCCCAGCTTGCCCTTGGGCAGGTGGTCGATCAGGAACTGGCGGTTCGTGGGCATGGGTCCTCACCTTCATTATTCTTGGCGTTATTTCCGGCGCGGCGGACCCCGTGCAGTTCGGTCTCGCCAGCGGGCTATCCGGCGCGATAGTCTGCCGCCTTCGCAACTACGCAACAGGAATCTCGGGAGCGGCATATGAAGATGAGACACGCAATGGCGGCTGCCGCCGCGGCAGTCCTGTCCGCCGCCCCCGCCCTCGCCCAGAGCCCCAGCTGGAACAAGCCAACCGAGCCGTTCCACATCATCGGCAATCTCTACTATGTCGGAACGGAGGGGCTCGCCTCCTACCTCTTCGTCGGTCCGCAAGGGAATATCCTGATTGACGGCGCCACGGCGGAGGGCGCGCCGATGATCGAGGCCAATATCGCAAAGCTCGGTTTCAAGGTCTCGGACATCAAGATCCTGCTCAACACCCATGCGCACTACGACCACTCCGCCGGCCTCGCCCAGCTGAAGAAGGACACAGGCGCGCCGCTGCAGGCGATGGAGGGCGATGTCTCCGCCTTGGAAGGCGGCTTCTATCTCGGCAGCGAGACCGTGAAGGCGATGGGCGCCCCGCCCGTGAAGGTCGACAAGGTGCTGCACGATGGCGATGTCGTCACGCTCGGCCCCATCAAGCTCAAGGCGAACCTCACCCCTGGCCACACGCGCGGCTGCACGTCCTGGGGCTTCACCGTGCAGGATGGCGGCAAGACGTATGACGGCCTCATCTTCTGCTCGGCCACCGTCGCGGCCAACCGCATCACTGCGCCGCTGCAATACGACGGCATCATCGCCGACTACCGCAAGACGTTTGTGAAGGCAAAAGCGATGAAGGTCGACATCCCCCTCGCCCCGCACCCGGAATTCTTCGGCGAGCTGCAGAAGGCGGCGAAAGCCAAGGCCGATCCGAAGGCGCCGAACCCCTTCATCGTTCCGGCCGAGTTCAAGCCCTTCATCGAGAAAGCCGAAGCCGATTTCGAGAAGACGCTGAAGGACCGGACTGAAGCTGCAGCCAAGCCGGCGAACTGATCATGCACTGGAGCCTCGCCCTCCGGACGGCCTATGGCCTGAGCGCGCTGTTCGCCCTGTCCTGGACCGTGGCGGCCGTCTGGGCGAGCCGCGCGGCGGCGCAGCCGGCGCAGGGAAGCCAGATTCTCTACCGGCTGCTGACGATTGCCGGGATGGTGATGGTGCTCGGCTGGTGGCGCCTCCCCGCGCTGCAGCTGTGGGTGCTTTCCGAGCCGCTGCAATGGCTGATGGTGGCGCTGGTGGCTGCCGGTTTTGCGTTCTGCTGGTGGGCGCGGCTGCATCTGGGGCGCCTGTGGTCGGGATCGATCACGCGCAAGGAGGGCCACCGCATCGTCGATACCGGCCCCTACCGCTTCGTGCGCCATCCGATCTACACCGGCCTCATCCTGGCGCCGTTTTCCCTCGCCGCGCTCAAGGGCGATGCGATGACGTTTGCGGGCGCCGCGGTGCTCACGCTTGCCTGGTGGATAAAGGCGCGGCTGGAAGAGCGCTTCCTGCGGCAGGAACTTGGGCCCGAAGCCTACGACGCCTACGCCGCGCGCACGCCGATGCTGATCCCGTTCTGGCCGCGATAGGGCGCCATCTCTGCTGTCGAACGCGTCGCTCATCCTTGAGAGCGGAACTAGGCCATCCACCCCCACCTGTCG
>DASYKO010000027.1:0-7859 GCA_035995285.1 Hyphomonadaceae bacterium | reverse complement strand
AATGCACGCAATCCAGAACGGACACTCGGCCATGGCTGATGCAAACGGCTTCCAGAACGACGAAACCGTCGTCACTCCGGCGCCCGAACACCGCAAGGGGTTCGACTATCTCCAGCTCGGCTTCTGGGCCGCGCTGACGGTTGCGGGCGGGGCTGCAGGCATGGCGCTGACGTGGAGCCAGGCGGTGGGTCCCGCGGGCGCAGTGCTGGTGATCGCGCTGGGCGCGATGGCCCTCGTGCTGGTGATGTGGATGATGCGCGGCGCGGGCCGCAGGCTCGGCCTGTTCCCGGAACGCGGCGCGGCGGAAGCGGCAGCCCAGGCGACCAAGAAACTCCTCTGGCTCGAAGCGCTCGAAGAACCCGCGCTGATCTCGGATCGCGGCGGCGCCACCGTTTCGGCCAACCCCGCCTATCTCGAACTGTCGCAGATTGCGAAAGATCTCGGCGAGACCACCCACGCTCCTTCGATCGACCGTCTCTTCGGATCCAACCCCGGCATGGCGGCGCCGATCTATCGCCTCTCCAAGGCGGTGAAGTCGGGCCAGCGCAAGACCGAGGTCCTGCCGGCGATCCTGTTCGGCGACAGCCACCAGCCCATGCAATTTGAAGCCACCGTCGCCCCGCTCGGCCCCAACCGCGCCCTGTGGCGCCTGCGGCGCACCGAAGGCCAGATGACGGCGGGCATCTCCTCCTCCGTCGATTCACGCGCGCTCTATGTCGAGGATGCGCCCGTCGGTTTCTTCTCGGCGCGCCGCGATGGCCGCGTCGTCTATGTGAACCAGGCCCTGAGACAGATGCTCGGCCTGCCGGACGAGCCCGCGGGTCTCCGCCTTGAAGACATCCTGCGCCCCGAAGGCCTCAAGCTGATGAAGCGCGAAGTGCGCGGCACATCGAGCCAGCGCGCCGAAGTCGTGTTGCGTGCAAGGGACGGCGTGGAGCAGACCGCCACCCTCATCACCACCTGGTCTGGCAAGGGCGCTGACGCCCTCACGCGCTCCATCGTCTACGTCGCCAGCGCCGCGGAGCAGGCCGTGCGCCGCACCGCCTCGACGCCGATCGCCCAGGGCACGGATGCCCAGCGAACTGCGATCAACGAGACAATGTTCTCGGACGCTCCCTTCGGCGTCGTCCGCCTTGATGGCGAGGGCGTGGAAAGCGCCGTGATGCTGGATGCCAACCGCGCGCTCGTCGAAATGACCGGCGGCCGCGCCCAGCCGGGCCAGCGCTTTGCCGACCTCTTCGTCGCCGATCAGGGCCCCTCGCAGCTTGCCGAACAGCTGGGCAAGGCGCTCGACGGCGCCAAGGGCTTCAAGATGGCCGGCGAGAACGGCAAGTCCGTCGACGTCTACATCACGCTCGACCGCCAGGGCCGCCCCGCCACCGCCTACGTCATCGACATGACGGAAAAGATCCTGCTCGAACAGCGCGCCATGATGGGCGAGAAGATGCAGGCCATCGGCCAGCTGGCAGGCGGCATCGCGCACGACTTCAACAACCTGCTGCAGGGCATCATCCTCAACGTCAACAAGCTGCAGGTTCGCCACCCTCCGGGCGACCCCACCTTCTTCGAGCTCAAGTCGATCAACGAGTTCGCGGCGCGCGGCGCCGAACTGGTGCGCACGCTGCTGGCCTTCGCACGCAAGCAGGTGTTCCGCCAGGAAGTGCTCGATGTGTCGGACGCGCTCTCGAACTACTACATCCTGCTGCGCGACATCATCGACCAGCGCATCAAGCTCGACATCGTGCACGGCCGCGACCTGCCCAAGGTCAAGGTCGACAAGAACCAGCTCGAGACCGCGGTCACCAATCTCTGCACCAACGCGCGCGACGCCATGATCGAGAAGAATGGCGGGGGCAACCTCACCATCCGCACCTCGAAGGCCGACGCCGCCGCCGCCCGCAAGGATGGCTTCACCCATGTGATCGACGGCGATTATGTGCTGATCGAAGTGATCGATGATGGCGCCGGCATGCCCGCCGAGATCATGGAGAAGATCTTCCAGCCCTTCTACACCACCAAGGTCGAAGGCAAGGGCACGGGCCTCGGCCTCGCCACCGTCTATGGCATCGTCAAGCAGTCGGGCGGATACATCTATCCGGTCTCCAAGGTCGGCCGCGGCACCACGTTCAAGATCTTCCTGCCGGCGTTTGTCGGCACGGTCGAAGAAACGGCCCAGGACAATGTGTTCGAGGCCCCGCCGCCTCCGCCGGAAAACGCAAACTCCGGCAAGCAGGACCTCGCCGGCCGCGGCCGCATCCTGCTGGTCGAAGACGAGGAAGGCGTGCGCGGCATCGCCGCCCAGCTGCTCGCCTCGTGTGGCTATCAGGTCATGGAAGCCGGAGACGGCGAGCAGGCGCTGGAGATCATCAAGGAGCACTCGGGCAATATCGACCTGCTCATCTCCGACGTTGTCATGCCCGGCATGGACGGCCCGGCTCTCCTCAAGGAAGCCCGCCCCTGGCTCGGCAAGACCCGCGTCATGTTCATCTCGGGCTACGCGGAGCGCGACCTTGCGAAGACGCTCGAGGAAGAACGCTCGATCAGCTTCCTGCCGAAGCCCTTCACCCTCCGTCAGCTAGCCGAGCGCGTGAAGACGGAACTGAACGCCGGGGTCAAGGACGCAGCCTAAGCCTCACCACGCAAAGAACCTGATGAAAAGCTGGCAGAAGAGGGCGCCGACGATGGTCATGGCAAAGCCCCAGATCAGCATCGAGCGGAAGAGCTTTTTCGTATCAGCGGCGCCCGGCGGCACGGCGGCGATGGCCAGCGCCCCGATGGTGGAGAGTGGCGAGACGTCCACCAGCGCCGCGCCGACATTGATCGACAGCGCGATCTGAAGCGGGTCGCCGCCGCCGAGCTTGGCGGTAAGGTCGGTCACCGTCGGCAGGAAGGCCGGATAGACCACGCCGGAGGTCGAAGAATAGGTCGAGATCGCGCCCGTCACGAAGGCCATCATGCCGTTGACGATGTTCGGCGTGGTGATCTTCGACAAGCCCGTGGTGAACAGGTCCATGCCCCCGGTCTTGCCCAGCACATTCATCAGGAGGCCAACGCCTGCCACCATGATGATCACGGCCCAAGGCGTGGCCTTGAGGCTCGCCGCATCGTCGGCAAGGCGCGCGAGGATGAGCACGGCGGCCGCAATGAAAGCCGAGAAGCCCGGCGGGTAACTGAGGAAGATCACGGCAAGAATCCAGATCGCGACCACGGCGAGCGTAAACCAGTGTCTCGAAGTAAACGGCGCGAGGACCGGCGCCGCTTCCTCAGGCTTTCCCTTCCGCAAGAGCGCGAGGCCGCCGAAGGCGCAAAAGGCGAAGATCGCCACAAGCGTGTGCGCCACGAAGTTGGCGGTGAACGACGCCCATTCATGGCCGGTGAGGCCAGCCTTGGCCATCTGGGATGAAACGATCAGGCCGACCGCTGAAATCGGCGAGAGATTCCCCGCATTCGCCCCGTTCGCCACCATCAGCACCAGCAACAGCGGCGACGCCCCCGCGCGCACGCCCGTCGCCATCGCCAGCGGCGCAATCAGCGCCGAGGCGGAGATCGCTCCCGGCCCCATCGCCGAGAATACCATGGCGAACACGAAGAACAGGATCGGCAGCAGCCCCGCATTCCCCGCCCCCAGCCGCGCAACGCGCTCGGCCACCGCCTCCAGCGTCCCGTTCGCCTGCGCCGCCCCGAACAGGATCGAGACGCCGACGAGCGTCAGAAAGAGATCCGCAGGAAAAGCGGCAGCCAGATCCGCCGGCTTCCACTTCGCAACCACCACCGCAACAATGGTCGCCAGCGCCAGCGCCAGCACGCCGATATTGATGCGCGAAGTCAGGCTGACGACGATCACCACGCCCAACGCGATGAGCGACAGCACTGCCGGATCGGCCAACCCCGCCATGTCCGCTCCCTGATCCCGCTATGTTGGTAAGAGAGGTCTAGCGTTCCAGCATGCCGGCGCAAGCCTCGGCCTTCCCGGTGCGGCGACCTGTGGAAGGCGTGCTTGATGTTGGATCGCCGTTGTGGAAGCCTTGGCGCATGACGGCCGGGGAAAAACAGTCAGGTATCCGCTTCAAGGACGTTTCCGCAATCCTGGGAACGTGGGTTGGAATCGTGAGCGCCATTCTTGGCGGTTATTTCGCGATCAACGCCTACCAGGCCGACATAAAGCAACGCCAGGCTGACAGTGAGAAAGCTATCGATCAGCGCGTCCAGAACGCGTTCATGCTCGTCGAGAAGTTTCACGACTCGCAATTCGTCTCGATGCGGACGAAGCTCGTCGAGGCGTTCAGACAGGGAGCGCATTGTCGCTATTTCGTCGATCCCTCGCCAATTTCGGTGCAAGAGGCGTTCACGGTCGTGGAGTATTTCGATCGCGCGAACGCCTGCGTGGCCGCTGGCCTGTGCGATGAAGCCACAATCCGGCAAGGCTTGGGATCGTATGCGACCTGGTGGGCGCCAGCGCTGCGCGCGCAGATCGAAAAGACGCGAAAGGAAGAAGCCGGCGTTACCGGGAGCGAGAATTACGGTGTTGGCATACAGAAGCTCGCAAGCGCTCCGCCGGCCACATCCTTTCCCCAATGTCCTCCGACGCCAGTCCTCCCGGTAGCCGATAGTTCGCTGGCTGCTGATAGATAGCCGAAAGTCAGGCCCCTTCGCGGCTCAGCCCCAAGGCCCCGGGCGGCGGCGGCCCTTGGTAACCGGAACAGCCGTCGTGACCGGCGCCGAAACCTGCCCGCCATAACTCTTTTCCAGCGCCGCAACGCGGTTGGCTGTCGACGGGTGCGTCGAGAACAGGCTGTCCGCGCCGCGGCCCGCAAGCGGATTGATGATGAACATGTGCGCGGTCGCGGGGTTGCGCTCCGCGCCGTAGTTGATCGCGCCGCCACGGGCATAAGCGTCGATCTTCTGCAGGGCTGAGGCGAGCGCCGCCGGATCATCCGCAATGCTCGCGCCGACGCGGTCGGCTTCGTACTCACGGCTACGGCTGATCGCCATCTGCACCAGCGCCGCCGCCATGGGCGCGAGGATCATGATGGCGATCACGCCGATGAAGCCGCCCGGCCGCTCCCGGTCAGTCGATCCGCCGAAGAAGAAGGCGAAGTTGGCCAGCATCGAGATCGCCCCGGCCACGGTCGCCGTGACCGTCATGGTGAGGGTGTCGTGGTTCTTCACGTGCGCAAGCTCATGCCCCATGACCGCGCGAATCTCGCGCCGGTCGAGCATGGCCAGCAGCCCAGTGGTGGCGGCGACCGCCGCATGCGCCGGATCGCGGCCGGTGGCAAATGCGTTCGGCTGTTCGCTTTCGATGATCGTGATCTTCGGCATGGGCAACCCAGCCCCCGCCGCCATTTCGGCGACGTCCTGAGCGTAGGCGCGCACGCGGGCATCCGGATGGTCCGCAGGAACTTCCTGCGCCCGATACATCGACAGCACGATCTTGTCGGCATTCCAGTAGCTGATGAGGTTGCCGACGAGGGCAATCGCCAGCGCAATCACCATCCCCACGGCGCCGCCGATCAGGTAGCCAATGCCCACAAACAGCGCGGTCAGCGCCGCCAGCAGCATGAAGGTGCGAAGGTGGTTTGTGCCATTCATAGAGTTCGGGTTCTCCCTACCGGGAATGTGGCCCCGGCTCGCGCCTGAACAAGCAGCCAGCGGCGCCTGCTGAATCACAGATTCGCCAGCCAATGTTGACGGATTATCCTGGGATCGAAGCGGTAGCAGCCGAACGCGTCTTCGCCTTGAGCCCGAAGGCCATGCGCAAAGGGCCGCACGGCCGGATCACGAAATGATAGATCAGCAGAGGCGCCCCCGCCGCAAACCCCAGCGTCGCGCCGTATTCGAGCCACAGCGGCAGCCCCATCCGATCGAGGATCTTGCCGGCCAGCACGATCGCCGGCTGGTGCATCAGGTAGATCGGCATCACCGCCTCGCTGAAATACGAGAGCAGCGAGCCGGGCTTCATGCGCCGCCGCGAGACCAGCGCCAGCACCAGCATCATCATGGCTGCGCCATAGATCCCGCCCACCAGGCCGGCGAGGCGGGCCAGAACCATCGCGCCCGGCCAAATTGTCTGCATCCACGCCACGCCCGCGACCGCGAGGAACAGCCCCGCCGCCAACGGCCCCAGCCAGCTCCGCGCGCGCTGCAGCCGCGTCCAGAACCGGGACCGGTGTGCGAGAAACAGCCCCAGCACGAAGCTGGGCAGGGCGCGCACATGCCCCGTCACATCATCGATCAGCATGTTGGTGATCGGCCTGCGCGGCCCCATCACGGCGTCAGCCGCCACATAGCAGAGCGCCAGCACGATCATCACCGCCGGCGCCGACAGGTGCTCGACCTCCCTGCGCACAGCTTCAAACCCACGCGGCGCAAACCGCATCAGCAGCGCCGCGCCCGAGCAATAGACGAACAGGTAGGGCAGGAACCAGGCATGCCCCAGGTCCGGCAGCTTCACGCCCAGCGCCTCGCGCGCCTGGAAGGCATACGCTAGCAGGAAATCGAGATAGTTGGCGCCGCGCGCGTCCGCCTGCGTCATCCACATCATCGGCGGCACCAGCACGATCACCGTCATCGCAAACGGCAGCAGCAGGCGCGTCGCGCGCCCGGTGATGAAGGCGCCCACAGGCTGGCGCTCCAGCATGAATTTTGTGGCCGCGCCGGCGATGAAGAACACCAGGCTCATCCGCCACGGCGCCATCGCGTCGACCAGCACATTCGCCCACAGGCCCGCATGCGTGGAATGCACGCGCCACCAGTCGGTGCGGTAGATGTAGCTGACATGCGTCAGGATCAGCAGGCCGATGGCGGCAACGCGCAGCGCATCGAGGTCATGCCGCCGTGTGTCGGTGACCAGCGGGGCCGCCAGCCGGCCGAAAGGCCTGCTGTCGCCCCACGTCCAGGCAGATGACCAACCACCTTGCCAAGCCGCGCCGCCTTGCGCCAGCCGCGCCGAAATCTGCATGTCCGTTGCGCTCATGGTCCCAACCCCATGCCGGCAGGATTTTTCCCGCTCATGAAGATGCTATAAGCAAGTTATATTCCTCACGCATCACGCGAGGCGCAACGCTTTTCTTCGCTCGCTTGCGAGACGGAACGGGCAGCCGCCAGACGCGCAGCAACCACGCTCTCACAGATCAACCGCCAGCCGCACAAAGGGAGCGCCGGGCGCCCGCCCGGCCCAGCGCTTCAACGCGCATGCCGGTAGTTGCCGCTCGAAAGAGCCGGGCATCCGCCTACGCCAAGGCTTCGGCGGGACAAGAGCGCCCGGCGCTCCCTCTGCGCGTCCGGCGCAAACCTCAGCCATCAATGATGCGGGGAACTTGGTGTCCTTGGTGCACCCTGGCCTGCCGTGCCGACACGTCGCGCCGAAGCCTCGGCGAAGGCGGAAGCTCCGCAGGAGCGTAGGCAGGTGACCTTGGTGTTTGAATCTTTCAAACCCCGCCAACCAGCCTCACGAGCAGAGGGGAACTTAGTGTCTTCGTGTTGAGAACTTTCCAACCCCGCCCACCGGCCCAGGCGTTCTCACCAGGACCACCAAGGCGAGCACCAAGGACACCAAGACGGAGCGTCAGCGCGAAAAACTTCCCACCAGTATGCGCAGCCATCTCCGCCCATCGCCCCCACCCAACTCCTTGAATCCCCTCACTTCACAGAGTCGCATACTGGTGGGGAGAAAAATAATCTCCCCAGCATGCTCCAAAGCTGAGCGATAATGCCCTTGTCGCCTCCGCATGGAGGGCAGTCGCGATGTTCAACGGCGCGGAGGCGATGCGTATCGAGCGTGGAGCCCCCCGAGTCCTCAGAGGGACTGTGACGGGGTCAACTCAGCTCTCCCGTATGCGGAAAAGAAGATCCGCCAA
>DASYKO010000026.1:0-26875 GCA_035995285.1 Hyphomonadaceae bacterium | reverse complement strand
GGCGAACTGCCAGGTCTCGAAATTGTAGGAGAGGAACTCAAACGGCCGCGGCGACCATTTGGCGGAGGCGGTTGCGAAGACGAGGAAGAGCAGGATGCCGGTGATGTAGAAGTGCGTCTTGAAGCGCGGCACGGCGAAGGGGACGCAGAGAAGGCCGGCGAGCGTGAGCACAGCTGAGAACGCCTGCCCACCGCCGAACGCGATTACGGGCCAGAGGATCCCGATAACAATCAACACCCACTGGACCACGCATATCCCCGACGAAAGACGCCGCCTTACTGCGGTAGAGCCAATATGAAGCCGGTTCAATCGGCAACGGATGCATTGCCGCAAGGACAGTCCGCCCGCTCTGCTTTGCGCCGGGGACGAAACGACCTGACGGGCGCGTCAGCACACCAAAAGGGAGAGCTGCGAATCGTTTCGGCAGCGGGCCTCAGGCTTTCGCAGCGAGGCGCGCGAGTTCCGAGCCGGACAGAGCTTCGCGGGACCAGGCCGAGGCCTGGCCCTCGACGGCCTTGCGGCCCTTTGCTGCGAGGTCTGTGCGCAAGGCAGGGATTTCTGCGAGGCGGCGGAGCTTTGCTACGGCGTCCTGCTCATCCGGCTCGGCCCAGCGCTGGCCGTGCGCCTTGTAGATGCCGTGAGGGTCGGCGACGGGCGCGAGGGAGTGGCGGATCAGGAGGTCAGGAACCTCGGCCATGAAATCGAGATTGCCTGACCAGCCGGTGGCGAGCGCGGGAACGCCTGCGAGGAAAGCTTCGGCAAGCGGCAGGCCGAAGCCTTCGGACCGGTGCGGAGACAGGATGACATCGGCGGAGGCGATGAGCGACTGGGCGTCGGCCGTGCTGAGGCTGTCGGCGAGAAGCGCGATGTCGGGGCGGCCGGCGATGGCGGTCGAGACGGCAGTGTCGATGGCGGGGTGCGGATCGGTCGATTGCACCTTCACGATCATGCGGCAGCCGGGGCGAGGCTCGGGAAAGGCGCGTGCGTAGATGGAGATCGCGCCGAGAAGGTTTTTGCGGGTGAGGCTGGAGCGCAAGTCGCCCATGGAGAGGACGAAGAAGTCGTCCGCAGCGAGCTGGAAGGCAGGGCGGTTGCGCCTCGGCGGGGCGCCCAGAGCGACGGGATGCGGCATGACGCGGATGGGTGTTATAACGCCCGATGCCTTCATGGCGTTGGCGACGAAGCGGCTGGGGACCCAGATTTCGTGGAAGGCGCGGGCGGCGCGCACCCAGGCGGCGGGCACGCGCTCGAGTTCCCAGACCCAGAAGCCGATGCGGTAGCGGCCGCGCCATGAGGCGGGATCGAGATAGCTGAGAGCGTGCATGGCTTCCGGTGCGTTCACATGCGTCAGCCAGACGCCGCCGGGATCGAATGGCAGGTGCGCGTTTGCGCCGGGGCCGGCGGCAATGAGGGGGCGCAGGTCGTGCTGGACTGGCTGGAGCCCCGCGGCCTGCAGCCCGGCCAGCGTGAGGTGCGCGGCCTGGGAGATGCCACGACCCTCGGAGAACAAGCCGGAGACCACGAGCGGGCCGGGACGGAATTCTGGTTCGGACGAGGCAAGCGCGGCCAGCACCCTTCGCTCGGTAACCGCAGCCATGACCGGTTGGGCGAGACCCCGCAGGGGGGCGGGCGTGACAAGGCGCCAGGCGCGTGAGCCTGCGCGCAGCAGAGAATCGACCAATCCGCCTTGTCCCATCCGCTGCCTCCTTTCCGCTCTTCACCTGCCTGGCGTGCCTTGTTCTTGGGATGAGGCAGGCGATCACCGGTCCGTCAAGCAGCATTGCTGGAGCGAATCGGTGGTCCGTGCGTTGCAATGTCTGAGGTTTCCGAGGGTTTGAACCGTGGTTTACGTCCAGTCCTGGAATAACAGTGGGGTGGTGTCGCTAAGGCGACCCATTACCCGTTCGGCTGCCCTGGTGCTCAAGATGCAGCTGGAAGCCATGGGTCAACGTGTCCTGATCAAGGACGCCCAGGGCCGCATTGTCCCCCCATCCGAGCTTTCCGCCGGCTATCCCGAATAGCGATTTCCGGGTTGGCGCTAGGCAGAGCGGCCCCAGCCATTCTAGGACGGGCGCGCCGGTACACTCCGGCGGCTGACCGGACTTGCCTCCTTGGCTGAGCCTTTTTCCGCACGCGTCCTGATCGACGGCGATTTCCGCGCCGACCGTCAGGGCCGTGGCATCGCGACCTACTCCCGCACGCTGGGCGAGGCGCTGACCGCCATGGGCTGCGAGGTGAGCTGGCTGATCGGGCCGGCCGCCCCGGCCAGCGCCGATCCGCTGGTTGACGAGGTCGCGGCGTTCGATGCGCCCCAGCCTCAACGTGGCCTCAGGCTGCAGGCTCAGACGGCTCAGCGCATGATTGGAGGCGTGCTGACGCCCTCAATAGCGGCTCGGCGGATCAATACGGGCTCGGCCGTCCTGGCGAGCGGAACGGAAGCGCTGGGCGCCACCTATCTCGCCCCCAACCTGTTCGTGCATGCGCACTACCGTCACATGCTGATGCGGGAATTCACCGAGGTGAAGGTTTCCGAGAAGATCGACGTGCTGCACCTCTCGGCGCCGCTGCCTATCCGGATGAGGGGCGTGAAGACGGTTGTCGCCATTCACGACCTGATCCCCATTCGCCTGCCTTACACGACGACCGACAACAAGGTGGAGTTCACCGCGCGGGTGCGGCGGGTGGTGAAGGATGCCGACCTGATTGTTACGGTGTCGGAGGCGTCCAAGAAGGACATCGTCGAGATCCTCGGGATCGATCCGGCGAAGATCGCCGTGACCTATCAGTCGGCGGACATCGCGCCGCTTGTCGGCGAGGAGCCGGAGAGCGTGCCGCGCGTGCTGTCGCGCTTCGGCCTGGCGCCGGATGGGTATGCGCTGTTTGTAGGCGCGCTGGAGCCCAAGAAGAATCTGCGCCGGATGATCGAGGCTTTCCTCGAGACGGAAGGTGACATGCCGCTCGCCATCGTCGGCGGCAAGGCTTGGATGCTGGAGAGTGAGCTGGGCTGGATCGAGGGCGTGCTGGGCGAGGCTGCGCGCAAGCGGCTGCGTTTCCTCGGCTATGTCGAGCGCGAGGACCTGCGGCGGCTCTATGCAGGGGCGCAGTTCTTCCTGTTCCCGTCCCTCTATGAGGGCTTCGGCCTGCCGCCGCTGGAGGCGATGACGATGGGGGCGCCAGTCATTACCTCGAATGTCTCCTCCCTGCCGGAAGTCTGTGGGGATGCGGCGCTTTATGTTGATCCGATGGACCGGGACGACATCCGCAGGAAGATCGAACAGATGCGCGGCGATGCACAGCTTCGCGCCCGCCTCAGCGCGAGCGGCCGCGAGCAGGCGGCCAAGTTCTCGCTGGAGGCCTATGCCGGCCGGCTGGGCGAGGCCTATCGCAAGCTGGGCCTCTAAGGCTTCGCCCGCGAAGTTTAGGCGCGCCTGCGATAAGCGCTGTCCCCGCGAAGGGAAGGCTTCTCGACAAAGTGCCAGAGCAGGATTGCTGCGGTGAGCGTCACTGCGATTGAAACGCCGAGACCAACGAAGGGGAAGGCGAACAGGCCGAGCGCCACCACGGCCTGAATGATCGGGAAGTGGACGATATAGACGCCGTAGGAGAGATCCCCGAACTTCGCCGCATCGAACAGGCGCGGGATGCCGAGGGCGATCCAGGCGGCCAGGAGCCCGATGCCGGCGGCGCGCAGGAACTCGACCTCGCGGTACATCAGGGTCGCAACGATCATCCCGAGCCCGACGCCGGCGCCGATCAGCGTCGGCTTGAAGCCTTCGCGGTCGAGGATGCGCAGGCCGATGCCCGTGATGAAGAAGCTCATCTGGCCGGGCAGCTGCGGATAGAGCTGGTCGAACACTTCCCCGCCCGCGCCTTGGCCGAGGATGCGGAAGCCGATGCGCCAGGCTTCGGCGGCCACATAGATCAGCCCGATCAGGACCCAGCACCTGCGGCCCGCAGCGCGCAGCACCCAGGCGAGGACGGGAAGGAGAATGTAGAACATCACCTCGATCTTGAGCGTCCACAGCGCGCCGTTGATTTCGGTGACGGGGTTCTTCTCGAAGACGCCAGGAAGCGAAGGCGCGCCGAAATTGAGGAAGGCGAGGTTCCAGCCGAGATAGCGCGCGACTTCGATGGGCGCTGCACGGGCTGCGGGACTGAAGAGCAGAGCGGCGACGGTGCAGAGCACGATGACCGTCGCGTAGGCCGGATAGAGCCGCCGCACGCGTTTTTCGGCGTAGAGCCGGACCGAGGGCGTGCGCTCGAGGCTGGCGTAGACGAGATAACCCGACAGGACGAAGAAGCCCTGCACGCCGATCTCGGCTGCGTTCGCAAGCCAGCCTGACGCGGCATGCAGCGCCGGCAGGCCGGGCAGCAGGGTCAGGTGGAACGCCGCCACCATCAGCGCGAAAGCAAGGCGCAGCAGGTTGAAGTTGTTGCTCGTGCTGGGCCCATCGCGCCCGGGACGGAAGGTTTCCCACATGACATAGGCGGGCTGCTGGGGCGCATCGACCGGCACGCCGATCATCCGGTCTTCCCCCAGCGGCGCGCGCACCGGCGTGGCGACGGCCAACGTGGCGAGGAGGCCGCCGACAGCCCACCACCATTCCCTCCACAGGTCGAACGAGACGCAGGCGATGGCCGTCATCGCCCCGGCGATGGCAGCTCCCTTGAGGCTGGCCGCGCCGTGCAGCCAGGGCGCGGGCAAGCGCCAGCCGGCGAGGACGATGGCCAGGGCGAGCAGGCCTGCCCCGATGCCACCGGTTTCGGCCCAGAGCTGGAGCATCATGTTGTGCGGATGATTGGGGATCTGCAGCTGGCCCTGGAACATGCCGCTGTCGATCGTGTCCAGCATGGTCCGCAAAGCGCCCAGGCCATGGCCGGTCACGGGCTTCTGGCTGATGATGTCGATGGCGTGGTGCCAGATAGCAAAGCGGTAGGTGACGGTGTCGTCGGCGGTGGCGTAGGTGACCCCCTCCGACATGTAGCCGAAGATCCAGGGCGCCATGACGAGGATGAGGGCGATGCCGACGGCGATGACCTTGAAGCCGACCCGCGGAAACAGCCGGACGATCGCCATGCCCGACAGCGCCGCCAAGGTGGCGAGAACGCCTGCGTTGACTCCGCGCAGGTAGCAGATGGCCGCGGCGACCACGAGGACGATGCCGGCGATCACCGCCCCGCCCTTCAGCATCCGGCCGTGGGCGAGGTCGACCGCCAGGACCGTCGCTGCGGCAACCATAATGATGCTGTTGCGGGAGATGTTCTGGATGCCTTCCCCCGGCTCCGGCATGGCGAAGGAGAAGAAATTGAGCGCCTGCGTCTCGTAGAGGGTGAGCAGCGTCACGATGATGAGCTGGACGATGAGGGCGGCGCGTGCAGCCCGAGTGACCCAGACGCGGCCCCATGCATCCAGCGTGTTCGTCGCCGCAATGAGGATGCCGAGGGCGAGGATCAGGAGGCCGACGCGGATCAGGTCGCTCTTCACGTTGAACTTCAGGCGGGCGAAATCAAAGTCCACGAGCGGGGCATGCAGCGGGGACCAGAGGGAAGAGACGCCGGCAAACACGAAGAAGGCGAGTAGCGCGCCCACGTAGAGCTGAGGGCGCAGCGACTGCAGGACAGACGGCAGCAGTACCAAGGCCGCAATGCCTGCGAGGATTGGATAGGCGAGCCCGCCCATGAAGGCGCTGACCGGCCACAGCAGCCAGAGGATGCAAAGGACGATCGTCGTCACGCCCGCACCGCCATTTGAGCCCGGGCGATCATCGTGAAGTGCCCCGCACGCCAGTCCATTACTTGCCGGCCATCAGTTCCCTGCACGGGTCTAGCGGCAGGCTCAGCGGCCAGCAATCGCCGGGCGCACTTCGGAGGTGAAAGAAGGCGAAAAACGCGGGGTTTCCCCAAAAGCCCGAAACTACCCGTTAACGGGCCGAATCAGGAAAAATAAGCTGGCAGTTCGGCAAGTCCGGGGAAAGCGCGGTCGCGGTCTGTGATTAGGGCGTCCTCGGGGGGGACTGGCCAGGCAATGGCGAGCGTAGTGTCGTTCCAGAGCACGCCGCGCTCGTGTTCGGGCGAGTAGCGACTGGAGACTTTGTACTCGATGAGGCAGCCCGGCTGCAGCGTACAATAGCCGTGGGCGAAGCCCGCTGGAACGAATATCTGGGCACCGTTGGCGGCGCTGAGTTCCGCCGCGACATGCTGCCCGTAGGTCGGAGAGTCGGTGCGGATGTCCACCGCGACATCGAGGATGGCCCCGGCGACGCAGCGGATCAGCTTGGCCTGGGCAAAGGGCGGGGTCTGGAAATGCAGGCCGCGAACGACGCCGGCCTCTGTCGAGAATGATTCGTTATCCTGGATGAAAGCAGGCAGTCCCGCGACCTCGGCTTCTGCGAGCTTGAACGCCTCGCTGAACCAGCCACGCCCATCCTTGAAGCGCTTGGGCGTGATCAGGAGGACTTCAGGGATCACCAGCCGTTCAATCATCTAACGCGGCTCATCTGGCAAGGAGGCAAGATAGGCGCCGTATTCGTTGGGCAAGCTTGAGGCGAGCCTGCGCAGCTGCGCGTCCTCGATGAAGCCGCGGCGCCAGGCGACCTCTTCCGGGCAAGCAATACGGAAGCCCTGCCGCTGTTCCAACGTCTGAACATAGTGCGAGGCCTGCAGGAGGCTGTCGAACGTGCCGGCGTCGAGCCAGGCCGTGCCGCGGGCAAGCTTGATGACATTGAGCTGGCCGCGGCGGAGATACTCGAGATTGACGTCGCCGATTTCAAGCTCGCCGCGGGCCGAGGGTTT
Source organism: Hyphomonadaceae bacterium (assembly GCA_035995285.1). GTDB lineage: Bacteria > Pseudomonadota > Alphaproteobacteria > Caulobacterales > Hyphomonadaceae > UBA7672. The sequence continues at coordinate 20,083 of DASYKO010000026.1, read as the reverse complement.
TACCTTGCGGGCGATGTCGACAACATAGGCATCGTAGAAATACAGCCCGGCGACGGCCCAGTTGCTTTTCGGCTTCTGCGGTTTTTCCTCGATCGACAGCGCCTTGCCTGACGGGTCGAGTTCGACGATGCCGAAACGCTGTGGGTCCTGGACGCAAGAGGCAAATATCGAGGCGCCTTTGGCAAGCTTACCCGCTTCGGTGAGCTGTCCGGTGAGGCCCGCGCCGTGGAAGATGTTATCGCCGAGGGCGAGCGCGCAAGGGGCGCCGCCGATGAAGTCTGCTCCGATGATGAAGGCTTCGGCGAGACCGTTCGGTTCGGCCTGTTCCTTGTATTCGAACTTTATCCCCCACTGCTCTCCCCCGCCCAGCAGGGCGCGGAAGGATGGCAGGGCTTCGGGTGTCGAGATGATCAGGATCTCGCGGATGCCGGCCAGCATCAGCGTGGTGATCGGATAGTAGACCATCGGCTTGTCGTAGATAGGCAGGAGCTGCTTCGACACAGCGCTGGTGATGGGATGTAGGCGCGTGCCGCGGCCGCCCGCCAGAACGATGCCTTTCATGACGCCTAATCCATATCCCTTGCACTGGACGTGCCCTTCGCGGCTCGGGATGGACGCTCAGAGCCGCTTTAGCAAGGGCTCCCACCATTCCGGGTTGGCGATATACCAGTCCACCGTCGCCGCAAGGCCGGTTTCGAAGGAGTAGACGGGGCACCAGGTCAGCTCGCGCTCGATCTTGGAAGGATCGATGGCGTAGCGCCGGTCATGGCCGGGACGATCCTTGACGAACGCGATCAGCTGGCGGTGCGGGTGAGCTTTTGGCGCTGCCTTGTCGAGTTGATCACAGATGGCGTTGACGACATCGATATTGCGGCGTTCGGACCGCGCGCCGATGGCGTAGCGTTCTCCGGGCCGCCCCTTGGTGAGGATGGCGTAAAGCGCGCGCGCGTGATCTTCGACATGTAGCCAGTCGCGCACATTGAGCCCATCGCCATAGACCGGTAACTCCTTGCCGGAGAGGGCGTTGAGGATGGTGAGCGGGATGAGCTTTTCTGGGAATTGGCGAGGGCCGTAATTGTTGGAGCAGTTGGCAACGATAGCCGGCAGGCCATAGGTGCGCTGCCAAGCCTGCACGAGATGGTCGGCCGCCGCCTTCGACGCCGAGTAGGGCGATGAGGGATCGTAGGGCGAGTCCTCGACGAAGAAGCCTTCGGGGCCGAGCGAACCGTAGACTTCGTCGGTCGAGATGTGGACAAAACGGAAAGCCTTTGACGCCTCGCCTTTCAGGGTTGACCAAAAGCCCCGCGCAGCTTCCAGCATCGAATATGTGCCGACGATATTGGTATCGATGAAGGGCGCGGAGCCCGTGATCGAGCGATCGACATGGCTTTCAGCGGCAAGGTGCAGAATCGCATCGGCCTTGGTTGCGGCGACCAGGTCGGCGATCTTTGCGACATCGCGGATGTCCAGCTTCTGGAGGCTGAAGCGCGGATTGGCCTCCGCCGGCTTGAGAGAGTCCGGGTTGGCGGCGTAAGTGAAACTGTCGACGACGCAGACATCGTGGCCTTCGCCAAGCAGGTGAAGCGTCAGGGCTGACCCGATAAAACCTGCTCCGCCAGTGACGATGAGCTTCAACGGTCAGCCCTTATCGAGCGCGGCAAGAACGCCTTCGACCGCATCCCGAACGAGAGCCTCGGTTTCGGCCTGCGCCATCACGCGGACAATTGGTTCAGTTCCGGACTTGCGCACTAATAGTCGGCCTCTTTGTCCAAGCGCCTTTTCAGCTGCGGCGATAGCATCGAGCACTGCCTTCCGTGACAGCGGATCGCCGCCCTTGTAAGGACGATTCACCAGCCTTTGGGGCGCAGGGTCGAATACATGGGCGACCTCGGACAGCCGTTTGCCCGTCTCGATCATAACCGCCAGCACCTGCAGGGCGGCGATTAGGCCATCTCCCGTGGTGGAGAAATCCGAGAGCACAATATGGCCGGATTGCTCACCGCCAACATTGAGCCCCTGTTCCATCATACGCGCGACAACATATCGATCACCCACCTGCGTGCGCTCCAGTTTCACACCGATGCCCTTCAGGTAAATTTCGAGGCCAAGGTTAGACATGACGGTAGCGACAACGGAATTCTTAGTGAGGCGGCCCTGCCCTTTCCAAGTCTCGGCAATTAGCCCAAGGACCTGGTCGCCATCGATAATATGGCCTTTCTCGTCGCACAGCACGACGCGATCCGCGTCACCATCCAGCGCAATGCCGATATCCGCGCGATAGCGGTGCACAGCTTCGACAAGCGCGTTCGTGTCCGTTGAGCCGACTTCGCGATTGATGTTGAAGCCGTTGGGCTCGACCCCAATGGGAAAGACCTCCGCGCCGAGCTCAAACAGGACTTCGGGCGCCACCTTGTAGGCCGCACCATTGGCGCAATCGATTACAATTCGCAGTTTGGCGAGTCGAAGTTTTCGCGGAAAAGTCGACTTGACGATTTCGACATAACGCGCCTGCGCATCATCTACACGTTTGGTGCGTCCGAGGTCCGCAGAGGCGGCAAGGTCTTCGTCCAGAGGGCGAGCAATCAGGCCCTCGATTGCTTGCTCTGCCTCATCGGAAAGCTTCTGCCCGTCTGGGCCGAAAAGCTTGATGCCGTTATCCTGATAACCGTTGTGAGATGCGGAGATCATGACGCCTAGATCGGCACGTAGAGAACGAGTAAGCATTGCGACACCCGGCGTAGGTAGCGGTCCAAACAGGACCACATCCATGCCCTTAGCGGTGAAGCCCGCTGTCAACGCCGGCTCGAGCATGTAGCCAGAAAGCCGTGTGTCCTTACCAACCACCACTAGATGGCGCCGCGGATCGGACCTCCTGAAATAGGTCGCAGCCGCCATGCCGAGCCGCATCGCCATTTCGGGTGTTACGGGCCAGGAATTAGCGGCGCCTCGGATACCATCAGTGCCGAAAATCTTGCGCTTCGGCGAAGTCGGTATGCCAGCCTCGGCAGGCACCAGTTCCGTCGTTTTGGTGCCAGTTTGGCTGGTTTTCTGCATCTTTCCTGTCCCATAGGGCCACTACGGCGAGGTCATGGCTTAGAAAGGTGCGAATTTGCAATGCTAAAAATCCCAATCCCGGCAGATACTAGTTCCACGCGCGCAGCAGCGACCGACGAATATCGCCATTCTGGCTGGCGGGGTTGAACGCTGGCGAGCCAAATGGATCACTGTCGATCATCTTCCCCCAACGCGACAAAAATATTGCGGTCTCCCGGGCCAGGCGGCGGCGCTTTTCAACCTTGGCATCGTCCGACCCGCGAGATTGGCTTTCGTGATGGATGAGTACAGCATCACCCCGGTAGATATTTCGCAGGCCGCTTGCATGCAGCCTCATGCAAAGATCGATGTCATTCAGGGCAACGCCGAGCGATTGGTCCAAGCCGCCGACCTGATCGTAGATTTGTCGCCTTACAGCAAGGCATGCCGCCGTGACTGCCAGGCGGGTGCCGGGCAGCACGACCTCCGGGATCATTGCCGCCTCAGGCTCCGTGAGGCCTTTCCACTGATGACCGCATACGCCTCCTAGACCGAGAATCACGCCAGCGTGCTGTATGGTTCGGTCGGGATAAAGTAAACGCGCGCCGACGGCGCCGACGCCGTCTTCCATGACAGAAGCGACAATGCGCTTTAGCCAACCCGATTCGATGGCCTCAACATCATCATTGAGTAAAAGCATGATTTCGCCGCTTGAAATGGCGGCACCGGTATTATTGAGCTGCGGGTAGTTGAACGGCCTAGCATCGACGATGTGCTTTACGGTGAGGCGCGCCGCGGCGTGCTTGATCACTTCGGGCAGACGGGGATCAGTTGAACCATTGTCGATGACGATCACTTCGAGATCGGGATAATCCGTTCGCTCGGCAAGACCGGTCAGGCACTTCTCTAGAAGGTCGATCCGGAACTTGGTCGGGATCAGCACGGAGACGCGCGGCCAGCGCGGAAGCGCAGGCACAGGCGGCGGCGCGACAGGCCTGCGTTCAGTGACTGCGCGCCGCACCAGCGGCAGCGCGATCCGCCGGGCGCCTCCTTCGCGCGCCAACGCGACCACATGTGCGAACCCCTCGCCCGCCGGAACCGGCTCGCGGAAGAAAATGGGATGGCCAGTGTAGTTGGCATGCGAGGCGAGGACGGGATCCCACTCCGGCCTGGGCAGGAGCGTGCCGTCCTCCAGCGCATCGGCATAGATCGCCTGAGCGCCGTGATCGCCTGCAAATTCCCGCCTTACGATCTCAAGCGCCTGGGGGTGCAGTTCATCGCCTTCGAGCAGGTGGGCGCAAATGCCGTTCTCGTCTCTCACCTGCCCTTTGCACGGACCTTCCGCCTGCGGCGGAACGATAGATGCGCGCACGGCCGGCTCGGCCCCGGCGGAGCCCACACCGACTGGCTGGCCTGACGCCAGCCGCCCGAGAACGTTACGGATGCGCTTCAGCGGCTGATCGCGCCTCAGAAGACGGACAGCCGCTCCCGCCAGCACGCCCGTTTCCTCCGCGGCGCCAACGCGACGCAGACGAAGCGCGCGGAATGCGTAAGCGCCCGGCCATGGCGAGACCATCAGGGTAACGCGGAATGAGGATTGCTCCGCGACGCGAATGCGCAGGGAAGCCGCCTTGTCTCCATCGAACACGATCAGCGGATCGGATGCGTTCGACAGCTGCACCTCCAGCGCGCCCGCATCGCCCTCGCACTCGAGCAACCACCAGCCGGCCTTCAGCGGCAGGACGCCGAACTCTGCAAGAGCCCACGGCGCCGTTACGCTAAAGCCCGCGGCATCGCGCGTGATTCCGACATTGGCTGCGATAGGAAGCGCAAGCAGATCGAGCGACGGAAGCTTGCGGTCATTCGCGCTCAAGCAATGTCCCTACGGCCAGTTGACCGTCCGGTCGCCGCGCGAGATGCGCTTGAGCTCGCCGCCGTTGAGCTCGTACTTGTCGCCTGTCCACGAGCAGACCATGTCGTCCTTGAGCACTTCGCCGGCATGGCTGACCCAGCCGATCTGCTTGGCGGGCAGGCCGGCCATCAGGGCATGAGGCGGCACGTCCTTCACAACGGTCGCGCCCGCGGCGATGAAGCAGTATTCGCCCAGCGTGACGCCGAGACGGATGGTGGCGTTGGCGCCGATGGAGGCGCCGCGCTTGACGATGGTCGGCTCGAACGCTTCCTTGCGGGACACGAAGGCGCGCGGGTTGCGTACATTGGTGAAGACGCAGGAGGGGCCGCAGAAGACGCCCTCTTCCAGCGTGACGCCGTCATAGACGCTGACATTGTTCTGGATCTTGCAATCGTCGCCAATGGAGACGTTGGGGCCGACCACCACGTTCTGGCCCAGCGAGCAGCGTTTGCCGACCTTCGAGCCCTTCAAGACATGGCTGAAATGCCAGATCTTGGTGCCCTCGCCCACCTCGACGCCGTCATCGACATAGGCCGATTCATGGGCGGACCACGGCTTGGCGGACATGAGGAAAATCTCCGAACTGACGTCTTGAGGATGTGCCCTTAGCGCAGGTGAACAGAGTGAGGCTAGCCCTTCCCTGCGGCGACAAGTAGAAACCCTTGCAGATGAAGCCGGACAGTGCGGCTTGCGGCGGCACAGGGTCTGACCACCGAGTGTGCGGTATCTTCCTTTCCATCGGCTTCCGGCCTGATCCAGCCCATATCGATGTGGTCTCGCATCGGGGGCCCGACGGGCGCGGCTGGCGCGTGTTCGAAAGCCCGGCGGGGGCCGTTGCGCTTGGACACCGCAGGCTCGCCATCATCGATCTCCACGACCGGGCGCTGCAGCCCATGCCGACACCGGATGGCCGCTTCTGGCTGATCTTCAACGGCGAGATCTACAATTATCTTGAGCTGCGCGAGGAGTTGCGGGCGGCAGGTGCCGCCTTCCGGACCGATTCGGACGCTGAGGTGTTACTGGCGGCATATCAGGTCTGGGGCGAAGAGGCGCTCGAGAAACTCGTCGGCATGTTCTCCTTCATCATCTGGGACGACGCCGAGAAGATACTTTTTGCGGCGCGCGACAGGCTGGGCATCAAGCCGCTGGTGTATTTCGCATCTCCCAATGGGCTGGCGCTAGGATCGGAGATCAAGCAACTCATCGGCCTGCCCGGCTTCTCGCGGCGGATCAACCTCGACCGGGCGCACAACTTCCTTGAGACCGGCGTCATGGACCATATGTCGGACACCATGTTCGCCGACGCCTTCAATGTCAGGCCGGGATATTTCCTCAAGCTCGACCTGAAGACATGGCGACCGGGGCATGAGCTTGGCTTCAATGAATACTGGAGGCCTCCAGCGCCTGACGGGCCAAGACTGAGCGAGGATGACGCGGCGGAACAGTTCCGCGCGCTGTTCCTCGATTCAATGCGGCTACACATGCGTGCCGATGTGCGCGTAGGTTCGTGCCTCTCAGGAGGTCTCGACAGCTCGGCTATCGTGGGCGCACAGGCAAGGATGCCAAAGGGCTCCGAGCGGTTCCAAACGATCAGCGCGGTTTTCCCGGGCACGGCCGTGGACGAGACGAAGTTCATCGATAGCGTCGTTGCGATGTCGGGCGCCGAGCCGACTTATGTGACGCTGAAGCCGGCGGATGTCTTTGCCGACGCCGAGGCGATCATCCGGGCGCAGGACGAGCCCTATGGCTCAACCAGCATCCATGCGCAGTACAACGTGTTCAAGGCGGCACGCGAGCGGAGAGTGAAGGTCATGCTAGACGGCCAGGGTGCGGATGAAATTCTCGGCGGCTACCATGGGACGTTCAGCTATCACTACGCGCACCTTGTGCGTCAGAGGCGCGTGCTGGACCTGCTGGTCACGCTGGCGGAGCGCAGGCGCTGGCATGGAATCGGATTCCGCAAGCAGTTGTCGGGTGTGATGCCGGGCTTGATGGCGCGGCTAGGCTGGCGTGCGCCTAAGGCAGATGCGGCGCCCTCCGGCGCATGGATGACGTCCGAACTGCTCACGCGGCATGCACCAGCCAGTACGGACATGTTCGGGCAAGCTCTTGCGGCCCACAACATGCAGATGCCGCAGACGGTGGGAGAATACTGCATCGCCCTTACCCGCACGATCAACCTGCCAAGCCTGCTGCGCTATGAGGATCGCAACTCGATGGCGCATTCGATCGAGGCGCGTGTGCCTTTTCTCGATCACCGGCTGGTCGAATTCGCCCTGCGGCTAGGCGACCAGCACAAGATCGTCGGCGGCGACACCAAGCGCGTGCTGCGGCGGGCAATGGCGGACGTGCTGCCGGACATCGTGCGCAACCGCCACGACAAGATCGGCTTCGCCACGCCGGAGGAGACCTGGTTCAAGGGGCCACTTCGGGGACAGGTGGAGGCACGGATCGAGGATACGCTGAGACTCTATCCCGGGCTTCTTGACGCGCCCGCCACGAGGGTATTCGCAAAGCAAATGCTCGATGGGGAGCGGCCCTTCGATTTTTCGCTGTGGCGCATCGTGATTTTTGGCATATGGGGTCGTGCGATGGGGATGACGCTTTGACCTTCCGGGCATGTACACGATGACGGAGAGGCCCCGCGCCTTTATCCTAGTGGTCGGTGATCCGGCAAGCGATCCGCGGATCGGGTGGATTGCAGACAGCCTGTCCGCACAGTTCGACGTAACCGAGATCGGAATCCATCGCGATTACTCAACGATGCGCCCGCCCCTGATGGAAGTCATCAGCCCGTCGCGGCGTCGCGTCCGGGTGCCGATGGGGAAGTGGCCTGCGTACATTCCCGAAACCGGCGGCCCCGTCTACGCCGAGAACGTCGGCTGGACGACGCTCGCCGGCTTTGCTTATGAGATCGCCGAACAGGACGCTGCCGACGTCCATAGAGGAGTGCTGCACGCCGATCGGGCGTTGAGCGATCGGCGCAATACCATGCGCCGCGTGCTATACGCCAGCCCGTCACTGCTTCGCGCCGCCCAAGCGCTTGGACCGGCCGAAGTCGTCATCGCGGCGGATCTCGACACGCTTCCGGCCGGGATTATGCTGAAGCAGAAGTTCGGCGCAAAACTGATCTATGACGCCCACGAATTCTGGCCATACCAGTTTCCGAATTTCGAGTCTGCCGCGGAAGAAGAAGCGTGGCTCCGGATCGAGAGGCGCCTGATACGCGAGACCGACTCCCGCTTCGTCGTTTCGCCGCAACTAGCGGAGGCCATGCAGGAAGCCTACGGTCTCTCGATGGGGACCTTGCCCAACGCCATGCCCATGAGAGAGGCCCTGCAGCCTCCTGCGGCGAAAGTCGCGAACGATGCCAGAATCGAGTTTCTTTTCCTTGGTGTGTTTGCGTCTGGTCGCGGGATACAGCCCCTGATCCGAGCCTGGCCGCAGACACCGAAGAACTGCGTGCTCGTGCTGCAGGGTCCTGACGGCGACTACAAGCGCCTAATGATGGCTGAGGCGCGGCAGCTAGGTGCGGACGCCGCACGCATCGAATTTCCTTACGCTATTTCGGAAGACCAGCTTGTTGTTCGCGCATCGAACGCGGATGTCGGTGTGATCCCCTACGAGCCAACATTGCTCAATCACCTGTTCTGTTCGCCCAACAAGCTCTCGCAATATATGGCGGCAGGCCTTCCAATCCTAGCGAACACGACTTCCTTTGTGGCACAGATCCTAAAGCGTGCTGACTGCGGTATTATTGTCGACCTTGAGAACGCCGAGGGCGTCGGCAGGGCCGTGTCCCGGCTTGCACAGGACGTCGACTTTCGCAAACGGCTGGGCAAGAACGCCCGCAAGGGCTTCGAGGCGTTCTTCAACTGGGAGGCGTTTGCTCCGGGCCTCCTCAACGAAGTGAAGGATGCCGCCTACAACGGAACGCCGTCACCGTCCGACAGCAAGTCCGCCCTGGACTCCGCATTCAGAGCCACGTTCGAAGGTGTAGATGGGCCTGAGCTGCCCCTAGCCGCGCGGCTTGCGAGGAAAGCGAAGCGGCTCGTACTGAAAGGAATATGGCACGGGGTGCCCTTCCTGCGCATGATCGTTCTCAGTAATTCGAAGTTTCGCCGACAGGCGGAAAAGCTCAGAAAATAGCGACAGAAGTCGTAACTAGTTTCTGGCCGATCCGCGGCGAGATTTTCTGGTTGTAGAGATCGACCAATTTGGCTCCTTCCACTTCCCAGTTCAGCACCTTGCGCGCGCGAACGGCCGCCTCGCGCATTTCGGCATAACGCTTTTCATCGCCCAGGATCTCGCGTACGGCACGCGCCAGAGCTTCTTCCGACTTGAGATCGACCACCTGACCGATGCCGTGCGTTTCGCACATCAGGCGCAAGTAAGGCAGGTCATTGGCGACAAACGGCACGCCCGCCATCACGAACTCAAACAACTTGTTCGGGCTGCAATAGTAATGATTCAGGTCTACCGCCTCGTAGGGGATTACGCCGAGGTCTGCCTCAGCGGTGAGCGGCGCGAGGTCTTCAGGCTCGACACGGCCGAAGAATACAACGCGACCATCTCTCGCGGTGCCCTGCTCTTCGCTGATCTTCTTGAGCTCATCCTCCACCGCACCGTAGCCCACCAAGACGAGACGTACATTCGGCGGGAAATGGGCGGCTGCGCGCACCAGCTTATCGATGCCGCGTTCGGCCGACATCCAGCCCTGGTACATCACGATCCGGATCGATTTATCCCAGCCAAACTTGTCGCGAATGCCTTTGCCTTCCACTGGCTTGTACGGCATGGCGTTAACTAGAACATTTGGTTGGGGGATGTGGTAGTCCTTCGCCATCTCCGCCGCGATGAACGGGTTGACGGTTATCGCGACATCGACCTCGCGGATCAGTTTCCTCTCCGTAGCGCGATAAATCTTCTGCGTCTCTTCAGGCAGCACCGCCTGCGCGTGATAAAGTTCATGCGCGTCATAGACGATTGGCGCGTTGGCGCGCCGGGCAACGTGCAGTCCCGAACTCAGCATCGGGTAGTCATGCACGTGTACTACGTCGAACGGCTGTTCGAACGCCTTACGCATAATGAAATGCTCGAACGTGTTGACTTTGGTTATCTTTGAAATCGCATCGCGCAGTTTGACCCACGCTAGGGTGCGCAGGTTGCCGGTCAGCTTGATAGGCAACTTATCCATTATCCGCCGGACGCGCGTGTCATGCCAGTCGAACACGTTGCGTTCGACATGGATCTCGCCGATGTCGTAGGCCTCCTCTTTCGGGCATTCGAACCCCGCCAGCAGGCGCACTGACGCGCCGGCGTCGATAAGCGTCTTTGCCGATTGCAGGATACGCCGGTCGATCATCAGATGATCGGAAGTCAGCATCAGGATACGCATAGAGGCCCGCGATTCTATCTGCGCTGGTGATGCGCAGCGATGTAGGCGTCCGTCAACCGGTCAACGACAGCCTTCCACGAGCCGGTGCGCGCCACATGGGCGCGGATATACCGGGGATCGAACAGCTCGGCCCGGTTCGCCATGCCGACAAGGCCCTGCGTCAGGCCATCCTGGCTGTTTTCCACGATCATTCCGAGGCGGCCATTGAGGATGATGTCCTGGGGGCCGCCGCACGCCGTCGACAGGACGGGCTTGCCGCAGGCCATCGCCTCCAGCGCCACCAGTGCGAAGGTTTCCGTCTCGCTCGAGATGACGACGTAGTCATGTTCGCGGATGTGCTGGGCAACGCCCTCGCGATCGGCGGCGGGCAGGAACGTCACCTTGTCCTCGAGGCCCAGGGAGCGCGCCTGCTCACCGGCCTGTTCGAGCAATTCTCCTCCACCCAGCAGCGACAGGGTAAGATCCGGCGCCCCCTTCAGGGCGTTGGCGAAAGCAGGCAGCAGGCGGTCGATCCGCTTGACCGGAACATGATGGCCGATCCAGAGCGCGCGCGTCGCGCGCCGCTTTTCCTGGCCGCTTGCCGGAACGAAATTCTCGAGATCGACGCCGTTCGGCAGCACTTCGACGCGCTGGGAGACCGCCCCGAGCGCGCGGATCATATCGCCCCGCAACGCGCTGCTCACGGCGAATACGCGGTCAGCGGCGCGAACGGCCGCGCGCGTCCTGCGCCGGCGCAGCGGATGCTGGGTCAGGATATCGAACGGGCCGGTATGCTCAGTGAGGAACAGCGGAACGCCAAGCCGGTCGGCGGCGCGGCGACCCGCAGGTCCGTCGAGGTTGGCGGTGTGGGCGTGGACGATGCCAACGGGGCGGTCCTTGCTCCACAGCTGAACCACGCGCATCAGGCCGTGGCTGTACGTCCAGGATTGCGCCCAAGCCGGCACCCAAGACCCGACGAACCACGGGAAGAAGGTCACCGGCACGCCTTCATGCTCGGTCTCGCGTGCCGGCGTCCGTAGATAGGCGACTAGCGCCGTCGCCAGCTTGAGCGGCGAGCGCGTGTTGCACCAGAACGGCTCACCGGAGAAGACGCGCACATCGATCCCCTTGGCGCGCAGCGCCTTGACCTGGTCATGCACGAAGATGCCCCCGATCCGGTTTCCTTCGCGCGGATACATGTGTGAGACGACGATGACCTGCGAGGGCCACTCGCGCGCCCGCGGCTTCGCCCGCCAGACGGTGAGAAGATCCAGCGTCTCGACCAGCGCCCGCTTGTACCGCCGCACCAGAGGGCGCACGCGCGGGCTGTCGAGAGCGCCTTCGGCCGTCAGGCGCTGGCGCATTGCCGATTCGCGCTGCGTTGCCTGCCCCAGCTGCCAATTGGCTTCGATGTTGGCCGCCTTCTCACGCTCGAGTTCGTCTTCGAGCACCTTCGCATGACGTTCGATCAGGTCGGTTTTCCGGGCAGCTTCGGCGGCATCCTGCTGCGCGCGCTCACTCTCGCCGAGCAACGCCACGACACGGCGCTCCGCATCCTTGAGAGCTTCGCCCCGCGCCTGCGCGGCCAGCTCGGCCGCCGCACGCGATGTCTCGATCCTCTCGGACGTGTCGAGCAGGAGCCGGATCCGGGCTTCCGCTGCGACCGCGGCTGCATCTTTTTCCTGGGCGACACGCTGTGCCAACTGGCTGCTGGCAGAGGCCGCGGCTTCAGCCGCAACGCGCGACGTCTCCGCTTTCTCCGAAGCGTTCAGCAAAGCCTGGATACGCGCTTCGGCTGCTGACGCAGCCTTGTCGCGCTCCTGCGCGATACGTTCGGCCAGCTGGCCGCTGGCGGAGGCCGCAGCTTCAGCCGCAACACGCGAAGTCTCTGCTTTCTCCGACGCGTTCAGCAAATCCTGAATACGCGCTTCGACCGCAGCCGCGGCCTTGTCCTTTTCCAGCGCGATACGTTCGGCCAGCTGGCTGCTGGCCTGGGCGGCGGCTTCGGCGGCGGCCCGCGACGTCTCTGCCTGATTTGCCGCATCCAGAAGGACTGGGATACGCGACTCGGCCGCTACCGCTGCCTTGTCCCGTTCCTGCGCGATGCGTTCGGCCTGCTGGCGGCGCTCTTCGGCCTGCGCCGCGCTGGATGCGATGGCCTGGGCGGCGGCTTCGGCGGCCGCCGCCGCCGCGTCACGCTCCTGCGCAATGCGCTCGGCTTGCCGGCGGCGCTCCTCGGCCTGCGCCGCGCTATCAGAGAGAGCTTGGACAGCGGCCTCGGCGGCAACGCGCGCGTTCTCTGCCTTGTCTGCCGCTTCAAGCAGGGCCTGGATTCGCGTGTCGGCGACGACGCCCGACTTTTCCTTTTCCCGCGCCATGCGCTCGGCCAGGTCACGGGCAGTCTGAGCCGCCAGCTCCGCAGCCTGGCGCGATCTCTCCGCGTCTTCTCCGGCCTTCAGCAGCGATTCAATCCGGGCTTCTGACGCAGCTGCCGCCGCTGCGCTCGTCTCTGCGGCGCGCTCGGCTGCTACACGCCTTGCTTCCACCTGCGCCGCCTCGCGCTCGGCGCCTGCGAGTTTCGCTTCGAGGGACGCGGCAGACCTCATGGCGGCGACCGCGGATTGCTCCGCCGCTTCACGCCGACGCTCGAGCGCTGCAACGGCGCTGGCCGCATCATCCCTGGCCTTCGATACCGCATCGACCGCGCCGCCGCCCATGTGAAGGACACGCGGGTCACGCACGCCCTCGCGCAGGCTGATGGCCGGGCAGGTTGCGATATTGGCGTCGATGCGGAGGAGATAGCCGAACCGCGTCGGGCTGACGTCCGGCAGCAGATCGCGGCTGTTGAGGTCAACGCCCTGATAGGCCTGCGCCACACCATCAAACAGCGCCGCCTCGACGCCGGGGCACTCAAGCACCTTCGGCAACGAAGGCAGCGCGATCACGAAGGACTGGCGGCGCACGTCGGTGACGTATGGCGTGGACGGATAAGCTTCCGGATTTTCTCTCCGCAGCAGCTCCCGCGGCCTGATCTCCCCCGGCAGGCGCAGCCTGCCCTCAGGCTCGAGGAAAGGCGCATGGCGTTTGGCCTGCTTGTCGAACAGGGCAAGGATTTCCGACCGCGGCGGACGCAGCGACGCCCCGGCCTCGACCAGCGAGTACTGCAGCGACTCGAACTGGCGCTCGACAGGCGATGCCGGCTGGCTCTCGCCCCGCACCGTTCCGCATTCGGGGCACACGGCTTGCGGGAAATCGTAATTGCGGCCGGCGGCGGCGTGCTTGAGATCGAGGACGGCCTGCGAGTTCCAGATCCAGCGCTCCCCGGCAAGGCCCCAGCGCGAGACCGCGGCGCGGCCGGTCCAGTGGCTACGCATGAAGGTCTCGTCATAGCTGCGCTGGTGCCAGTGCACATGGTAGAGCACCCCGCACCGCGCACATTCGACACTCGCCGAATCCAGCAGCTCGCGATACGGCACGGCGATGAGAATCCACCGCCGCGAGATGCGCTCGAGCTCGGCGCAGGCCCGCGCATACTGATTGTCCGGGATGTGCTCGAGCACGTCCGTCGCCATCACCAGGTCGAAGCTGTTGTCTGCAAAGGGCATGTCGCAGATGTCGGCAAGACATGCCGGGTGCCGCATGTGCTTGATCGCCGCCAGCGCAATGTCGGAGCCGACGACCAGCCTGTCGGTTATCGCATTGGAGATCGCGCCATTGCCGCAGCCCACATCCAGAACCGACCGCGCTTCCTTGGGCAGGAGCGCGATGATCTCATCCGCCACGGCGCCATGCGGGGCGACCACATCGGCCGCCCAGAGGTCGTCACGCTGGTAGTAATTCTGAAACCTATCGGCCACGGATCAGCTCTCCACAGCCGCTTTTACAGTCTGCCAGGTTACCGGATGGGAAAATTGTCCAAGATCGATCCTCACGCCCGGAGGTTTCATCACTTTAAGAACGTGGCGCCGGTCAAGCACGGCGATCGGCTGCTCGCCATGGGTGTCACTTTCGCGAAGACCCCGGAACATGCCCACGGAGATGACATATTTGCCCTCTCCCAGCCTCAGCGGGCCAAAGTCCGCCAGCACCCGGCCGGGGCCTTTTTCCAGATCCTGCGCCCGCGACAGCGTCTGCGTCGCGCAGCGGCCGTCCTCCGTATATATAGCGACCACGAAAGCGACATCGTCGATCGGCGCAAAGGCGCGCCATTCGATGGCGACGCTGAAAGGTTCGCCAATCGTAAATACGTGCTGGTTCTCAGCGTTGAATGCCGCAGCGTTGCCCGTGACCTTGAGAGCGGTGATCACCGCCTCGCCCGACCCATAGGCATCGCCTTCGACGACATTCTTCAAGACATCGAGACCGCCATGCGTAGGAGGCGCCTCTGCGCCCGCATCCGCCGCCCCGGCCACGGCCCGCTCCTGCCGCACGCGCCATTCCTCGAAAAGCTCGCGCGGCAACGCAAAGCGATCCGAGCGCTGGCCCTCCCCGCCCGCAAGTTGGCCCAGAGTCCGGTAGGCGTCCTTCGCGAATATCTCGACGCTCACCGCTTCGCGTGAATCCGCGCTGTGCGCGACTTCCAGTTCGAACTCGTTCCAGTTCGCCAGCCCAATAGGCGCACGGAAGGCAAAAGGCGCGTGACGATAGCGGCCCTTGCGGTCCTCAAACGCGCGCGAGCGCACGCGACTGGATCCGCGCGGCCGCGACCAGTTAGTGTATCCATCTTGCTGGATGAGGAAGAACCGCTCACTGCGGTCATCGTCGCGCGCGCCGCCGATCTTCACCCGTTCGAGATCCTGGCCATTGTAGCGCAGCGCAAGCTCATGCACGGCATGCGCGCGTTGAGGCGGCTGGTCGCCGGCGATCACCAGTCGTCCGATCACCAGCGGCTCGGGGTCCTTATCCCCACCGAGTTCGGCGCCGGTATCGTCATTGCGCAGCGCCAGCGCCTGGGAGCGCAGCCTCAGCTCTTCCTGCTGGCGGATAGCCGCCGCGTAGAGCTTGCCGACGGTGAGCGTATCTCCGTCCTCGCGAACACCGCCGCGGTCGATCCACACGGCGCGTTCACACATCATCTGCACGGCCGACATGTCGTGCGAGACGAACAGCAGCGTGCAGCCGCCGCTGGTGAGTTGTTTCATCCGCGCGACCGCCTTGCCGGTGAAATAAGCATCTCCCGCGCCGAGGATCTCGTCGACGATCATGATCTCGGGCTTGATGCTGGTCGCAACCGAGAAGGTGAGACGCGCCTGCATGCCGGCCGAATAAGTCCGGAAAGGCCGATCGATGAACTGATCGAGCTCGGCAAAGTCGACAATGTATTCGCACAGGCTCTCGGCTTCCCGGCCCGTAACACCCAGATAGGAAAGTGCGGAGAGGACGTTCTGACGGCCCGAGAATTCCGGATGGAAACCGGTGCCGAGTTCAAGCAGCGCGTGGACACGGCCTGAGACGTTCACGGTTCCCGTGCTCGGCCGCAAAAGACCCGAGATGATCTTGAGCAGCGTCGTCTTGCCTGCACCGTTGCGGCCAATAAACCCGATGCGCTGGCCGCGTGGAATGACGAGGTCGACATCGCGCAGCGCCCAGAATTCCTGCAAAGAACGGTTCGGCAGGCGCAGGCCCAACGCATCCAGCATGCGCGCACGCTTGTCGCCCAGAATTCTGAAGGACTTGCCGATACTCTTGAGGACGATCGCATTCTCAGAGGTAGTCGGCACATATCACCTTGAGGCGCGAAAACACGAAGTAGCCCGCCAGGAACATGATCACCGAGGCGATCGAAAAGATGCCGAGGAGATCCCATGGAACGTTCCCGGTATAGAGCATGCCCCGGTAAACCATGATGATGTAATATAGCGGATTGAAGGTCATCACCGGCATCAATTCAGACGGGATCATCTCCTGAGTGAAGCCGATAGGCGAAATCATCATCAGGAACAGGTTGATAGCGCTGATCAGGTTCAACATGTCCCGGAAGAACACGGCAACGATCGACAGAACCCAGACAAACCCCACCATAAAAAGGAAATGGGGGACCAAGATCAGCGGCAAGAGAAGTTGAGTGGGCAACGCATGGCCGCGCCCCGCAAGGACGCCGATGAGCATGGTTAGCCCCACCAGCATGCCACACATCGCCACCAGCACGACCCGAACGGGCGCAAGCTCAATCGGAAAAAGAGTGTTCTTAACCAGCGACTTGTTATCGACGACGGTCGCGGCGCCAGCTGTCATCGCCTCCGAGAAAGCGAGAAAAGGCACGAGGCCGGTGAAAATCAAAAGTATGTAGTCAACGCTTGAGAAGCCGTTGATCGTGATCTTGAAGATCCGAACGTAAACGAACCCGTAGAGCGCCAGGAACATCAACGGCTGGATGATGTTCCACCCGGCGCCTAGCACGGTCGCGCTGTAGCGCTTGCGCAATTCATCGACGACCGTCGTGAGCAGGACGTTGCGGTTGACTAGCAGGGGACGCAAAGCAGTCGCCATTCAAACACCCTGACCGCCAGATCTGGCTGCCAAACTATGACTGCCAGGCGTAGTGGTCTGCAGCGACCGTCCGCCATAGCGGTGCGGTCGCTGAGAGGACTCCTAGCCGATCTTGATGTGTCCGACGTGCGTGCCGTCAGACGTCGACACGATTCCATCATCACCGAGTATGAACGTCGCGCCCCAGATCGAGATGCCGCCATCAGCCGGTGTTGTGCCGCCAGCTGCCGATGTTGCTTCTGAACCGCTGCCTTCATTCAGGCCGGTCGCCGTGTATTGGCTCGTCGCGACGGAATAAGTGATCGTGTAAGTCTCGCCGCACTTGATCGTACCGTAGGGATCGGTGTCTCCGGTCCAGCCTTCATCCGACATCGGGCAGGTATCGAAGACCACCTTGACGGTTTTCCCCGCTGTCAAGGCGGCGATCGCGTCAGCGCGAGACAGTGCGGCAGGCACCGGCGGCGGCGGCGCTGCCGTCTCTCCGGCCGGCGCTGCACCCGTTTCAGGGGCCTGACCGGACTCGCCGCAGCCTGAAATCGCAGCAACGAGAATAAATCCCAAGACGGACTTCCGCAGCATCGAATTCTCCAAAAACAGCCGCCGTCCACATTCCCGCGGCGTCCTTCGGGGGTGTATAGCCAATCCGCTAGCGCATTCCAACCGATTTGGCTGTGACAGATTTTTCGTGTTTTCTCCGTGTTCTGCGTGTCTTGCCACGTTACATCGCGGACACTAATGAGGCTCCTGGAAAGAAGCCGATGACCGTCGCGAGCTCCTCGTGTCCACTGTAAAATCGCTCGTTGCCGGAACGACGATTTTCGCTGCCGTTGTGACAGGTGGCGGCATCATGGCGTTCCACGACAGTTTCCTGGCCGCCTTTCAAGAAACGTTCGCCGGCACGCCGCCTGGTAGTGTGGCGGCGGCCGCCCGCGATCTCGTTGCCAATATCCGCCACCGTGTGCGGTCGGGTGAACCGATCCGCGTCGTGCTCGATGTCTGCGCCGCTTCGGATGAAGGATGGACCGGAGATTCAGATCCGTTCGGTACGATCAAGTGCGGCGAGACCTATGTCGTGCGTTATCTTTCCGACAAGAAGTCCTGGGAAGCATCAGGTTTCAATGAAGGCGCCAGCGGCTCCGTGACATCTACGGCCGGAGAAGGCGACGCCACTGGCAATGCTTTTGTCATCTGGGGCGCCCGATTCGACTTCAATGCTGACGGCCATGTATTCTCCGGCGGGGAGCGCGTGGGACATCTCGAGCTTCCAACGGGCAAGCAATGAGCCTCACGCCACCGGCTGAAGCCCTCCAAAACGATCCGCCTACCGGCGCCTGGAAAGACGCCGCATCCGGACTCGCAATCGGGGGTGTGTTCGCGTTGGGCATGGCGCTGTTGGCCGGCGGCTACGCATTCGCACCGTCCGCGTCGGCCTTCACCAGCCTGCCGGTTCGAATGATAATGTCCGGTGCAGCGGGGTGTATTGCCGCCCTGCTCGCGTTCGCGGCTACGTTTGTTCCGGCGCTCAGAGGCAGGATTGGCGCCGCGCTGCTCTCGATTGTGTTTATTGGAGCCGCGGGATTTGCCGGACTCACCGTGCTGCGCGACCTGACCATGAACGGCTACAATACGAGGGTTCACGCCTCGCTTCGTCTCGAAGACATTTCCAGCACCAGTCCGGCGCTGAACGAACGTACCAACTACCGCATCTATTACGCGCTTAACCGGCGGATCGCCGCGTCCCGCCTGTCGCTTGATCCCGACTTTCCGCTCGACAATTGGCATATGCTCTATCGGGCCGATCTCCAGGATGTCCGGCGGCAACCGGCAAGCGAACTTCCAGCCGCTCCCTCTGCTCAGCAAGTCGCTTCATGGCTGGGAAAAGGCGGCATGGATCTTCCACTGGCGGCGGGCGGCAGGCTCGTCATCTCTCCAAACGTCGCTGCGCTTCGCTCGCCCCAAGCCAGCGCCGCGTTCGCAGTGGTCAAGGTGGATGACAAGACCTACGCGCTAGTGAATCAAGGCTCCGCATCGCAATGATTCTGGAGATCGTGTATTTCCTTGCGCTGGGCTTGATTGGGCTTGCGCTGCTGTTTCCCGGGATACCCCGGCTGGGCGCGTTACTCGCAGCCGGATGCGCCTTGCCCGTTGGCCTATCTGCAACTGCCCTTGTGCAGCTCCTGCTTGCGATCGTGAACTTCAAATTGAACGCAATCCTCATCTGGGCCCTCCTCGCGGTTGAAATTGCCGCGGCCGGAGCGTGGCTCGCCACGACGAAGCCCAAGGCAATAACAGCCGTATGGAAACCGGCTCTAATCCTCGCGGCGGCAATAGGCTTGGTCGCTATCGTGCAGGCGACCCAGCACGCGGCGGTGTTGTCGTTCGACAGCTACGATTATCTTGTGATTGCTTCGAACCTCTATCGCGCTGATACGGCGCTCGGGTCCGACGCTATTTCAGGATTCCTGAACAACTACGCGCCCTTGCTATGGCTGGCACACGCTCCCGCACGACTATTCGGCCAAGAATTTCTCGCCCTGTTGCACCCGCTCGTCTTCGTCTCGTTGCTGCTGACAACGTGCGGGTTGGTGGAAACATGCACCCGGGACGCCCGCGTGTCGCGCCTGATACGTATTCCGGCGATCGCAGCACCGGCCATCGTTCTCATGACGACCCCGCAGATCCTGCATCATGCGGTTTATGTGATGCCCAATCTGCTAACCGGCCTGATGTTCACGGCGGCAATCGGCTTCCTGTGGATCGCCGGCACGCAACCCGACTCTCGGCGGCTGATCATTCCTGCCGCCATTTGTCTTGCCGCAGTCACGCTGGCTCGTCAGGAAGGCGGACTCATGTCCGCGATCCTGCTGGTGATGTTCTCTACGACAGACAAGGTGAACTGGCTGGCCAAGATGGCGCTTGCCGGATTCGTGGCTGCGGTCTCGACAGTCTGGTATGTTACCCTGATCAGCGTAACCGGCCCCGCAGCGGACCAGGCGATCTTGACGCCGATTGGCGCCATGCTGCAGATCGGCTGCCTTTGGGTCGCAGCGGCAATCGCCGGGGCATCTTCGATTCCCTCGCTGAACAGGTCTATCCTTCTGGCGGCCATGAGCATGCCGCTAATACT
Source organism: Hyphomonadaceae bacterium (assembly GCA_035995285.1). Lineage (GTDB taxonomy): Bacteria > Pseudomonadota > Alphaproteobacteria > Caulobacterales > Hyphomonadaceae > UBA7672. The sequence continues at coordinate 145 of DASYKO010000026.1, read as the reverse complement.
GGCCTTCGGGCATGTCGCTTACTTCGTGATCAAGCCGGCGCATGCAATCGAATCCATGGGCGTGTTCGCGGTGAACGCGCTCTGGGCGCCCGCACTCTGGGGCATCTGGTGGGGTGTGGCGCTCCCGGCAGGCGGCCTCACGCTG
>DASYKO010000025.1:0-4825 GCA_035995285.1 Hyphomonadaceae bacterium | reverse complement strand
ACAATCTCTACACCGCGACCGTCTACGAGAAGGGCGCCGAGTTGATCCGCATGCTGCGGCTGATGATCGGCGAGGAGGCATTCTTCGCCGGCATGAACCGGTATTTCGACAAGTATGACGGCACGGCCGCGACGATCGAGGACTTCATCGGTTCGTTCCAGCCATCGACCAGCCAGGATCTCTCCGCGTTCGCGCAATGGTATGCGCAGGCGGGCACGCCGCATGTGCGAGCGAAAGGCCAGTACGACGCCAATGCGCGCATCTACAAACTCACCCTGACGCAGACGACCCAGGCAACGCCGGGCCAGGCGACGAAATCGCCGCTGCGCATTCCGGTGCGCGTCGCCCTGTTCGACGCCAATGGCTCCAAGATGGAGACGACGTATGACGGCCAGCTGCAGGCCGAGCATGTCGTTCTCCTGGAGGGACCGGGCGATACGTTTGCCTTCACCGACGTCGCCTCGACCCCCCGCGCCTCGCTCAATCGTGGCTTCTCGGCGCCGATCCGGCTGACGGATGATCTCACCGAAAACGACCGGGCCTCGCTGGCCGGCGTGGACGATGACGCCTTTGCACAGTGGGAAGGGCTGCAGACGATCGCACGCGCCCTGATCCTCGACACGGTGCGCAGCGCTGCGCGGGAGCCGGATGCGGCGCGGCTGGCCGCGTTTGTGGATTCGCTGCGCCATTCCGTGGCGCGCGCCAACGGCGTCGATAACGCCTATGCTGCGTTGCTGCTCTACCTGCCCACGGTGGGCGAGCTGGTGATGGATGTGAAGGATGCAGATCCGTCCGCAATCCACACGGTGCGCCAGCATGTGCGCAAGGCGGTGGCGCGCAAGCTGGAGGACCTGCTGTTGCAGGTGGTCGAGAAGCAGGAGCCGGCGAAGTTCGATGCGTCTGCTGCTGCGGCGGGGCGGCGGGCGCTGAGAGCGTCTGCGCTGTCCCTGCTCTCCGTGCTCGGCGACCGGCATGAGGGACTGGTGGCGCAGGCCTACAAATCGGCCTCGACCATGACGGAGACGCTGGCGGCGCTCACGGCGCTGTCGAACATCGAGACCGGGGCGTTCGATACGGCGCTGCGGGATTTCGAGGGGCGCTGGGAGAATTCGCCGCTGGTGATGGACAAGTGGTTCGGCGTGCAGGCCATGTCGGTGCGCGATGACCTGCGCGAGCGGCTGCAGCGGCTGATCGAGCGGGCGGATTACGACCTGCGCAATCCAAATCGGGTGCGCTCGCTGGCCGCGTCCTTCGCGATGAACAACCCGGTCGGGTTCCATACCGGAGATGGCTGGGGCTATCGCTTTCTCGCGGATGTGATCCTGAAGGTCGACCCGCTCAACCCGGCCCTGTCGGCCCGGCTGGCGACGGCATTCGAAAGCTGGAGGTCGTTCAACGCCGAGCGGCGGGAGAAGGCCAAGGCGGAGCTGACCCGGCTTTCCGAGGCCGGACTTTCCAAGAACGCGCTGGACATCATCGCCAGGGCCCTTGCAGACCCTGCGTAAACCCACACGTGTTAAGCGGAATGCGACCCTGAAGAACCGGTATCGTTAACTGACAACTAATCATGCCGCCGTAGCGTTCACGCTGACTTGATGTCACTTGGACGGGCCGGGATGCCGCTTAACGAGCGCACGTCAGACAGATTTCGCGATTACGCGTTTGCCGCGGCAGACCTTATGGTCTCCACGGACGCGCACGGTCGTATCCTGGAAGCCGATGGCGACGCCGCCCTCTTCCACCATCCCACCTCCGACCGCCTGATCGGCAAGAACGCACTCGACCTCGTAAGCGAGGCCGAGACCAGCCGGCTGCGCGAGGAGCTGTGGTCGCTCGGGCCGGGCCGCCGGCTCTCCTGGGAAGACCCGAACTCCATCGAAGGCGGCCGCCGCATCGTCGTGCACCGCAACACGGCGAGCGAGACCTTCACCTTCACGATTTCCCGCATGCCCGCCTCTGCGCTCATCCGCGCCGACAAGGCCGAAGATCTGATGGCGGAACGCTTTCGCGACGCCGTGATGAATGGCGGGCTAAAGGCGGCGCGCCAGCCCATCGTAGACACGCGCACGGGCGTAATCAGCCACTACGAAGTCCTGGCGCGGTTCGATGGCGAGGAGTCGCCGGTCAGCATGATCGCCGCCGCCGAGAAGAGCGGGATCATCGCCCATCTCGACTATATCATGATCAGCGCCGCCGCGGCCCAGCTGGCGAGGAACCCGGACCCGAACTATCGCCTCGCCGTCAATATCTCCGGGGAATCCATCCAGCGTCTAGAAGTGATCCGCGAGCTTTGCGCCGTGATTTCCGGCCACGAATTCCGCCGTAGCCGCCTCATTGTCGAGGTCACCGAGTCCGCGCAGATCAGCGATATCGAGACGGCGGCCCGCGCCGTGGCCTTGCTCCGCGCCTCCGGCATAAGCGTTTCTCTCGATGATTTCGGCGCGGGCGCTGCCTCTTTCGGCTATCTGCGCGCGCTCGATGTCGACGGCCTCAAGTTCGACGGCAGCTTCCTCTACAATCCGGAAGAGAATATCCGCGGTGTCGCCCTGATGCGAAACGTGGCGCGGCTGTGTGTCGAACTCGGCATCTCGTCCGTCGGCGAGCGCGTCGAGACGGAGGCCGACCGCCGCATCCTGCTCGAAGCCGGTGTGCGCTATGCGCAGGGCTATCTCTTCGGCGCGCCGGAGATCGATGAAACGTTCTTTGCCCGCAGCGGCCATGCCCTGCGCCAGGCCGCCTAGCGATCAGGGGAATACGCCATGGATCGCATGATGGAGAGGCTGAAGGTGGTCGTCGTCGACGACAACCACCACATGATCAACATCGTGAAGACCATCCTGCGCGGCTTCGGCGTCAAGGACATCATTGACGCAAGCACCGCCGCCGACGCCTTCCACATCATCCGCAACACGCCGATCGACATGGTGATCACCGATTTCGCCATGGACCCGGTCAATGGCTGCGATTTCACCAGGCTGCTGCGCACGGCGGAGGACAGCCCCAACCACTTCATCCCGATCATCATGCTGACGGCCTATGCCGAGCGCTCGAAGGTCGAAGCGGCGCGGGATGCGGGCGTGACCGAGTTCTGCGCCAAGCCGGTGACGGCGACCGAGCTCTATAAAAAGGTGTGCGCCGTCATCAACACGCCCCGCTCCTTCGTCCGCACCAGCGTCTATTTCGGCCCCGACCGGCGCCGCCGCAAGGACGATACATTCAAGGGCAAGGAACGCCGCGAAAGCCTGTTCGGACCCAAGGGCGCCGACCAGCTTGCCAGGTCCGCCGAAGCAGTGAACAAGCCTGCCGACCCTGTGAGCTAGCAGAGCGAACTGAGACATCCTGTCCGCCTGTTCTGTGCCAGCTGCGCGTTCAAGCCACATTAGTTTTCCGGCTTAAGCAGGGTTAATCCGGAGTTAACCCTTTTTCAGCGTTTCGCCTCCAAAACTGGTGAATCCGTTCGTCTACGGAAGGATTTTTAGTGGGGCTGCACAAGCCGAGGGAGGAGAAGCCCCGCAAGGGGCCGAAGCCGCGTGGCGCGGTCCCCATCGGCATGCTCGTTCTCCTGCTCCTCGCCTTCGGTGGTGCGCTGGTTCTCAAGGCTGTCGAAGAGCGGCAGTTTGCCGACAGCACCATTCTCTCCCAGCAGACCCGTGAAGCCGAAACTCTCGCAGGACATGTCCGTGCGGAACTGATCGCCTCGCGCGCCCGCATGGAAGGCCTCTTGATCACCGGCGCCGGCCTTGAGGCCATTCGCCGTGGCGTGCCGTTCGATGCGGTAAGCGAGCGCGCTCCGCCTCAGGGCGTGTGGGCCCAGTTGGCCGACAAGGAAGGCGTGCGCGTCTACGCGCAGAACTCCAAGGGTGAATGGATCGCCGGCGTGAAGGCCAGCGCGGCTCTGATGCCCGAGGCGCTCAACGAACGGAGCTTCTATCTCGCTCCGTCCGCCTCCACCTCCATGGTCAGCCGGTTCGAGAGCGGCGGGCTGATGGACCGTTCGACCGTCGCCTGCGCGCCCGTCGGCAATGCCGGCATCGCAGCCTGCGTCCTCCGCAAGACGCCGCTGGTCGATTTCGGCGACATCAACCGTGTCATCATCTACGGCCTCCTGCTGGCCGCCCCCCTGCTCGCGGTTTTCGGCCTGGTGCGGACGATCCAGCGCCAGCAGCGCGAGCGGCCTGAGGGCGCGGCGTTCCGCTCCTCCGTCCCCCAGATCGAGCACAATCCGGTCATGGGCGATGCATCGATCTGGCGGCAGTTCGAGATCCCGGGACTCATCGGCCTCTGGCGCTGGAATCCGCAGACCCATCTCCTCACCATCGGCTATGAGGCGGCGCAGCTTGTCGGTTCGGCGCGCACGGGCGACATGACGCTGGACGAGTTCACCTCGATGATCGTGGACGATGACCGCCGCCGCGTGATCGCCGCGCTCGAGCAAGCGGGGCCCCAGCGCCAGATCAACGCCGCCTTCCAGGGCGCGGGCCGATCTGCGGGCAAGTTCTTCGAGATGATCGGCGGCGCCACGGACGGGGTCTTTGCCGGCGCCATCATGAACGTCACCGACCGCATCCAGGCCCAGCACCGCTCCCGCCGCGCCGAGGCGCTGGCCCGTACCGCGCTCGACGCACACCCCGGCCCCTTTGCCGTGTGGGACCAGCGCAAGCGCCTCACCCACTGGAACGCCGCCTTCGCCCGCGTCTTCAACCTCGACAAGAACGTGGTACAAACGGGTGCATCGTACGATTTCGTCATGACGGAGCTGTCGAAATTCGTGCGCGTCGAGCGGCCGCTGGGGGACGACGCCAATGCGCGCGAAATGCTGCTGCTG
>DASYKO010000024.1:0-5627 GCA_035995285.1 Hyphomonadaceae bacterium | reverse complement strand
ACCACCTGCCGGCCCGTGGCGAGGATGATGATGTTGCCGGGCTGGCTCGCCGGCCTGTCGGGCAGGCAGTTCATGCTGAGCGTCGCCGTGGCGACGCTGCCGCGGAAGGTCTGCGCATCTGCAGGCAGGGTGGACAGGAGGCCCGAGAGGGCGGCGATCGAGAGGACGACGGAGGCGGTGAAGGCGATGGGGCGAAGCATGTCGGTCTTCCTTCTTGGTTGACCGGATAGTCGCCTGGCAAAGCACGGCGGTATGTGCCGCAGAGCACACGGCCTGCTGTTGGCTGCTTTTGTTTGGCGCGGATCTGCCGGCAGGTCATTGTCGGGCGGAGCGTAGCGAGACCCGAGACTCCCTGGGCGGCGAGAGCTGAAGCTGAGGTCTATGCATGCGGCCCAGAGATTCTCGGGTCGCGCTTCCGTCTTCGCCAAGGCTTCGGCGCGACAAGTCGCTTGCCCGAGAATGACTCGAGGATTGGGAGCCTAAGTCCGCTTCTTCGCCTTCACCTGGATCGTGCTCTTGACGCCCGGCGGGCCGGCTTTGGGCTGGCATTTGAGGCAGCGGCAGCCGCCATTGATGTATTCGTCGAAATAGTCCTCGCCGTAGTTGTAGCTGAGTTCCTCGCCGGGCTTGATGGCGCGCTTGGCGCGGATGAAGGCGCGGCGGTTGTGGACGTCGATCTCGCAGTTGGGGCGGCAGGAATGGTTGATATAGCGGGCCGTGTTCCAGCGCGGCGCGCCGTCGATCGTCTTCTTGGGCCCTAGCTCGAACAGGTATTTCGAGTTTGTGGCGGCGTATTCCGCGGCCGTCAGCGTCTTGCCGATGTATTCGATGACGACGGCGCCCTTGGGGATCTCTCCCATCGTGTAGAGGCCAAGGCCGGTGCGCGAGCGCCTGACGGCGAACTCGAAATCGCCGGGCTTGTAGCTCGGCTTGGCTTTCCTGCGGGACGCTTTTTTGCGGGAAGCCGTCTTGCTGGATGCTGACTTGCTGGAAGCTGTCTGGGGCATGCGACTCGTGACGGCTGAGGGCGATTCTGAACCAGCGGATGGATGTAGCGCGTGGAGAGACACGCGCAACCAACTATGTGCGATTCTCCTGGGGGCGAATGCGGGGGCGGCTGATCGGCGGCATGCGGCATGCGGCAGCGTCTGGATATCGGGCGCGCGGACGGTTAGAGAGGCCGAAAGGATGCTTCCATGCGCGTAATGTTTCTGCCTCTGCTGGTCCTCGGCCCCCTCCTCGGCCTTGCTGCGTGCAGCGAGAAGGACCGGCTGATGGGCAAGGCCTGGAGCTGTGCGCCCACCGAGGAGATGCGCCTCAGCATGAAATTCCTGAAGGACGACAAGCTTGAGGCGAGGCTGGACCTGTCCGATCCCAAGAGCGAGGCGCAGAAGAACTCGCAGAAGCCGCCCATGTCGATCAAGATGACGCTGGGTGGGCAATGGGTGCAGCCCGAGGAAGGGCGGATGGACTTCGCTTTCCGCTCGGCAAGCGTGACCGAGGCCAAGCGGGGGGATACGCCGATGTCGGATTCGGACGTGTTCTTCTACAAGGAGATGTTCGAGTCCTCGCCCAAGACATCGACCAAGATCGTGGAGCTGTCGGGCGGCAAGTTCACCTACCAGGAATTGTCGAGCAACAAGACGGTGACGTGCACGCGGTAGGCCTTCCTAGCTTGGTGAGCTTTGTGAGCTCGCGAGGTGCGCCTGTGCGACAATCTTCATTCGGAACTAGGTGAGCCACCCCCCACCTGCCCGCCCCCCTTCGGGCGGGCGGGACCGTGCGTCACGAATTGGACGACGAGCGATCAGGGTAAACTAGCGCAACAGGGTCCCGCCCGCCCAAAGGGGGGCGGACAGGTGGGGGGTGGGTGGCCTTGCAAGGTGCTGGCGGTTGGCGGACCGCGCTCACGCACGATCCGCCACTTTCCACTCAGCGATTGTCCACTTGCGCCCTCACCGCTTCCAGTCCCTCTCGGGTGATGCGGTAAGGCCTGCCCTCTTCCGAGCGGATGAAGCGGCGGCGCTTCAGCTTGCGGAAGACGGGCATGGAGCAGTCGGCGAGGCGCCAGCCGTCGCGGGTGATGCAGTCGACGGCGATGATGTCGCCGCGTTCGTCTTTCATGTGGTTGATGAGCCCGCCCTGGGCGAGCGCGTGCAGCGTACGCTGCTCGTGTTTGGAAATGTTCACTGGGATTGCCTGAAACTGAACATGGGGAGGCGCGCTGAGGCGGAGCCGCAGCGGCAGGTTCAGCGTGAGCGGGCTCGTTCTGACCTTGCGGTCAGGCTCGGCGGCTCACGGGTTCAGGCAATCTCGAATGGCATCTCTGTCTCCCCTGGAGTGGGAAGGAAGGGGGGATATGACGGCGGGCGCGGTGAGGGTCAAGGGTGAGAGAGGCAGTAGGCAGTCGGCAATAGGCAGTAGGACTCAAGCCGGCGTCCGATCCCCGCCGTGTCCAACCCCTATTGCCGACTGCCGACTGCCTACTGCCCCCTTGACTCTCCAAAGTACGCGTGTACTTTCGAATCAAAGTACAGATGTACTTTCTGGAGGGACCATGCAGATCTCCGAGGCGGAAAGCCGGATCATGGAGGCGCTGTGGAAGAAGGCGCCGCTGACGGGCGACCAGATCGTGGCGCAGGTCGCCAGCAAGAATGACTGGGCGGCGGGCACGGTGCGCACGCTGATCACGCGGCTGTTGCGCAAGAAGGCGATCGCGGGGGCGAAGGAGGGCGAGGCTTATGTCTACCGCCCGCTGATCGCGCGGTCCGTCTGGGTGTCGATGGAGAGCCAGGGGCTGCTGGACAAGCTGTTCAAGGGCGAAGTGGCCCCGCTGGTGGCGCACTTTGCCGAGCATCGGCAGCTTTCGGCCAAGGACATCAAGCAGCTGAAGTCGCTGATCGATGCGCTGGAGGCGCCGAAGGCGAATTCGCCGAAAAAATCCAAGCGGGGGGACGAGGCCGATGAGTGACGCGCGCGCGTTCGATTTTCTTGGAGAGCTGGTGCAGGCCAACATCCTGGCCGCACTGGCGATCATTGCGGTGCTGCTCGTCCGTGGAAGCGTTCGGCGGATTGCGGGGGCGCATGCGGCCTATCTGTTGTGGCTCATCGTGCCTGCGGTGTTCGCCGCGGCGCTGGTTCCGGCGCGGATGGGCGCCCCGCAGATCATCACCCTGCCCGCTGATAGTTCGCCGTCCGGCATGGCTGGGGAACTGGTGGTGACGACCGACACCACGACATACCCGGAGGCGTTGAACGCGCCGTTGCCTGTCGTGACGGACAAGGGCGTGGACTGGGCCGCGGTGGCGGCGTTCGAGCTGCCGTTTGTGTGGCTGGCGGGCGTTGTCCTGATGCTGACGTGGATCGCATCGCGGCAGGCGATGTTCATGGGGGACGTGAAGCGCGGGCTGGCCGGGCCGGCCGTGGTGGGATTTGCCAAGCCTCGCATCGTGACGCCGGCGGATTTTGCGGAGCGGTTTTCGGCGGAGGAACAGGCGCTGATCCTTGCGCACGAGGCCGTGCATCTGAAGCGTGGAGATGCGCGGCTTAACGCAGCGGTGGCGCTGGCGAGGTGCGTGTGCTGGTTCAATCCGTTCGTTCACATCGGCGCGCGGGCGATGCGGATCGACCAGGAGCTTTCGTGCGATGCACGGGTGATCGAGGCGCGGCCTGGACTGAAGCGCGCCTATGCCGAGACGCTGGTGAAGACGCAGCTGGCCTCGCGGCCGCTGCCGATGGGCGCCTACTGGCCGCCGGAACATCCGCTGATGCGGCGGGTGGAGATGCTCGCCAGAGCCGGCACGGTCTCGCGCGTGCGGCGGATGGCGGGAGCGGGGATCGTGGTGACGATGCTGCTGGGCGGGAGCCTTGCGGCGTGGGGCCTGCAGCCGGAGCGGCCGGGGCCAGTGGTGGTGCGTGAGGCGCAGCGGACAGATGCGAATACGCAGGCATTGCCGGAGCAAGGCGCGGCGGCATCGCAGAGTGGAACAGGCGAGTTGAGGCCCGCGAATGTCAACGCGCCACCGTCGGGCAAGAGCGATGCGGTTCAGGGGCCGGAGGTGGACTACCGCAAGGCCATCGAGACGGCGCGGCTCGGTGATGCGTATCTGAAGAGCCTGCAGGCGATGGCGCCGGTGAATGAGTATGAAGCCGCAGCCACGCGCGGTGCGGTCGATTCCTATAGCCGGATCATGGAGAAGCTGTCGGGGCGGATGCCGCAGGCCGGCGATGCCCCTGATGTCTATCGCGAGCTTGTGAGACAGCGGCTTGCGGATGCGAAGCAGGCGGGAGCGATGATCGATGCGCTGTCGCCGGATGTGCGGGGCCTTCTCGAGCCCCGGCCGGTGATCCGCTACACGCCGGATGGCGCGATCTTGCCGTCGGATTACGCCAGCGCGATGCTGTATCTGAAGGCGCGGCTGGATAGCGTGAACCGGGCGCTGGCGAACCCGCAGGCGACAGATGTGCAGCCTGCGCCGGCGCCACAGCAACAGGCAGATCCCTGGCTGTCGCCGATACGATTCAGTCCAGAGACACAGCAGCAGGCGCGGGATGCCTATTACGGCATCATGGCGAGGGTGACGGAGATCATTCGAGCGGAGGGGAACTCGCCGGACGCTTATGCGCAGGCGATGAGCAAGCTGCGGGCGGATGCGAAGCGTGCGCAGGAGATGATCGACGGGCTCTCGCCGGAGGTGCGCAGATATCTCGATACGCATTCCGAAAAGATGCTGATGCAGGAGCGCGCGTTTCTTGAGCCGGGCGAGACCAGCACGCTGTCGCTGCTCAAGGCGCGGCTGCAGGACTTCAACACCGTGCTGACAAGGATGCCAGCGACAAGCCCCGGACCGATGCCCTCCGGTATGATCGTCCCGACGCCCGAGGAAATCGCCCGCTTGGCGGCGCAGGCTCATGCCGAACAGGATGCCAAGGGCTATGACCGCAACAAGCCGGTGCGCATTCGCGGGATCCTGAAGGAGGTCCGGATTCCGGAGGGTGGACGGGCGTTGCGCGTTGTGGACGACAGGACGGGGATCACCTGGATCGCCGACGGCCCGATTGTCGAGGGTGCGGAAGCGCGGAGGGATCTGGAGTTGCGCTGGGGCACGTATGCCGGCGGGCGCGTCGTGATCGAAGGATGGCAGTCGAAGGATGGGTCATGTGCGCCCGAATGCAGGATGTACCACGGCATGACCATATTCGCCGGCGGGCCCGGAACGGCGCAGCCCGCGCCTCTCGAGGCAAAGGGATATGAGCGCGGCCGCGCGGTGACGGTGCAGAGCATCCTCAAAAGCGTGAAGATCACGCCGCAGGGACGCGAGCTGCGTTTCGTCGACGTTGGCAGCGGCCAGGCCTGGGTCGCCGACGGACCGGTCGTGGAGAGCGCAGAGGCGCGTGCAGCCCTGGAAAAGGATTGGGGCGCGCACGTTGGCGAGTACGCCCGGATCCAGGGCTGGCAGTCGAATGACGGCCAGTGCGCTCCGGAATGCCGGATGTACCACGGGCTCATTCAGTTTTGGAACGAGAAGGCGGCGGTTGCGCCGGGTGCGCCGACCCGGCCTTAGCTCTCCTTTCGAACGCTGCTCTCGCTGACGAGCGCGTCACGCCGCGGCGCGTCATCACATTTT
>DASYKO010000023.1:0-10156 GCA_035995285.1 Hyphomonadaceae bacterium | reverse complement strand
ATTGTCCGCCACCGGCATGGCGAACCCGGTGCGCTGCAGCAGCCCCGCTGCGTCGATCACATCCATGAACGGCGACACTCGGTTGGCCGCGCCGCCCCGCACCTCTTCCTCCGCCGCCAGCAGCGATTGGCGAAGTTCATTCAGTGTGCGGCCACCAAGCGCCACGCCGATGAACAGCCCGTCCGGCTTAAGGACACGCCGGATCTGGATCAGCGCCCCCGGCAGGTCGTTGACCCAGTGTAGCGACAGGGCAGAGACCACCAGGTCGAACGACTGGTCCTCGAATGGCAGCTTTTCTTCATCGACCACCATGCCGCCAGAGATGTGTGCAAACGCAGGCGAGAGGTCCGTCGCGGTGATCTCGCCGATCCTGGGGCCGACGACCGGATCCGCCTTCAACACCCGCCCAAGCGTCCCGTCATGCGCGCCCAGATCGAGCACGCGGCTAAACCTGCGGTTGATGGCGGAAAGCCGCGCCGCAATGTCTTCTGCCGCCAGCTGTTTGAGAAAAGCGAACTCGGAATAGCGGCCCGCCGCCCGCGTCCGCCGCTTCGCATGCAGCTGCCGGTCGAAGATCCGCATCGGATCGTTCGGGGGCTTTGGAGAGCCAGAAGGGCTCTGGGGGGAAGAGGGGGTTGGACCAGACATCTCCACCCTATGTAGCGGCTCGCAGCCGCTCGCATAAGCCACGCCGGCCTTCAACAAGGACGGGCGGCGCGCTCGACGCCATTTCCGGCCTCATCTGGCCCCAACGCTCCCTCATCAGCGGAAAAGAAGTGGCCGGCCCCGGCCCGCTCGAGCCCGAAGCCTGGTCAAAACTCCGTTTCCTCTCCGGCCCGCTCTGCGCCCGCTGCGGATCGCCGTTCGAGATCGCCGTCGACGCCGACCAGCAATGCGGCGCCTGCCTCGCCAACCCTCCCGCCTACGACCGCGCCCGCGCCGCGTTGGAATACGGCGACATCTCGCGCGACCTCGTCCTCGCGCTCAAATACCAGGGCCGCCGCGACAGCCTCGATCTCCTCGCCAGCTGGATGGCCGCCGCCGGCGCCGATCTCCTGCGCGACACCGACCTCATCGTCCCCGTGCCGCTCCACTATTTTCGCCTCGTCCGCCGCGGCTTCAACCAGTCGGCATGGCTCGCCGCCGCGCTCTCTCGCCGAAGCGGAATTCCCCTCTGTGTCGATCTCCTCAGTCGCACCAAGTCCACGCCGATCCAGGGCGGCCTTTCCGCCGATGGCCGCCGCCGCAACGTCCAGGGGGCGTTCAAGGTGCGCCGCAGCAGGATGACCAAAGCGAAAGGTCAGAAAATCTTGCTGGTCGATGATGTTTTGACCACGGGGGCCACCGCAGAGGCCTGTTCCAGGGCCCTCAAGCGAGCAAATGCAGCATGCGTCGAAGTGCTCACACTGGCGCGAGTTGCGGGCCCTCGCCGTGTTCCCATATAGCTTTGGAACGATTCCAGGGCCTGATACTTAACTTCTCAGGCTCTGTATTTGGCAGTTGTTCAGCTTCTCCACATGAGGATCAGGCTGAGCAGCATGAAGGAGTGTTAGGTGACCGCCCGGGTTGAGATCTACACGCGGGACTATTGCGGCTACTGCACGCGCGCCAAGGCGCTGCTCAGCTCGAAGGGCGTCGCCTTCATCGAATACGACGCCAGCATGGACCCCGACAAACGCCGCGAGATGATCCAGCGCAGCCATGGCGGCTCAACCTATCCGCAGATCTTCATCAACGACCGCCCCGTCGGCGGCTCCGACGAAATTCACGACCTCGACCGCGAGGGCAGGCTCGACCCGCTCCTCGCCGAGGCCGCTGCAGCGCGCAAGGTGCGAACAACGTGATCCGCTATTCTCTCGCATGCGTGGGGGAACACCGCTTCGAGGCCTGGTTCTCGAACTCGAAAGCTTATGAGACCCAGCACAAGAAGAAGCTGGTCGAATGCCCCGTGTGCGGCAGCCACGACGTGCGCAAGCAGATCATGGCCCCGTCGATCCGCTCATCCGAGAAGAAGGCGCAACAGCCTTCCCCGCAATCTTCCCCCCAATCTTCCGGTGAATCTCCCGAAGCCGCTCTCGCGCGCCTGGCCGGAGAGGTCCGCCAGCAGATCGCGCAGACGCACGACTATGTCGGCGAGAAGTTCGCCGACGAAGCCCGCTCCATGTTCTACGGCGAGAGCGAGCACCGCCCGGTGTGGGGCGAGGTCGATCCCGACACTGCGAAAGACCTGATCGAGGAAGGCGTGCCCGCCATGCCGATCCCCAAGGCCTTCGCGCCCGAGCCGCCGCGCAAGCGCGCAAAGTTGAACTAGGACCAGTTTTTCCAGCGATTTCGAGTGCTGGAGCCAACTTGGCGCCCTGTGCTACATTAGCTATTCGAGGCCGCCCGTATCCTCGGGCCCTCTATCCAAGGACTAGGCCACGCCCATGGCTTACATCGACGCCGCAGAAGCCCCCGCCCGCCACACCGACGAGATCAAGCTGCACGGGCCCGAGGCCTTCGCAGGCATGCGCAAGGCCGGCCGCCTTGCCGCCGAATGCCTCGACATGCTCGCGCCGCATGTCGTGCCTGGTGTAACGACCGGTGCGCTTGATGACTTGGCCCGCGAGTTCGTTCTCGAGCGCGGGGCATTGCCAGCCTGCGTCTTTTACAAGGGCTACCGCCACACGGTCTGCACTTCGATCAATGAGGTGGTCTGTCACGGCATTCCAAGTCCCGAGCGTGTCCTCAAGAATGGCGACATGGTGAATATCGACGTCACCGTGATCGTCGACGGCTGGCATGGCGACACTTCCCGGATGTTCTCGGCCGGCGAAGTGCCGCGCCGCTCCATGCGCCTCATGGACGTGACCTACGAGTGCATGATGCGCGGCATCGAGGCGATCAAGCCCGGCGCTCGTCTGTACGACATCGCCGCCGCCATCCAGGACCATGCCGAGCGCGAGCGCTATTCGGTGGTCGAAGCCTTCTGCGGCCATGGCCTCGGCCGCGTCTTTCACGACGCGCCGAACATTCTGCACTTCAACGAAAGCAGGGCTGAGCGGCGCGCTCCGCGTGATCAACGCGCTCAGGACGCGAGCATCCAAAACACCCAGCTTCGGCCTGGCATGCTCTTCACCGTGGAGCCGATGATAAATCTCGGGCGCAACGACGTGGTGCTCATGAAAGATGGATGGACAGCCAAAACGCGCGACCGCTCGCTCTCGGCGCAGTACGAGCATTCGATCGGCGTCACCGAAACCGGCTTCGAGATCTTCACGCTCTCCCCGGCAGGCCTCGCCACGCCTCACACCTCAGGTGTCGGAACCTGACGAGATGGACGACGGGGGGAAGTCAGCGAAAAAGGGAACGGCCGAAGCGGCGCTCTTCACTGCGCCTGAAGCCCAATCGCCCGGCGAGCCCAGCAAGCACTATCACGGTCATCGCGAACGCCTGCGCCAGCGCGTGCTGGAAGGCGATGGCTCGCACCTCAAGGATTATGAGCTCCTTGAACTTCTGCTCTGCGCCTTCATCCCGCGCGTCGACGTAAAGCCGATCGCGAAAGACCTGCTCGCAGAATTCGGCACCGTCTCCGGCGTACTCGCCGCGCCGCCCGAGCGTCTGGTGAAAATCAAAGGGGTGGGCGAGACCGCCGCCGCCTACATCCGCACGTCCGGCCTGTTGCTCAAGCGTGCGGCGGGCGACCAGATCCGCGACCGTCCCGTCATTTCCAACTGGGCGGCGCTGGTCAACTATGTCAGCACCAGCATCAAGCATGAGAAGACCGAACAGACCCGCGTCCTCTATCTCGACAAGAAGAACAAGCTGATCGCCGACGAAAAGAGCGGGCAGGGCACCGTCGACCATGCCCCGATCTACCCCCGCGAAATCGCCCGCCGCGCGCTGGAGCTATCGGCCTCCTCCGTCGTCCTGGTTCACAACCACCCCTCAGGCGATCCCACGCCGTCCCGCGCCGACATCGATCTCACACGCGAGATCGAACGCGCCCTTGAGACGCTGGAGATCCGCGTCCACGACCATCTTGTCGTCGGCGCCAACGAGACCATCAGCATGAAGGCAAAGGGGCTCATCTGATGAAGCGCCTCGTTGCAGCGGCCCTCACCTTATCCGCTGCAACGCTTGCCTCGGCGCAGGTCGCGCCCAACAGTCAGGCTCCAGCTGCGGCGAGGGCGGCCGACGAGCGCGTCGTCGTCACCCGGCCCATGGTCCCTGTTCCCGATGTCGGCGATGGCGCGCCCTATTTTTCAGTTGAGGATCTCAAGGCGCAGGGCGATGCGGCGCAGGCAGAGCGTCTCAATGCTTCCGTCGCCGCCCGCACGTGCCAGGTCGCGGCGTTGCCCAAGTACTTCGCCAACGCGCCGACGTTCGAAATCCTGTTCCGCGATGAACAGGCCGCCGCCACCAGTCTCGACAACGCCGCCGCCAAGGCCGCCAAGGCGACCGAGGCCGCTCTCAATGCGCGCGCGGACGCCGCCGCCGGCCTCGTGGACATGAAGGCTGTCGAACAGACCGAACTCGACCGTCAGGCCGCGGTCACGCAGCTCGCCAAGGCGCAGGACAAATGGGTGCGCGCGTATAACCGCACGGCGGATGCGCAGGAACTCTTCCTCTCCGGCCGGGCCCGCGACATGACCTGGACCGAGCTCGACATGCGCGAGGCCCAGCGCCGCCGCTTCACCGCCGAAGACATGCGACAGGAATTCGCCGGTCTCAAACTCACCGAGTCCAGGGCTGAGGAACTGCGCGACAAGAAGAAGGGCGAGCGCTTCCTGCGCGTCAGCGGCAAGATCACCAACAACCGCACCACGTCCGTCCCGGTTCCCGGCATCTTCATCACGGCGGTGGATGAGCGCGGCTTTCCGCTCGTCACGCGCAAGGCGAATACCGGCCGGGGCGAGCAGCTCAAGGCAGGCGTGGCCCAACCCTTCGTCTACGACCTCAAGCCGCTGCCATCGGGAACCGTTACCGCTCTCGTTCATCTTGCCTCGAGGGCGACGCCGCCCCCGCACCTCAGCGCCGACATGTTCTGCGACGACGGCCCCGGCCCGCCTGACTAGCGCGCCCGACTAGCGCGTCTGAGGACAGCTGGACGATCCAGGCCCAATGCTGCGCCCGCACACGACACCGGTTCCCGTGTCCGTTATCGCGCGTGAGTGGAACGCCAGTCTCGCGGGACTGCGAAACACCTTGCCCTTGCCCCTTTCGCAGCTAGGGTGAGCGCGTCAAGGGAGGCGTCAGACCTCTCTCACGTCAGGCTGCGGCTCTCCCCCGCGGCCAGCATCCGGGCGCCGTGAGGGCGCGATCCAGGGGAGACATAATTTGTCCATCGCACCAGCTGCTGCGACCGATGTGTCGGGCGGGGCCAGCCTCGGCACGCCACGTTACCGGCTCTATGTGCTGCTCGTCCTCACCGCGGTCTACACCCTCAACTTCATCGACCGGAACCTGCTGTCGGTGATCGCCCAGCCGATCATCAACGAGTTCAAGCTGTCGGACGCCCAGTACGGCTTCCTCAACGGTCCGCCCTTCGCGATCTTCTACGCGCTCATGGGCATCCCGATCGCCATGGCCGCGGACCGCTACAACCGCGTCGTCATCGTCGCCCTGTGCATCTCGGTCTGGTCGGTCATGGCCGCGATGTGCGGCTTTGCGACCTCGTTCCTTTTTCTCCTGATCGCGCGTATCGGCGTCGCCGTCGGCGAGGCGGGCGGCACGCCGCCCTCCAACTCGATCATCGGCGATTATTTCAAGCCCAAGAGCCGCGCCAACGCGCTCGCCATCTTCGCCATGGGCGTCACCATCGGCGGCGCGCTCTCCAACTTCTTTGGCGGCCCCATCGCGCGCAACCTCAACGGCGCGACCATGAAGGCCTTCTTCGAGAACCTGGGCTGGGACTGGGCGGTCAACATGACCGACTGGACGCAGGTCGAAGGCTGGCGGCTCGCCTTCATCGTCATCGGCGCCCCCGGCATCCTTCTCGCCCTCATCCTCCTGTTCACCGTGAAGGAGCCCCCGCGCGGCTTCTCCGACCCGCCAGGCACGGTGAGGGGACAGCGCTCCAGCATGCTCGAAACTCTCAAGGAACTGGGCCCCAAGCCTACCTTCTGGACGATGTCGTTGGGCGCCGCCCTTGTCGCCCTCGTCGGCTACGGCCTCGTCGCCTTCCAGGCGCCCATGGCCCAGCGCCTTCACGGCATCGACCCGGGAACGTTCGCCCTGCAGTTCGGCGGCCCCCTTGCGATCTTCTCCGCAGCGGGCACGTTCCTCGGCGGCTTCCTGGTCGACCGCTTCTCGCACAGGCTGAACACCGCCGTCTCGCTCGTGCCCGTGATGGGCATGCTGCTGGCCGTGCCGCTCTATATCTTCGCCTACTACCAGCCGACCGAGAACCTCTACTCCGTCGGCCGTCCCGTCTGGTGTATCGGCGCGATGTTCCACTACATGTATCTCGGCTCGCAATACACGATCGGGCAGGGCGTGGTCTCGCAGCGCAGCCGCGCTTCGGCCGTCGCCATCCTGCTCCTGATCATCGCCCTCATCGGCAACGGCATCGGGCCACTCTTCACCGGCGCGCTCTCCGACATGTTCATGGGCATTGAACTCAACGGCGGCGGCTATGGCGGCGTCCTGTCGCTCGACCTCTGCCGCAACGCCGCCGAGGTTGCACACCTTCCGCCCGACCAGCAGGCCGCCTGCGCCGCCGCCTACGGCAACGGCCTGCGCTCCTCGATGGTTGCAACCGCGCTCGTCTTCCTGCCTGCAGCGCTGTTCTTCTTCCTCTCCTCGCTCACGCTGAAGAAGGACATGATCGCCGCCACGCACTGAGGCGCGCGCCCGGCGTTCACTCGCCAGACCTTCACTTGCAAGACATCACTCGCAGGCTAGGCAGCCGGTTTCTTCTTCTGAAGAAGCCGGCTGCTTCGTCTGGAGTAACACCATGTTCAAACGCGAACCGCCGTTCGCGCGCAATTTGCAGTGGACCACCGTACTCAAACCCGCCAGCCTGAAGCACAAGCAAAACTAACCGGCTGAGGCAAACGGCCGGACTCGGGGAGACATGTTGATGGGAACGCAGACCGCCGCCGCGACAGCTGGCGACGACAGTCAGGGTCATGTCACCGGCTTCGGCACGCCCGGCTATCGCAGCTATGTGCTGAACGCTCTGCTGATCATCTACATCCTCTCCTTCATGGACCGGGCGCTGCTCTCGGTCGTCGCCCGTCCGCTCAAGGCCGAGATCGGCATCTCGGACACCTGGTTCGGCCTCCTCACCGGGGCAGGCTTTGCCGTGCTCTACACCATCGTCGGCATCCCCCTCGCGCGCGTGTCCGAGAAGAAGAACCGCGTCTGGATCATCGCCATCAGCGTTGCGATCTGGTCGGCCTTCAGCGCGCTGACCGGCCTGTCCGCCGACATCGTCATCGGCGGCTCGGTTGTTCTCTCCGGCTTCATGGTCCTGCTGATCTGCCGGATTGGAGTCGGGATCGGGGAGGCAGGCTGCACGCCGCCCGCCAACTCGCTCATTGCCGACTACTATCCAGCCGCCAAGCGCTCCGCCGCACTCGGCTATTACGCCATGGGCGTCACGCTCGGCACCATGCTGGCCAACGCCATCGGCGGCGTCATCACCGACCTGTATGGCTGGCGCGCCGCCTTCTTCATCCTTGGCCTGCCGGGCATCGCCATCGCCATCCTGATGGTCACCACGGTGAAGGAGCCGCCGCGCGGCTATTCGGACACCGCCGAAATCAGGAAGGCGCCCAAGGCCGACCTCTGGCCCGCCATGAAGGAGATGTTCTCCAAGCCGTCCTGGTGGACGATGACGGCAGGCGCCACGCTGGCCGCCTTCTGCGGCTACGCCATCGCCGGCTTCCAGTCGCTCTACCTGCAGCGCACCTTCCACCTCTCCGCGGGTGAGGCCTCGCTGTGGGTCAACACGCCTGCGTATCTGGCGGGCGCGGTCGGCACGGTGATCACCGGATGGCTGGCGATGAAGCTGCGCAAGCGCTCCATCACCGCCATCGCCTGGCTGCCTGCAATCGGGCTGTCGCTGTCGGTGCCGTTCTACATCTGGGGCTTCACAGCCCAGAGCCTGCTGATCTGCGGGATCGGCCTCTCGGCCGGCCACTTCATCAAGTACGGCTATCTCGCCGCGCAATACACCATCAGCCAGGGCGTGGTCTCGTCCAGCGTGCGCGCCACATCCACGGCGGTGATGCTGTTCCTCATCAACATCCTCGGCTACGGCCTCGGCCCGCCCTTCGCCGGCATACTCTCGGACTTCTTCTTCCAGAGCCAGGCCACAGCCGCCGGCTTCCCCGGCTTCACCAATGCCGGGTGCGACGCCGCCGCCGAGGCGATCCGCACCGCAGGCGGCGCCAAGGCCAACATCGCCGAGGTGCTGGCGAACATGGCCCGCCCGATCACCGAGGCGCAGTACGCCTTCTGCGGCCCCGCCAACTCCTCGGCCACGCAGACCTCGATGCTGGTGATTTCCTTGCTCTATGCTGTCTCCGGCCTCTGCTTCTTCGCCTGCATGTTCACGCTGAAGAAGGACATGGTCTCGAAGTAGGGAGAACGCACGCCGATCTGATACAAGGGCGGGGCGCCAGCTCCGCCCTTTTCGTTTGACCGGCCGAACCCCGATGAGACGCCCATTCCTGTGAGAAGATTGGACCTCCACCCCGACCGGAAGCTCCGCAATCCGGCGCGCCACCTGCGCGCACTTGCCCGCTGGCCCGAACGCATCCTCGCGCAGATCCCCTCGGCCGAAGATCTTGGCCAGAGCCGCTTCTGGAACTGGAAGATCCCCGTCTATTCCAAAGTCGTCGAAGGCCGCCACGCCACGCCAGAAGCGCAGAAAGCCGCCATCGCCGCGCTCTTCGCCGCCGCCGATGCCGTCGAGCACTCACCCACCAGACCGCCCAACACCCGCATCGCCTGCCTCATCACGACTCCCTTTCTGTTCGAGTCCGAAGTGACGCTCTTTGCCGACGAAGACTATTTCCGCAGCTTCCTCCCAGTGCCGGGCCTCCCCATGCCCGACGCGAACCGCACGCCTTTCGACGGAGGCTGGATCGAAAGCTCCCCCGCCGATCCCTCCACCCTCGCAGCGATCCTCCCACCCGCGCCAACAGGCCTCCACTGCCACGGCGGCACAAACCTGCTCCGCCACGACGACGCGTGGGAGCACTCCCCCATCCTCCGCACCAACTGGGTCTGGGCGTTCGAGCGCGGCTGACGGCGCCGACCTCGTCCTTCGCTGTCATTCCGGAAAGCGCGCAGCGCTTATCCGGAACCCAGGAGCCAAGAGCGCGCCCGCCTCACAAGCGCGTTGCAACACCACCAACGCCGCCCTGGTTTCCGGGTCTGCGCAGCTGCGCAGCTCCGCCCGGAATGACATTGGCTGAGAGCCATAATGGTGGTGACTTTCCGAAAACCCACCACCGTTATGGCGAGTCCACCCCATCGTTTCCCGAGCATTTTTCACAAAATGAAGAATCTTCCGGTTTTCAAACTGTGTGTCGAAAAACCTGGGTGATAATGCTGCCCATGACACGGCACAAAGCCCTGCACACTGGCCTCGCAAGCCCTTCGCCTCTTGATCGTTTGATCAACGCGCTGCTGCACGCCTTTGCGATGCTCGCGTCTTTCGTCTGCTCGATCTGCTCGATGCGCCTCATCCGTCTTCCCGCTGAATGCCACAGCGACGCGACGCCGGAGGCTCTGCCCTGCACGGAGAGCGGCAAGTTCAAGGAAACAACGAAGGCTGCTGCAAGCGGCCAGACTCGGCGCGCAAGCGCGTCCTCCTCCATCTCTCACGCGATGATGCTGGAGTCCTCTGAAGCCAAAGAAGCCCTCATGGTGAGCAGCACGCGAAGCGTGCGTCCGTCGAACCATGTGGGCGGGCTCATCGCCCTCTCGGCGAGTCATTCTCGGGCAAGCGAAGCGCGACCCGAGAATCTTTGGGCCACAAGGGGATCGCCAACCTCAGCACTCGCCGCCTCAAGGATTCTCGGGTCACTTCGAAGCGGCCCGCAGGGACGATTTGGTCCAGTTGACCAAATCGAGCGGAGAAGGCCCGGGTCAAGCCCGAGAATGACCCGTGGTTGGGTCTGCTGGGGACCAACTCAGGCCAGCGCACCTAACTAAGCGC
>DASYKO010000022.1:0-7075 GCA_035995285.1 Hyphomonadaceae bacterium | reverse complement strand
GCCCGGCAGCTCGAACAGGAACATCTTCTTGAAGCGCGCGATGTTATCCACGCCCG
Source organism: Hyphomonadaceae bacterium (assembly GCA_035995285.1). Lineage (GTDB taxonomy): Bacteria > Pseudomonadota > Alphaproteobacteria > Caulobacterales > Hyphomonadaceae > UBA7672. Next base: position 7,019 of record DASYKO010000022.1, on the reverse strand, counting down.
CATTGGTGCGGGTGTCCGATAGCAGGACGAGGCCAGCCTTGAGCTTGAGGCCAACGCAATACGTCATGTCCGTCCCAATTCCCCGTAGGCCCGATCGTTCCCTAGCCAGCGTTCTGGCCCGTTCTGTAGAGCCCGTCTACTGCTGCGACTGGCTCTGTGTCTGGCCATTCTGCGTCTGATTCTGGGTCTGCGTCTGCGTGATGTCGACCGAGGCGGTTAGCCGCTCCCCAGGCGATCCAGAGACATTTCCCCTTATTGGAGCTGCATCCGCAGAATCGGCGCCACAGCCGAGGCGGACATAGCGGTCCGTCGGGCACAGGCGGTTGGCGGGATCGAAGCCGACCCAGCCGATCTCGGGCACGTGCGCCTCGGCCCAGGCGTGGGTCTCGGTGAGGTTCTCGTCCTGCGCGAGGAGGTAGCCGACAACGTAGCGCGCGGGGACTTTCATCGTGCGGGCGGCGGAGATGAAGACGTGGGCGTGATCCTGGCAGACGCCGGCGCCGGCTTTCAGCGCCTGGGCGGCGGTGGTGGCGGTCGAGGTGGAGCCCGTCTTGTAATCGATGGCGTCGCGCACCGCGGCCATGAGGGCGTGGAGCTTGTCAAGCGTCTTGGCGCCGGTGGCGGAGGCGGCCATCTCCTCGATGGCGGGCGAGGACTGGGTGAGCGGGGTTGAACGCAGGTAGATGCCGGGGCGCGATGTGTCGCGCAGGCCCTTCACGACGCCGGCGGCGTCTTTCGTCTCGATGTCTCCCTCGGCGGCGATCTCGACCGTCTCCGTGGGGCCCGAGCAGGTCCAGATCGATTCACGATCGCCGGTGAAACTGGTGAGCAAGGGGGCGATGGGCTGGCCGTTGACGCTAACCTTCCAGCTTGCGACGCGCTGGCCGTCGAAGGATGGCGGATAGAGGCGCAGGCGCAGCGCGCAGCGATCGGGGGCTGCCTCGTAGGTGTAGGTGGTGAGATGGCGGACGGACAGGCGCATTCAGGTACTCGGGAGCGACAATTCTAGAAGTGGTAGGCGCGGCTGATCTCTCCGGAGAGGCGGCGCGTGACGTCGATGGATTCGGAGACGAATTCGTGGAGGCCGGACTGGAACAGCTCTTCTATCCCCTGCGCCTTGAGGCGGGCGACCATTTCCTTCGCGGTCGACTGGCAGGCATGGGACTCGCCGTAGAGGTCGGCGAGCTGGTCGAGATAGGTTTCGACGGAGCGATAGCAGAAATGGAGCGAGCGCGGGAAGGTGGCGTTGAGGAGCAGGAAGTCTGCGATGCCCCAGGGCGAGTAGTCGCCCTTGTAGACGTGATGGTAGGCGCGAAGGGCCGAGGTGGCGCGCAGCACGCTGGTCCACTGGTGATAGTCGCGGCCGCCGCCGACAACGTCGGTTTCCGGGAGCAGCACGTAGTATTTCACGTCGAGGAGCCGGAGCGTCATGTCGGCCCGCTCGAGCATGCCGCCCATGCGGAGGAAGAAGTAGCCGTCATTGCGCAGGAGCGAGATTTCAGAGGCGCCGCGGAACGCTGCCGTGCGGTTCTTGGTCCATTCGAGGAGGGATGGGAGGTTTTTCAGAGCCGTCTCGGAATCCATCTGGCCGAGCTGGCGCCAGCCATCGTTGAGGGCTTCCCACATGTCCTGCGTGAGGGCCGTGCGGATGGCGCGGCCGTTGGCGCGGGCGGAGGTGAGGCAGGAGCGGATGGAGGAGCGGTTGTCGGGATCGAGCAGCAGGCGGCCGACCACCTCCCCTGCTTTCAGCGCGGGGCTCTCTGCAATGTCGGGGGCGGAGCCGGAGGCGGCGGCGACGGAGCGCCACTCGTCCATCTCGTTGGAGCCGGGCAGCATGGCCATGCGGTAGCCCATTTCGATGAGGCGCGCGGTGGCGTCGGCGCGCTCCATGTAGCGGCCCATCCAGAAGAGATTTTCGGCGGTGCGGCTCAGCATGTGGCGAGCTCTTGAGATGACAACAGACGATGGGACGACACCATCCACCCCCCACCTGTCCGCCCCCCTTCGGGCGGGCGGGACCCTGTTGCGCCAACTGAACGCTGAACTTTGGCAAGCTCGCCCCGCGAGGTTCCGCCCGCCCGAAGGGGGGCGGACAGGTGGGGGGTGGCGCAGCTTTCAAGATGCATGATGTTCGCCGCGATCATTCCGCCAGGATCCAGGTGTCTTTGACGCCGCCGCCCTGGGAGGAGTTCACGACGAGGGAGCCTTTCTTGAGCGCCACCCGCGTGAGGCCGCCGGGCGTCAGCCGCACTTCCTTGCCGACGAGGCAGTAGGGGCGGAAGTCGACATGGCGGTGCTCGATGCCTTCGGGGCCGAGAATGGGAGCGGTAGAAAGGTCGAGCGTGGGCTGGGCGATGAATTCGGCGGGGTTGGCTTTGATCTTGGTGCGGAAGGCCTCGATCTCTTTCTTGGTGGCGTGCGGGCCGATGAGCATGCCGTAGCCGCCTGAACCGTGGACGCGCTTGACGACGAGGTCTTTCAGGTTGTCGACGACGTATTTGAGGCCGTCGGGGGTCGCGCAGCGCCAGGTCTGGACGTTATCCAGGAGCGGTTTTTCGCCGAGGTAGAATTTGATCATCTCGGGGACGAAGACGTAGATCGCCTTGTCGTCTGCCACCCCCGATCCCGGCGCCGAGCAGAGCGTGACGCCGCCGGAGCGGTAGACGTTGAAGAGGCCGGGGACGCCGAGGAGCGAGTCCGGCTTGAAGGCGAGCGGGTCGATATAGGTGTCGTCGATGCGGCGGTAGATGACGTCTACGCGTTGCGGGCCCCGTGTGGTGCGCATCCAGCACAGGCCGTTTTCGACGAAGAGGTCCTGCGGTTCGACCAGTTCGATGCCCATAAGATCGGCGAGGAAGGAGTGTTCGTAGTAGGCGGAGTTGAGCGAGCCGGGCGTGAGGAGAACGACGGTGGGATCGTCGTCGCACTTGATGGGGGCGACTTCCTGCAGCGTCTTCTTGAGCTGGGTGGGATAGCTGTCGACGGGCTCGACGATGCCGGCGTGGAAGAGCTGCGGGAACATGCGCATCATGATCTCGCGGTTCTCCAGCATGTAGGAGACGCCGGAGGGCGTGCGGCAATTGTCTTCGAGGACCTGGAACGAGTCTCCGTCCGTGCGGACGATGTCGACACCGACGATGTGACTATAGACGCGGCCCGGGGGATCGAAGCCGATCATGTCCGGCAGGAAGGCCTCGTTCTGGTAGACGAGTTCCTCCGGGATGATGCCGGCGCGCAGGATCTCGCCGCGGTGGTAGACGTCGTAGAGGAAGGCGTTGAGGGCGCGGCTGCGCTGCTTGATGCCGCGCGAGAGACGGCGCCATTCGGCGGCGCCGAAGACGCGGGGGATGAGGTCGAACGGGATGAGGCGCTCAGGGTCCCCGCCCTCGCCATAGACGGCGAAGGTGATGCCGATCTTGCGGAAGATCGCCTCCGCCTCGTTCTGGCGGAGTTTCAAAAGGTCTACGCCCGAGCCCCCGATCCATTCGGAGACCTTTTCATAGGGGCCCCGGACCTTGTCGGCGTCAGCGTACATTTCGTTGAACATGCGCCCCCAGTGGTAGCTGGCCTTGAGCCCCTGTGAAGCCGTGTCGTCGGGGCGCTTTCGGCCTGCCTGATTACTGCCTAAACTTTAGGCAGCCAATGTGAAAGGGTGAGGGGAAGACCTGGGTTGGGGCGAGAGATAGAGAAGCTCGGCTTTAGTCGAAGACAAATGACAACCGCTGGCATCTTGCAAGGACCCGCACCCCCCACCTGTCCGCCCCCCTTCGGGCGGGCGGAACCGTGCGGCTTTCAGCTTACCCAAGTTCTTCGTCCAGTTGGCGCAACAAGGTCCCGCCCGCCCGAAGGGGGGCGGACAGGTGGGGGGTGTGGGTCCATGCCCTGCTCTTCGAAATCGCCGCGATGACGGTCGAGGAAAAGCTCAGAGCTCAAGCCAAAGCTCTCGGCTTCGACGCCGTGCGGATCGCTCGCGCGGATGGCGCGTGGTCCGCCGGTGATCGCTTGCACGAATTTGTCGCCGAAGGCCGCCATGGCGACATGGGGTGGATTGAGGAGACCGAAGAACGGCGACGCCATCCGACAGCGATGTGGACGAACGCGAAGTCGGCCGTCGTGGTGGGGCTGAACTATGGGCCGCAGCATGACCCGCTGCCGGCGCTAGATCGGCGCGAGCATGCAACGATTTCGGTTTATGCGCAGAATGCGGACTATCACGACACGCTGAAGAAGCGGCTGAAGCAGCTGGCGTCGGAGTTTGCGCGCACGTCGGGGCACGATGTGAAGGTGTTTGTTGATACGGCGCCGTTGATGGAAAAGCCGCTGGCGCACCGGTCAGGCATGGGCTGGCAGGGCAAGCATACGAATCTGGTGAGCCGGGAGTTTGGGTCGTGGCTGTTTCTTGGCGTGATGCTGACGGACGCCGAGCTGCAGCCTGACTCAGCGGCAGAGGATAGTTGCGGGACGTGCCAGGCGTGTCTCGATATCTGTCCGACGAAGGCCTTCCCTGCCCCGTACCAGCTCGATGCGCGGCGGTGCATTTCGTATCTGACGATCGAGCTCAAGGGACCGATCCCGCGCGAGTTCCGGCGCCCCATGGGAAACCGGATCTATGGGTGTGACGACTGCCTGGCCGTGTGCCCGTGGAACAAGTTCGCGCAGGCGGCCAAGGATGCGGCATTCCATCCCAGGCCGGAGCTGACGGCGCCCCTGCTGGCCGATCTTTCAGAGCTCGATGACTCTGCTTTCCGTGAGGTTTTTGCGGGGTCTCCGATCAAGCGGATCGGGAGGGACCGGTTTCTCCGGAATGTCATGATTGCAATTGGGAATTCGGACGGAAATTCGGGTTCGACGGGACTCGCGGATGTGTGTATCCACAGACTCGATGATGTCTCTCCGCTGGTTCGGGGGGCTTCCGTCTGGGCGCTGGGGCTGCTGTCTCCCACTGCTTTTGAATCTGAACGTGTGCGCCGGCGTGGCAACGAATCCGACCCCGGCGTTTGTGAGGAGTGGGATGCAGGACCAGCCGGATGATCCGCGTGACCCGCCTTTAGGTGATGTGCCCGCAGGTGATGCTGCGCGGGGACGTGCTGACGACATGCGGGCAGACGATCTTTCTCGCGAAGAAGCGGCCGACATCCATGATGTGCTGTTCGATTCAGAAGAGCGCGCGGATGGATCTGGCGGCGGCCTGCTGAGCCGGTTCCGCTCGGGCGTGTCTCCCTCGGCAGGCGGACCAAAACCGAAGCCGGTGTGGCGGCGCGTGGCGGTGTTCGTCGTCACATGGATTTTCATCGCGGGCGTCGCCTTCGTGCCGCTGAGCGCGGCTGCCGTATTCATCATCGGATGGACCGGGCCGCCGCCGACCTTCAACATGGCGGGCACGGCCATGAAGGGCGTGGAGGTGCGGCGCAAATGGGTGCCGCTGAAGGACATCTCGCCCCATATCGTGCGCGCGGTGATCGCGGCGGAGGACCAGCAGTTCTGCACGCATGACGGCTTTGACAGGAAACAGATCGACAAGGCGCTGAAGGATGCAGAGCGCGGGCGGAAGCTTCGCGGGGCGTCGACCATCTCGCAGCAGACGGCGAAGAACGTGTTCCTCTACAATGGCGGGGGATGGGTGAGGAAAGGCTTCGAGGTCTACTTCACCTTCCTGGTCGAGAAGATGTGGTCCAAGGCGCGGATCATGGAGGTCTATCTCAACGTCGCCGAATGGGGCGATGGCATCTATGGCGTCGAGCAAGCATCCGAAGAGCGCTTCGACAAGGATGCGGTGAAGCTCACACAGAGACAGGCAGCGGCGCTGGCTGCCGTATTGCCCAATCCCAACCGCTGGCGCGTGGATGGCAGCTATGCCGGCGGGCGGCGCAACGGGCAGATCCAGACGCTGATGGGCGTGGTGCGGCGCGACAAGCTGGATGTGTGCGTGGTGAAGTACTAGCGCGCGGGTTCAGCGCGCGGATAGGCCCCCACCTGTCCGCCCCCCCTTGTGGGGCGGGACCCTGGAGGTTCTGCTTGCAAGCGGTCTGACAGATGTAGCTGCGTTGCAGGTCGCACTTCAGTGTCCAATTCCAACAACGCGGTCCCGCCCCACAAGGGGGGCGGACAGGTGGGGGGTCTATCCACACGTTCAATCGTTAGAAGAGCCTAGTTCCCTGCCCCTACAATATTCGGGCGCACGATGTCGGGCTGGCTGCTCACCGCCTTGTCGATCGGATCGGGCAAGCCTGCCTTGGCGATGGCGACACGGATGTCGCCGCGGACGACGACGTTTTTCACCTCTGTCGGCGCGATGGCCGTCGCGGTTGAGATATCGCCCCAGGCTTCGTCGTAGCGTTTCAGCTCTTTCAGCACGCCGGCGCGCAGGCGGAGGGCTTCATCGTCGCGCGGGGCGAGATTGTTGGCGGCGTTGAGATCGGCGCCGGCGTCTTCCCACTCCTTCTTCATGATGAAGGCGCGGGCGCGGTCCTTCAGGAGTTCGCTGTCGTTCTGCTTGAGCTTCATGGCGTTGGTGAGGGCGACGATGGCGGCGTCGGCGTTGCGGGCGATGAGCCAGGCATTGCCGGCCTGGGCGAGATAGACGCCGCGTTCGTCGATCGAGCCGGAATCGCCGGCGTTGGCGAGGTCTTCGAGGCGGATGGCGCCTTCAGCCGGCTGGCCAAGCTCGATCAGGGCGAGGGCTGCACAGTGGCGGGCGGCGGGGCGGTCTCCGCTGGCGGTCATCCATTGCAGCGCGTCTTCGTAAGCGCCCTTTGCATCAGTATCGATCTTGATGATGCAGGCCTTGTGACGATCGACTTCGCTCGGCGCGGCTTGAGCCAGTGCAGATGGGGCCATGGCGAAAGCTCCGGCGAGAAGCGTTGCGGCGAGGAGGATCGGGCGCATGGGGCTCAGGCTCTTAGGTCTCTAGCCCAAAGAATGGGGCTTTGGTGGAAGGACGCGGGGAATAGTGCATAAGCGCTACATGATCGGACGCGAGATGAAATGACGTCACTGCAGCTCCTCGCCTTCGGATGCGG
>DASYKO010000021.1:0-10875 GCA_035995285.1 Hyphomonadaceae bacterium | reverse complement strand
GTTCACCCGCTATGAGCGCGAACGCGGCCTGCCCAACGACATCATCCGCACCATCAATTCGAAGAACCCCGACACCAATGCCTGGGCGAAGATCGAACGCTCCGAAATCGATGCGGCGATGTTCGACAAGCTGTTCGAGGATGAGGCCAAACTCCTCGGCCACATGATCCCGGGGAAAGACGTGCTCGCGCTGCTCTCGGGCGATCTCCGCCCTCGCGTGGTCGCGGCGTTCAAGCAGTGCAAGGCGAAGTTCAAGGTCGGCTGCATCACCAACAACGCGCCGACGGGCAAGGGCGCCGGCATGTCGTCCAATGCCGAGAAGGCCAGGCAGATCGCCGAAGTCTTCTCGCTGTTCGATCATGTGATCGAAAGCTCCAAGGCCGGCGTGCGCAAGCCGGACCCGCGCATCTATCGCATGATGTGCGAGGCGCTGTCTGTCGATCCCAAGCGTTGCGTCTACCTCGACGACCTCGGCATCAACTGCAAACCGGCGCGCGAACTGGGCATGACCACGATCAAGGTCGTCTCGGAACAGCAGTTGCTCGACGATCTGTCGAAGGCCGTCGGCCTCGCTTTCTAGCCCGGCGTCCCGGAACCCCGCCTCCCCGGACAAAGAACCTGCAAAAACTGGCGCCGATCCTTGTAGGATCGGTCCGCCGCCACACGTCCTTTGGGCATCAGAAGCAGAAGCGCCCCCAAAGGAGGAAATCATGACCATCGAACGCACTGTCCGCCTGCACCGCGTCTTCGCGGCCAAGCCGGAGAAAGTCTACCGCGCCTTCACGACCGCAGACGCCATGGCCCAGTGGCTGCCGCCCAACGGCTTCACCTGCCATGTCGACAAGTTCGACGCGAAGGTCGGCGGCAAGTTCCACGCGTCCTTCACCAACTTCTCGACCGGCAATGGCCACTCCTTCGGCGGCGAGTTCCTCGAGATGATCCCCGGCCAGAAGCTGCGCTACACCGACGTGTTCGACGATCCGAACCTCGCCGGCGACATCGTCGTCACGGTCACCTTCAAGGCCGTGTCGTCCGGAACCGAGGTCAGCATCGAGCAGACCAATCTGCCCTCGGTCATTCCGCTCGATGGCTGCTATCTCGGCTGGCAGCAGTCGCTCGTGAACCTCGCCACGCTGGTCGAACCGGAAATCCCGGGCTGATCGGCAGCCCTGATCGTCACGCACCTGGCGGCCGTCGAAGAATCCTTCGGCGACCCCTTGCGCTGAACCTCCCTCGCGCAGAGTTTGCCCAGCGTTGGGTCGGGGGCTGGCTAGAGAGCGCAGGGCAGTATGCGCGCAACCGTTTTCATCATTACAGCAATGGCGCTCTGCGCCTGCGATCCGCCGCCGGGGTCTGGGCCTGTCGGCGCAGCAGTGGTCGAGCCGCCGCCGAAGCACGAGCCCTTGCCGGACGCCGTCCAGAAAACCGTCGCCGAGCTGCAGCGCATCGCGCGCGAGGGCACCTACCGCGACCTTGCGAAGCTTGCCGAGCAGACGCCGGATTTCCGCTCCAACAATGCCGGCATGACGCATTCGGAATACTGGTATCTCAAGATGCGCACCGGCGACTGGCCCATGGCGCAGGCCGCCAAGCTCCTCACCTACAAGTTCACCATCCAGCCATCCGATCAGGGCAAGATCTATATCTGGCCATGGATGGCGATGCTGAAGCCCGAAGAGATCACGCCCGCCGCCGCACTGGAGATCGACCGCTTGCTCGGCAAGGGCCAGGCCGCAGCGTTGCGCACCGGCGCCATCTGGCCCGGCTACGTGCTCGGGATTAGGGAAGACGGCCGCTGGCTCTATTTCGTATCGGGTTCAGACTAGATCTGATTCAGACTGGGGAGTTACGCATGACCAAGGCAGCGAAGATCGGGGCCAAGGCGGCCGTGGCAAAGCTCGCAGGCTGGTCCGCTGTCGAGGGCAGGGACGCCATCTCGAAATCCTACAAGTTCGCCGACTTCAACACCGCCTTTGGCTTCATGACGCGCGTCGCCCTCAAGGCCGACCAGATGGACCATCACCCGGAATGGTTCAACGTCTACAGCAAGGTCGACGTCACCCTCTCCACCCACGATTCCGGCGGCGTCACGGACAAGGACGTCGAGCTGGCGAAGTTCATGGACGAGGCGGCGCGCTAACCCCGCCTATTTCGGGAACACGATCACCGAGGCCAGCGCCACCTTCGCCTGATCCTTGCCCAGCACGGTGTCCACCGCCTTCTGCAGGCGCACGCGGATCATGTCGGCATCCGGCTTCTCGCCGATGCCGTAGGACAGCGAGGCATAGTTCAGCACCACTTCGCGCATCGAGTTCATGAGGCGCGGGCGAACCGCCTCCACATGCGTGCGCATTTTTTCGTTGGGCACGTCGATACCCGCATCCACCGTCAGGACGCCGTGTATCTCGCGCCCGCGCGTGATCGAGGCGCGCAGGCCGAAGGTCGGCACGTAGTTCTCGGAGCCGGTGATACGCTTGGCGCCCGGATCCTCGACCTTGGCCGGCGCCGCCGGCGGAGGCGGCGATGCGCCTGCGGGCGTGCCCGTGGCCACAGTCACCGCGGCAAGAAGGGCGGCGCCAACACGGATCGGAGAACTCGGGTTCATGGCCAAAAGCCTGCCCCACAAGCCTTAATGGCCGCTTTAGGCCCCTGCGGCCGCTTCGCACGGCCCCTCGCCCGGCGATCCTTGACCAAAAGCCCGCTTGAGCTTAGCAAACCGGCTCCCAAAACCCGGGGTCTTCCGGGTTTCCGGACCAGCATGCTGGAAACGGGGCCGTAGCTCAGTTGGGAGAGCGCGTCGTTCGCAATGACGAGGTCAGCGGTTCGATCCCGCTCGGCTCCACCAGCTTTCGCTCTGCGAGCCACCGCCCGCAAGCCAGCATCCCCCACCAGATCCCGGTAACGAATTCGCCAGCCGGGCCTGCGACTATCCAAACCGTCGCTATTTGAGTACCTCACACCCTAGGGCCGGATGCGCCCGTTGAAATCGGGAGCCTGACGTGCAGGGACTGCTTTGGGCGATCTTCAGCTACTTCATCTCGCCGATCCTGTCGCTGCTCCAGCTCGTCATCCTCGTCTACATCGTGCTGAGCTGGCTGCTGGTGTTCGGCGTCATTCCGCGCTTCAACCCGACGACGCGCGGCCTCATGAGCTTTTGCGAAGCGATCATCAATCCGCTGGTGCGGCCGATCCGGAAGATCATTCCGCCCATCGGCAATTTCGACTTTTCGCTCTTCGTGCTGATCCTCGTCATCGGCTTCCTGCAGGGCTATGCGATCCCGACCCTGATCTCACTGGTGCCATTCTGACGAGAGCGGCCTGGCGGCTGATCGCCGGCGGCGCTGAACTGCGTGTACGAGCCCAGCCGGGCGCCTCGAAAGATGCGATCGAGGCCGTGGCCGAAGACGCATCTGGCCAGCGTTTCCTGAAAGTCCGTGTCACCGCCGCTCCGGAAAAAGGCAGGGCGAACGCCGCCATCGAGGCGCTGCTGGCCAAGGCGCTCAGCCTCCCCAAATCCTCCGTTTCAGTGGAGAAGGGCGAAACGCAGCGCATCAAGACCGTGCGAATCTCGGCCGATGCGTCTATAGGCTCGCGGTTAGCAGCCCTGACCGGAGAGAGCCATGACCGCTGAGCTGATCGACGGCAAGATCGTCTCGGAAAAGGTGCGCGTGGCCGTCGGCGCCGCTGTTGCGAAACTCCCCGGCAAACCCTGCCTCGCCGTCGTGCTCGTCGGCGAAGACCCTGCCAGCCAGATCTACGTCAAATCGAAAGGTGAGAAGACCGAAGCCGCCGGCATGCGTTCCATCACCAGACGTATGCCCGCCACATCGACCCAGGCCGAAGTCGAAGCCGTGCTGAAGGCGCTCAATTCCGATCCGGAGGTGGATGGCATCCTCCTCCAGCTGCCGCTGCCCAAGGGCCTCAACGAGTCCAAAGCGCTCGAACAGATCGATCCCGCGAAAGACGTAGATGGCCTCACCGAACTCTCCGCGGGCCGCCTCTTCCTCGGCAAGCCGGGCCTGCGCCCGTGCACGCCCACGGGCTGTGTGATCATGGCCAAGCACGCGCTGGGCGATGATCTCACCGGAAAGAACGTTGTCGTCGTCGGCCGCTCAATCCTGGTCGGCAAGCCGGTCGCCATGCTGTTCCTCGCCGAGAACTGCACCGTCACCATCGCGCACTCGAAGACCGTAAATCTCGAAGCGCTGTGCCGCACGGCAGACATCCTCGTCCCCGCCGTCGGCCGCCCCGAAATGGTGCGCGGCTCATGGGTCAAGCCCGGCGCCGTCGTCATCGATGTCGGCATCAACCGCCTGCCGGCGCCGGAAAAAGGCGAGGGCAAGACCCGCGTCGTCGGCGACGCGCACTTCGCCGAATGCCGCGAAGTCGCCGGCCACATCACTCCCGTCCCCGGCGGCGTGGGCCTGATGACGGTGGCGTGCCTAATTCAGAACACCGTGCTCGCCGCGTGCGCGCGGAGGGGATGGGCCGTGCCGAAGGAATTGGAGGGCTGATCTTGTCTGCGGTAGGAATAAATGCTACTTATTGCTACCAAGCGGAGTTGCCCCCATGACCACCAAACTTTCGATTTCTTTCACCGATACTCACGCCAAGATAATCGAAGACGCGGTCAAGTCAGGCCAGTATGCCTCTGCATCCGAGTTCGTGCGCGAAGCGCTTCGGCTGCGTGAGAAGAGAATTGACGACGCAATCGACGCGGGGATCGCCAGCGGCTTTGCCGAGCCGGACGAGCCGATTGAGGCCATTATCCGTGAAGGCAAGCGCAGGTTGAAGAAGCGCAAGTGAAGCTCGTCCGCACAAAGCAGGCGAGGAGCGATCTCCTCGACATCTGGCTGCATATTGCGGCGGACAATGAAGCCGCCGCCACAGATCTCCTGTTGCGCATCGATGGCCGCTGCGAGGCGCTGCCGGACAGCCCGAGGATGGGGCCGCTCCGCATGGGCAAACAGAAGGCTATCCGCCAGCTCGTCGAGGGTGAATATCTCATTCTGTACAGGATCGGTCGCGACGCGATCGAAATCATCCGTGTCATGCATGGCCGCCGCGATCTCAGTGAGTTCTAGCCAGCTCTTCAACGATCTCTGGTCCTCTCAGCAAGGCCTCTGCGCCATCTGTGGCGAGCTGATGCCGAAGGGCCGGTTCGACACGCCTCACGCCACGGTGTGGAAGAAGAAGCGCCCCACCTTCGATCACATCCGCCCGCGCAATAAGGGCGGCGCCGACGCGCTGGAGAACCTCCAGCTCGCGCATGCCGAGTGCAACTGGACGAAGGGCGATACGTGGAAGGCGCCGAAGACTTAAGCCGCCACTTCCGCCGGGCGCTTCAGTTTCCCCAAGCCCCACCGCACGACGCGCCATCCCAGCAGCACCGCCAGGATCGCCGCGTGCACTGTGGGCTCCGTCTGCCACAGCGTCTTCTGCATCAGCATGTTATGGGCGACCGCAAAGATCGCCAGCGGATAGATCAGCCAGTGGATGCGGTCCCACGCCTTGCGCCCCAGCCGCCGAATCATGCCGTTGGTCGAGGTCACAGCCAGCGGAACCATCAGCACCAGCGCGATCATCCCCAGCGTGATGTAGGTGCGGATCACCACATCCTCCCACAGCTTCACCAGCGACCATCCCCGGTCGAGCCCGAGATAGGCCAGCATGTGAAGCAACGCATAGAAGAACGCCGCCAGCCCTATCCGCCGCCGGATCAGCGCAATCGGCGCCCAGCCGGTGATGTCCCGCACCGGCGTCACCGCCAGCGTCACCAGCAAGATGCGGATCGCCGTGTCGCCGAGATAATGGTGCGTCCACTTCACCGCATCCCAGCCCATCGGCGTGGGCAGGTTGTTCAGCATCATGATCCACAAGACGGCGAGATAGAGAAACGGCGCCAGCAACAGCGCTAGAGTCACCGGCTTCATCCAGTGCTTGCCGAAGGTGCGGAGGAAAGCGCTGTGGGCCATGAGACTTTCTTTCTTGGTCGCGCGCTTCCTTGGTTACGCAGCGGGGCGCGGAACCGGTTCCCACTTCCGATGGCGCGCTTAGTAGTTCTTGGCTAGGTCCATGCCCGCATACATGGCGGCGACCTGCTTCTCATAGCCGTTGAACATGTCGGTGTTGCGCCGCTCGTTGAAGCCGCCCTTGCCGCCGATCACGCGCTCGCTCGCCTGGCTCCAGCGCGGGTGATCCACCTTGGGGTTCACGTTGGAATAGAAGCCATACTCGTTGCCGTTGGATGTCTTCCACGCGGTCTTCGGCTCGGCGGTGACAAAGCGGATCTTCACGATCGATTTCGTCGCCTTGAAGCCGTACTTCCACGGGATCACGGTGCGTAGCGGCGCGCCGTTCTGCTTCTGCAGCGCCTTGCCGTAGGCGCCGACCGCCATCAGCGTGAGGTCGTTCATCGCCTCGTCCATGCGCAGCCCCTCGGTGTACGGCCATTTCAGCACGGGCGCGCGCGCGCCGATCATCTCTTTGACGTTGTGGTAGGTCTCGAACTGAATGTACTTCGCCGTCGCCTTCGGCTTCAGCTTCGCGATCACCGAATTCAGCGGCACGCCGATCCACGGGATCACCATCGACCACGCCTCGACACAGCGATGGCGATAGACGCGCTCTTCCAGCTTCTTGTAGTCGACCAGATCGGTGATGGCGTAGTTGCCCGGCGCATCCGTCTCGCCTTCAACCTTCACCTGCCAGGGCGAGGTCGTCATCAAGAAAGCGTTGCGCGCCGGATCGCTCTTGTCAGTGCCGAACTCGTAGTAGTTGCAGTAGCCGGCGAACGCGTCCTCCACCGTCGGACCCTCAGCCACCGCGAATGCAGATTTCGCCGCGACGAGTTTGGCGCCCGGCTTCGGATGGTCGCTCGCGCCTGCCGGCGCATTGATCGCGCCCTGCGGTTCGGAGCATGCGGGCAGGGCGCCGAGGATCGATCCTGCGCCAAGCATGCCGCCGGCCGCCATCAGCTTGCGGCGGTCGATGAATATCTTCTCGGGCGTGATCTCGGTGCTGAGATCCTGGTAATCCGTATTGCGGCGGAACTTCAGTTCCATCTCGCGTCTCCTGTTGTTGCTCTGGCCCGCCTCCGCCCCGAAGCGAGCCCTCCTGTCTAACGTCGCTCTCCGGCTAATACGTCCGGGTTTGTATGTTGTTACGCCCTGGATACGCGCCTCGATCATCAGGATCGACCTGTCTCACGCACTTGGGAAGGCATCGGTTTCATGCACGTCCCTGCCGGCGATCGGCGGACGAGCGCCATAAAGCCTCCGCGAGCGGGCTGACCGGCCCCGGCCCATACCCCGCAGAATCCTCAGGTCTCGCGTCAGATACCTGTTGACAGACAGTACTGTGTACAACTATGTACTGATCCATACCGAGCACATAGACCCGACCAGAACTCGGCCAGATACGGAAAAGACCAGGAAAATGCGCTTCCTCCCCGCCTTCAGCCTTGTCCCCCTCGCGCTCCTGGCTTCCCCGGCCATCGCCCAATCCACCCGGGTGGCCGTTCCGGCTTCCAATGCCGACACCCTGAAGCAGGTCACCGAGCACGGCGTCGTCATCCTGACGGCCGATCTCGAGATCGATGTGAAGTTCTCCCCCGACGGCCGCTTCATCGCCCTCGGCGGCCTCTCCAAGGGCGTCTGGAAGATCGTCGGCGACAAGCTCTGCTCCACGCCGGACGAAACGCAGGCGGAATCCTGCGCCGTCTACCCGCCAGGAAAAAAGTCCGGCGACACCTTCGAGATCCCGACCGACGCAGGCCCCGTGAGCGTGAAGATCAAATAAATGGCCAAGCCGCCCGATAAACCGCCCGAGCCTCTGGCCGACATCCACGCCAAGATGGAGCAGGAACTCCGCCGCGGCGTCATCGTGCTGGCGACGCTCTCCCAGCTCCGCGAGGCGCAATACGGCTACTCACTCCGTCAAGCGTTGGCCGAGCAGGGCATGTCGGTCGAGGAGGGGACGCTCTATCCCCTCCTGCGCCGTCTCGAAGGCCAGGGTCTCCTCGCCAGCGAATGGCGCATCGAGGATGGGCCGCCGCGCCGCTACTACACGCTGAGCGAAACCGGAAAGCAGCTCTACGCCGACCTCACTCAATCCTGGCGCGCCTTGTCCGCCAACATCGAGCGCCTCGTGAGCGATAGCGCCGAAGACCAATCCAAGCAGAGGAAGACCGCCACATGAGCGGCACAACCGACGATCTCATCGAAACTTACGTCGCTGACGTCATTCGCCATCTTCCCTGGAAGCAGCGCAACGATGTCGGCTTTGAGCTTCGCGCCCTGCTTGCGGAGAGCCTGAAAAATCGGGCAGGCGATCTTGGCCGGCTGCCCGACGATGCGATGGCGTTCGACCTCCTGCGCGAGTTCGGCCGGCCCGACGAAGTCGCCGCGCGCTATCATCCTGCAGGCATCCCGATCATCCCGCCTGCGCAAACGCGCGGCTTCGTGTGGGCGAGCGTCATCGGCGTCGGCCTGCAGTGGGCGATCAGCCTGCCGCTCGCGATCTCAGGACAGCCTCCGTTCGTCGGGCCTGAATCCACGCGCGTTACGGCGTGGTGGATCTCGTATGGTCTAGGCGCGCTCTGGTGGCCCGGCTTCCTGATTACGGTGATGATGGTTGCTGCCTGGGTTGGCCGAACCTGGCCGCCGGCCGATCAGGCGTGGAAGCCCGGCAAGGCCGCCGCCATGGGCTACGTCAATCGCGGCCTCTATGCGCTCGGGCTCGCAGCCGCGCTTTGCGGGATCGCGCTCTGGGTGCTGGTCGCATGGAGCACGCTGACGTTCGACAATCCGCTCACGCGGGCGCTTGCCTTCGATCCCGACTTTCTTGCGACGCGTGCTCCGGTGGTCCTGCTCTACTGGTCGGCGGGCATCGCCTTGCTTGTTCTGCTCATCGTCGAAGGCAGGTGGCGTCCCCTGACGCGCAGGATCGACATCGGGCTCAAGCTGGTGTGCTGCGCGCTGCTGGCATGGCTCGCGCTCGGCGGCCGCATCTTCCTCACCGAGCAAGCCGACCAGACGACCAAGGGCATACTGGGCCTGCTGATCGTGGTCATCCTCGCACAGCTTGCGGTTCACGCCTGGCGCCTCAGAAGCCGGATCCGCCCGCCGGCCGAAGTCACGCAGCTGTAGCGCCTGACTATCTATCGAACTGCCGGCCTTTGACTCCTGCCCGTTGGAGACAGACCCATGCTGCGCCTTGTCGCCGCTTGTTTCGCCGTGCTTGCTCTTGGTGCGGCAGCCGCCGCCCAAACACCTTCCCAAACACCTCCCCCAGCGCCTGCCGCTCTGTTCCAGAAGCCGCCCATGCCCGGCGAGCTCGTGGCGGTGGAAGGCGCGCGGCGCCTGCACGTGCTCTGCAAGGGGCCGGAGCAGGGTCCGACGGTTATCTTCGAAGCGGGCCTGTCGCCATTCCCTGCGAACTCGGCCTACGCCAAGGTCCAGGCGCTGATCGCACCCTTCGCTCGCGTCTGCAGCTATGATCGTGCGGGCCTCGGATGGAGCGACCCCGCGCCCCCCGGCCGCAACATTCCCGATCTCGCCGACGACCTTCATCGACTGATCGAGGCGGCGCGCGTGCCCGGCCCATACATTCTCGTCGGCCACTCGATGGGCGGGCTGATTGTCCGCAGCTATGTGACGAAGCACCCCGGGAGTGTGGCCGGCGTCGTGCTTGCCGACGCCTCTTCCGAAACGCTCTTTACAACAGCGTCTGCCGCTTCTCGCGACAAGTCTGTCGCCGACATCGATGCAGCGCTGAAGACAGCGACGCCCGGGGTTCCCGTCATCGCGCTGCCGCCGGGCGCGGATCCCATGATCGCCTTCAGCCTGCTGCCCGAAATCCTGGCTACGCAGCGCGAAGAGAATTTCGCCGTCTCCCGTTCGCCCCCGTCCATGCTCAAGCCTCAGGGCTTCGGAACGCTGGGCGACATTCCTCTCATCGTCATTCGGCGCGGTCTTGCCGCCAATCCGCCTTCAGCGACGGACACGGCCTGGAGGGCAGCCCAGGAGCAGATGACTGCCCTCTCGACCAATAGCCGGCTGATCGTCGCCGAACGCAGCGGCCACGTCATTCCCTTTGATCGCCCCGATGTGGTCGCGGACGCCGTGCGCAGCGTGATTGAGGCCGCCCGCTCGGGCGGCAGGCCGTAGGCGTGTGCTAGGATGACGCCAGCCCTGATTCGCTTGGCGGAGAGACACCTTGCACAAACCCGTTCCGGCGATTGGCGTATTGGTCTTTCTTGCGCTCGCCGCCAGTCTTCTTTCAGGGTGCGCCGCTCCCCCTGCGCCCTCCACCCGGCCGATGACCACCGGTCAGGCGCTCGCCCAGTCTGCCTGTCCGCACCGCATCGTGGAGGCCAATGCGTGGGTCAACCACATGCCCGGCCCCGGCCGCGCCCCGCGCGATCTCCAGGTCGAAGTGCGTTTCGCCGATGCGGGGGATCAGGCGATGATCATCAAATCTCCCGCCACCAAGCCCGGCGACAAGCTCGTCCTCGAAATCCGCACCGTCCAGCAGGCGCAGATCCCCGGCCGCATCGACTGGCGCGAGCCGGTCTCCGATCCGCCCTTCAAGCGCATCTCTTTCTTCTGCCGGGGCGCGGAGATCTTCACGATTTACGAGATCCAGAAGGTCTACTGAAGAACCTCTGAAGCTGAAGCGCCTCGACCTCTACCTCCGGAGCAAGGGGGAGGACAGGTGGGGGTCTGCACCTTGTCCTGACAGGCGAGTTTTGAACCAAACTCGCTTTGCTGGCGCCCCGCGCACGAACCCCAACCTGCCGCCCTCATTTGCCCTGCCGCCCCCGCTCCTGTAGAGGACCCAACAGGTCCGGCGGGGGACCTGCAGCAGGGAGTA
>DASYKO010000020.1:0-7188 GCA_035995285.1 Hyphomonadaceae bacterium | reverse complement strand
GCCGGAATGCACCGTGGCGCGGCGAGCGCCATCAGCGCGTGGGGCGAGATGGTGCATTGCGCTGCGCTTCATGCACCCTACGGGTGGGGCGCGTGCGTTGGGGACGTGGGCCGTCGAGAGACCCCCTCCCGCCTTCGCTGCACTACGGCGCGGCAAGCCGTCCAAGCAGCCGTTCTGCGACAGGGAGAGGCAAATCCCGCGCTCGATGGAATCGCCGCGAAGATCGCGGAGCGGGTCGTTGGATCTGCACTTGGTCTCGCGCTTCCAGCGCCAGGCCATGCGGATGGCGAGGCGGCGGGCGTGCTGCAGTTTGTAGCTGCAGTTGAGATAGAGCCAGCGGATGTGGCGCGGTGATTTCAGTTTTGGCCGATAGAAATTCTCGACGGGACATGGGATGCGCGGCAGGCCTGCCAGCCTGCGGGCGGTCTTGTAGATCGCACGGGTGATGTGGGCGTCGGCTTTGAAGAGGTCGCGCTCGACGGCGTCGACATCGTCCTTGGTCTGCAGACGCTTTGGATCGAGGGCTGGCAGGGCGACGAGAAGCAGGAAGAAGCGGGACCACAGCTCCGCCACTCGCTCGAGAATGGCGAGGACTTGCTCCTTGAAGCTGTGGTGGCGTGTGCGCATCGAGGTCCTTTCGCGGCCAGTATCTCACGGGTTTGGGGACACACAGTTTGAGAGCGCTGATGTGATGTCGATTGTGGAATTTCTGAGGAAGCGGTGGGACCGGACTCGCCATAACGGTGGTGAGTTTTCGGAAAGTCGCCACCAGTATGGGCCTGACGCGCTGACTTGGTGTCCTTGGTGCTCGCCTTGGTGGTCTTGGTGAGAACGGCCTGGGCCAGCGGGCGCCGAGGGAAAGTTTTCAACACAAAGACACGAAGGGCGCACGAAGACACGAAGTTCCCCTCAGTCGCTTGAGACGCGCTTGGCGGTCGAAGAGATTCAAACACCAAGGGTGCACCAAGGTCACCAAGTTCCCCTCCGTTGCGTGGATTGAGGTTGGCGTCGCTCTACAGATTCACCGCGCTCATGCCGAGCGGCGTGTAGCGGTCGCCGGATACTTTTTTCGCCAACGTATCCAGCCTCGCGATCTGGCCGGGGGAGAGGCGGATGGTCTGGGCGTTGAGATTGGTGCGGAGGTTTTCGAGTTTTGTCGTGCCGGGGATCACATGGATGTTCGGCGCGCGGGAGAGCACCCAGGCGAGCGCCACCTGGGCGGCGCTTGCCCCGAGTTCGCCGGCGATCTGCTTGATCTCGTCAACCAGAGCGAGGTTGGCGGCGTAGTTCTTGTCATCGAAGCGCGGCACGGCGGTGGCGCGAAAGTCATCGCCCTTGGGCGGATCCTTCGAGAGGGCGCCGGTGAGCATGCCGCGGCCGACGGGGGAATAGGCGATGAGGCTGGCGCCGATGTCCTGGATCGCGCTGAGCGGCCCGCGCTCCACGTCGCGCGTGAAGATCGAATACTCGGACTGCACGGCGGAGATCGGCGCCGCCAGCGCGGCCTTGCGGATGGTGGCGGCGGAGGGCTCGGACAGGCCGATCATCCTGATCTTGCCTTCCTTCCTCAGCTTTTCCATCTCGCCGACGCTTTCCTCGATCGGCGTCTTCGGATCGACGCGGTGGAGATAGTAGAGGTCGATATGGTCGGTGCGCAGGCGCTTGAGCGAGCCTTCGACGGCGCGGCGGCAATTGGCCGGCGAGCCATCCATGCCGAGGCGCTGGTTTTTCGCGGCGTCGAACGCCAGGCCCCATTTGGTGGCGATGAAGACCTTGTTGCGCCGGTCGTGGAAGGCCTCGCCAAGCAGCTCTTCGTTCTTCGTGAAGCCGTAGATCTCCGCCGTGTCGAAATGCTCGCAGCCAAGGTCGATGGCTTCGTGCAGCAGTTTCACGGCGTCGGCGGGATCCACCGGCTTGTTGTAGACGCCCGTGAGACCCATGCAGCCGAGGCCGACAGGGGGCAGACTCCGGCCCGTGCGCCCGATCGCGCGTTTCATCAAAGCCCCCAAGAGTGGTCTTGAGGGAATTGCCCCTGCAAGAACTATGGTATTCTTCTTTTGATTTGTTCTAGCGCACGTTGCGTCAACGGAAACGAATGCGGCGCACCAATTGTTCGGGTCGGCGCAGCAAGCGTGCGCGAAGCAAGAATGTCATATGTTAGGACTCAGAACGGCGGTCAGGAAAAGCGGACGGGCTGACTGTTTGCTGCTGGCGCCTAATTGGCGCCGTCACTTCGCGCCATTCCTATTTGGCGCCATTCCTACTTCGCGAAAGGCTGCGCCTTGAAGTGCCATTCCGTAGTCGTGGTCTTGCCATCGGCGCCCACGCGGTCGACGCGGCTGCCGACGCCGTCCTTGCCTTCCTTGTAGTAGACGATGGTGAGCTTGGCGTCGGCTGACTGGAACGTGATGCGGCCAGGCTCGATCGACTTGAGCGGGGTGAAGTTCCACTTCATCTGGCTGCGCGTGTTGGCGACGTCGAGGCCGTAGACGCCTTCGGCGTTGGGGCCGATCTTGTGGTACTCAGTGTAGGTTCCGTTGACCGCGAGAGCCGTGCCGGTGACGACGCCGTTGAGCGGGCCGACGAAGGCCTCGTAGGTCTGTCCCTTGCCCTCGGCGTTCGTGTGCAGGCGAGCGCCCTGCATCCAGCCGAGTGTCTCGGCTTCCTTGGGGATGTTGGCGGGGGCCGCGGGTGCAGTCGGCGTCTGGGCCATGGCGATTCCGGTGAGCGAGGCCGCGATGGTTGCGGCGGCGATGAGTTTGAGCATGGCGTTTCCCCTCGTTTGTGGCGAGAGGCTAGCCCGAGGCGGACAGCGGCGCCAGCGATAGGGCCAGCGAGCAGTGCTAGGCGCGCCAAGGATAGATCAGAGGCCCAGAAGCGGGCGGGGATCTGGGCAGAGGGCAAGCCAACGCTCGGCCTCGGAGCGCTTGCAGACGCCAGGGTAGTCGCCCTTCGCCTTGCCGATATCCAGGAGAACCTGGAAGTGCAGGTGAGGCGGCCAGCCGCCATTCTCGCGCTTCGTGCCGAGCTGGGCGAAGGGCTCGCCGGCCATGAAGGCGGCGCCGGGCTTGAGGCCTTTCAGGCTGTCGCGGGAGAGATGGCCGTAAAGGGTGTGGAATTTTTCGGCGCCTGCCTGATGCTCGAGGATGATGGTGGGGCCGTAGTCCCCCGGATTGTCGTTGATCTGGCTGGAGTGGACGCGGGCGGAGAGCGGCGCGAACACGTCCGAGCCGGCGGGGGCGAAGATGTCGATGCCGAGATGGAGGGTGCGCGGCTCTTCGCCTTCAGGCGCGAAGAGAGGTTGCGTGTAGTTGGTTCGATCTTCGGCGTAGCCGCCGGCGCGCAAGGCCTCGCCGGGTCTCACCTCGGCGTCGGTGAGGGCGCCTGGGGCGAGATTGGGCTTGTGAAGGCCGGTGATGATCTCGACGCGCGGACCCCTCTGGGCGGCGATGAATTTGCCGAAAGAGTCGGGAGTCATCATGGGATCGGCGGGTCCGGCGTGGGTTGAGTTGGCGACAGGCAGGGCTTGAGGTCTTTCAGAGTCTTCTCGACCCAGTCCGCTGTCGGCGTCCCGAGATTGGTGCGGTAAGTGGAGTCGAAATGATGGCTCTCGTTGTTGAGGGGATAGACTATTCCGGCAGCCCAGACCACGACGCTCGCGCCATCCACGGTTGAATAGAGACGGTCATCGCGCACGGGCCCCTCACCGGTGAGTGTCGGCGTCAGCGCAATTTGCAACGCCTCGATGACCGGAAGGAGGGCCGGACAGGTTTTCTGGTCGGCCCACATGGGCCGGTCTGGCGTATCGGAGAGGGCATGCTTGCTGTGGATGCGAGCATAGAAGACCGGAGCGCCGGTGTGCGGACGGTTGTCCGGCGGAGGATGGAGGCGATCCTCCTTCGAGCGGATCGGTTTTGGCGGGTGCCGAGGCATCAGGCGATAAAGCAGGATGCTCGTGCAGTCGTAGGTCATTGCCCAGCGGATGCTTGCGGCGGCGAAAGACGCCTCGCCATCGAATTTGAACTGGCGCGCTGTGCTCGATGTGGCGTCACAGGCGTCGGGTTCGGTTTGCGCCTGTGACGCGATGGCCGGTGTTTGCGCCGTGGCGGCGGCGCCTACTGCCAGGACGCCTGCGGCGAGGAGGGCTTTCGTCCAAGCCATGCGTGTCTCCCCGATCCGGGGGCGAAGCTAGCACGTGGCGCTGGCGGGGCCTACTCCGCCGCGACCTTCGCCTGATGCGGCAGGCCTTCGAGGTATTTTTCGGCTTCAAGGGCGGCCATGCAGCCAAGGCCCGCCGCGGTGACGGCCTGGCGGAAGATGTCGTCGGCGACGTCGCCCGCGGCGAAGACGCCGGGGATGGAGGTGGCGGTGGAGCCCGGGTGCGTGCGCAGATAGCCGCCGGTCTTCATTTCGAGCTGGCCGGTGAAGAGCTGCGTCTGCGGGGCGTGGCCGATGGCGATGAAGATGCCGTGGACGGGAAGCTCGGTGATCTCTCCGGTCTTCACATCGCGCAGATGGGCCTTGGTGACGGACAGCGGGCCTTCATTGCCGATGACATCGGCAAGCTCGGTGTTCCACTGCACGGTGACCTTGGGATTCTTGAACAGCCGGTCCTGCAGGATTTTCTCGGCGCGGAAATGATCGCGGCGGTGGACGACGGTGACCTTCGAGGCGAAGTGCGTGAGGTGGAGGGCTTCTTCGACTGCGGTGTTGCCGCCGCCGACGACGAGGACTTCCTTCTGCTTGTAGAAGAATGCATCGCACGTGGCGCAGGCGGAGACGCCGAAGCCCTTGAATTTTTCTTCGGAGGGAAGGCCGAGCCATTTGGCCTGGGCGCCGGTGGCGATCACCAGCACGTCACAGGTGTAGATCTGGCCGCCGTCTCCGGTGAGCTTGAACGGTTTCTGCTTGAGCTCGGCCTTGACGATGTAGTCTTCCACCAGCTCGGTGCCGACATGGATGGCCTGGGCGCGCATCTGGTCCATCAGCCAGGGGCCCTGGATGACGTCTGCGAAGCCCGGATAGTTTTCCACGTCGGTGGTGATGGTGAGCTGGCCGCCGGGCTGCAGGCCCGCGATCAGCATCGGCTTGCGCAGGGCGCGCGCGGCATAGATGGCGGCGGTGTAGCCCGCGGGGCCCGAGCCGAGGATGATGATCTGGGAGTGGCGCGGTGCGGCGGTCATGGGTTCGTCCTGTGCTGGAGCTTTCCTAGCTTCCCTGTCCGGCAGGGCAAATGGGGCAAGCTGCGCCAGCCCCGTTATTCTGGGGATGCGGGGGGGTCTGGGATAAGGGGTCAGCCGGAAGTTGCTGATGGTGTTGAGGTTTTCTGAAGCCGAAGGCCGCGCGAGGCGCCAACTTCAGGCTGTATAGAAACAGGGAGTTGGGGCGAAAAGGTGTGGCGGGCTCAGACGTCCGCCACAGGCGTGCTGCCCGGCGGCGGATGTTTTTGCAGCAACAACCGCACGATCCCGTCTGCCGCGCGCGCAGCTTCCCTGATCGGCGGGTAGGCCCAGGGTTCCAGCGTGCCGTCGAACCATCTGGCGGCGCCGCGTTTGATGAAGCCTTTGTGGAGGCGGTCGAAGCGGGGGCTGTCGCCGGTGAGGGGCAGGACGTGGATCGGCTTTCCGAAGAAGGCGGGGTCGGAGAGCATGTTGGCGCTGTCTTCGGTGACCAACGCGACATCGCACATCGAGAGGAAGGCGACATAGGGGTTGGGGCCGTCGCGCTCCTCGGATTCCCAGAACACGGACCTCAGTTCCTTCGCGAGCTTGCGGAAGCGTTCGCGCGCGTGATCGGGCGTGCGACGGGAGACGCTGATCCAGTATGTGCGGCCCTTGGCGTGGGTGCGCATGGCAGTTTCAATGAGCTCGGCGTCCATTTCGGTCATGCGGTGCGTCTTTGAATCGCCGCCGAGGGAGACGAGGACTTTCTGGCCGTCGTGCTTGAGAAGACCACTGAAACGACGCTGGGCGTCCTCGACACGCTGTTTCGAGAACCACACCGGCGAGCCGAGGATGGGCAGGACGTTGGGGCCCTGAAGCTGGTCGTGCTCGGGCGGGATGATGAGGTCGAAGGGCTCGGTGTCGATGCGCGGGTCCTGCGTCTGCACAACCATCGTCTTGCCTTCGGAGATCTCGCCCATCAGGCGGGAGAAGGGGATGGAGCGGCGGCCGGCGGCGATCCAGAGGTCGGGCCAGGGCGGGGAGAGCGCTTCGGCCTGCTCGCGCGGGAGAGAGAGTTCGGGATCGGGCCACTTGTCGGGTGGGAGAAGGACGCGCCAGCCTCTGGGCTGGAGGATCACCGGGCCATCGACATAGGCATCGGGTTCGGACTGGATGTGCGTGAGGAGGCTCGCGCGTTCAGGCTCGGCGAGGGCGGCGGCGAGCGCGAGCGTCTGGTTCATGATCCCGGCGCGGCCGTCGGAGACGCACCAGATCGCCGGGCCCGTCCTCGGGGCGCCTGTGGCGTCAGTTGCAGTTGTCTCGGCGACGGAGTCGCGCTGCAGGGTCATGCCAGCTCCCCGGCTTCACCGGTGAGATAGCCGATACAGCGGAATTTTCCAGAAGGATGCGGGTGCAGGACCCGCGTCATTTCCACGAGATGGAGATGATCTCGAACGACTTGGCGCCGCCGGGGGCGGAGACTTCGGCGGTGTCGCCCTCTTCCTTGCCGATCATCGCTCGCGCGATGGGCGAAGAAATCGAGATCTTCTTCTTGGCGACGTTGGCCTCGTCCTCGCCCACGATCTTGTAGGTGAAGCTCTCGCCGGAATCCTCGTCGGTGACCTTCACGGTGGCGCCGAACTTCACGGTCTTGCCCTGCAGCTTGGACGTCTCAATGACGTCGGCGCGCGCGAGCTTGTCCTCGAGCTCGAGAATGCGGCCCTCGATGAAGGACTGCTTCTCCTTGGCCGCGTGATACTCGGCATTCTCGGACAGGTCGCCATGGCTGCGCGCTTCCGAGATCGCCGCGATGATCGACGGGCGTTCTTCGGACTTGAGGATCTTCAATTCGGCGTGGAGGGCGTCGAATCCTTCCGACGTCATTGGCATGCGCTGCATGGGTAGTCCTATTCAATAACCCGGATTACACGGAAGCATTCGTGAGGGCCGTAGGCCGACCCAAACGATCACGAACCACTCAAGAGTAGGTCTGAAGCGCTCCGGCTTCAAGCGGGCGTGTTTTGAG
>DASYKO010000019.1:0-18736 GCA_035995285.1 Hyphomonadaceae bacterium | reverse complement strand
GCGACTTCGGCGCCATAGAGCAGGCCGCCGCCATTGCCGCGCGACCAGTCATCAGCCTGCACATCGGCATCGACGATGATGCAGCCGGAGAGCGAGAGGGAGAGCCCCGCGATAAGCGCGATAGCGCCGAGTTTTGTGTTGAATTGCATTGTCAGACCCCTACGTCAGTGGAAGTCCTATTTATCGTTTTTCGATATGAACGGCAAGTGAACAGCCAGTTTAATCGAAGATTTTTTTGGGGCCATCCGGCACGTATCCTATCCGATTTCGAACTGGTCGAGCCGGTACCCCGGATCGGGATAGCTCGGCTTCAGCGCTTCAAGCTCGCCGCGGATCAGCTTCGCCACCATCGCATCCCGCCGCGAGCGGCTGTCCGCCGGCACTACGTGCCAGGGCGCGTGCGGCGTCGAGCACTTCTGCAGCACGGTCTCGTAGGCGGCCTGGTAGTCGTCCCACAGCTTGCGGTCCTCGATGTCGCCCGGGTTGAACTTCCAGCGCTTCTGCGGAACCTCCAGCCGCTCCCTCAGCCGCTCGCCCTGCTCCTCCTTCGAGATGTGCAGCATGATCTTGAGCACCCGCGTGCCGTTCTCGACGAGGTGCTTCTCGAAATTGTTGATCTGCTCATAGCGAGGCTCGATCACGTCCGGTGGCGCGAGCTTGCGCACCTTCACCACCAGCACGTCCTCGTATTGGGAGCGGTTGAAGATGTTGATGTGCCCCTTGCGCGGCGTCACGGCATGCAGCCGCCAGAGATAATCATGCGCCAGCTCTTCTTCCGTTGGCTTGCCGAAGGCCTGGACATGAACGCCCAAGGGACTGGTGAACTTGAAGGCTTCCTTGGTCGCGCCATCCTTGCCCGACGTATCGATGCCCTGCAGCACGACCAGCAGCGCGTGCTTCTTCTCTGCGAACATCGCGTCCTGCAGGTCGTTGATCGCCAGTGCATCTTCTTCCAGAGAAGCCTTGGCGTCCTTCTTCGACTCGAAGATGTTGTCGCCTTTGGTCGGATAGTCCTTCAGCGACACTTTCTTCTTCGCCTTCGGATCTACCAGCACCGCCGCGCGGACATCCTTGTAGCTGGGCTGATCGGCCATGGGAGATGCTCCTCGACAAGCCGCGAAGCTAGCCCGATGGCATGGCCCTGTCTCTCGCCTTTCCCCGGAAAGGCGAAGACCAAGCCGCTACCAGCCCGTGCGGACGGAGCGGGAACGCTGTGGGCCGAGGTCCGGACAACCTTTGTTGTCGCGGATGCAATCGATGCTGAGGCCGTCTGCAGCGAAATCGAACGCGATGAAGGGCTCATTCGCCCGGCCCGGCCATTCGGGAAAGAAAATGAGATTGGGCCCATCGTTCACTTCCTTGAAGATGTGCCCTCTCGGATAAAGCGCCCGGAGTTCGGCGATTGTGCTTCCCGCGTGTGCGCCTTCCAGGGTTCGGAACGCAGGCGACCGGGTCTCCATACTATAACCGCGGCCATCCGGCACGAACCGCATCTCGACGGTGTTCGTCCCATCGAGGCGTATGACGTAGAGATAGATTTCGTCCCCCTCGTGGTTCGTCACCTTGCGCTCGAAAGGCAAACCCGAAGCGAGAAGATCGGCCTGCTTCCAGTCGTGCCGGACCGGTCCGATCCTTCCTGGCGCGATCGACATGGACTCCATCGCAGGCGCCTGCTGCGCAACGGCCAGACCGGCAACGGCGGCGATCAGTATGGTTGCGTAGCGAAACATCGCATTCCCCCCAGGATGCACCAAGCTAACTCGCGGCATCCTGAACGCAAACATCGCCCTGCAGCAAAGCGAAAGGGCGGCCCGTTTCCAGGCCGCCCTTTCTCGTGTCTCGATGAATTCCTCTTACGAGGAGTAGTATTCGACCACCAGGTTCGGCTCCATACGGGCCGCGTACGGGATGTCGGCGAGCGCCGGCATGCGGACGAACTTGGCCGAGACGGCCTTCGTGTCGACCTCGACATACTCCGGAACGTCGCGCTCGCCCGAGCTCATCGCTTCGACCAGCAGCGCCATCTGGCGCGAACGCTCGCGGACCTGGATCACGTCGCCCGGCTTCACGGTCATCGAGGAGATGTTCGCCTTCTTGCCGTTGAGCATGACGTGGCCATGGTTGACGAACTGGCGCGCCGCGAAAATCGTCGGCACGAATTTGGAGCGGTAGACGACCGTGTCGAGGCGCGATTCAAGCAGGCCGACCAGAAGCTCGGCGGTGTTGCCGGTCCGGCGCGCGGCTTCTTCATAGGTCTTGCGGAACTGCTTTTCGGTGATGTCGCCGTAGAAGCCCTTGAGCTTCTGCTTGGCCATCAGCTGGATGCCGAAGTCCGACGGCTTGTTGGCGCGGCGGGCGCCGTGCTGGCCGGGGCGGGTCTGGCGGGTGTTGATCGGGGATTTCGGGCGACCCCAGACGTTTTCACCAACGCGGCGGTCGAGTTTGTACTTGGCGTTATGGCGCCTGGACATAGTTGCCTCTTGTATCAGCGCGCTCCGGCTGGGCCCCTTGGCCCGGCAATTCCAACGGCGGCGTACGCACTACCCGTCATGTCTCCCCGGGCCCGGGCGGGGCTCAAGGAAGCGGGCAGAAACAGGATTGCGGGGGGAAAGTCAAGCAGCCCCATCTGCCAATGGCTTTTTGCGGCTGCGGGCTCGCAAACAGCCACTCTGCCGCACCTTTGTGACAGCCGGTCTAGCGGCCCAAACTTCGCGGTTTCCACAAGGGGCGGCCCGCGGACTGGGGAGTCTACAAGCGTTCCTCTTGCTTTGATTGCGCAGTTCAAGAATGTGAGCGCCAACAGCCCTTCCTATATAATGGACCAAGTGGGCGGCGGGCCGAGTGTTGTAGGGGCACATGGACTTTCTGGGTTTCCCGGTCGACCGGACCGTCCTCGAGGGCATGCAGGCCTTCTTCACGGTCGTGATGATCGACCTTGTCCTCGCAGGGGACAACGCCGTCGTCATTGGCCTTGCGGCGGCCGGCCTGCCTGCGCACCAGCGCGGCAAGGCGATCCTCATCGGCGTCATCGCGGCGACCGTGCTGCGGATCCTGTTCGCGCTTGTCGCAACGCAATTGCTGATGGTCGTGGGCCTCCTGTTCGCAGGCGGCGTGCTACTGCTGTGGGTGTGCTGGAAGATGTGGCGCGAGCTGCGCCAGCCCCATGTAGACGACGAGGAGGCGATCACCGGCAAGGACCTCGACGGCGACGGCATGATCGCCGGCAAGCCGATCTCGAAGAACAAGTCGCTTTCCTCCGCCGTCACCCAGATCGTCATCGCCGACGTGTCGATGTCGCTCGACAATGTGCTCGCGGTTGCGGGGGCAGCCCACGAGCATCCATGGATCATGGTGTTCGGCCTTGCCCTCTCCGTCCTGCTCATGGGCATCGCTGCGACCTTCATCGCGCGGCTGCTGCACAAGCATCGCTGGATCGCCTATATCGGCCTGGCGATCATCCTATACGTGTCGCTGCACATGATGTGGGACGGTTCACGCGACATCTGCCTGCGCGGCCTGCCCTTCGACTGGTATGCGACGCCAGACCAATGCGACTGGATCGGCGCGCATCCGGCGCATCAACCGGCGATTCCCGCGGGGCATTAGGGCGGGATCAGGCTGAGGTCTGCGCAGCCCGCTCAGCGAGACACGTTCCGCTGGAACTAGGCCACCCACCCCCCACCTGTCCGCCCCCCTTCGGGCGGGCGGGACTGCGTGGTTGGAGTTGGACAAAGAACGTTCGGGGTAAGGTGCAGCAACAGGGTCCCGCCCGCCCGAAGGGGGGCGGACAGGTGGGGGGTGTGGAACCTTCTTCCGATGCCAGAGAGTCTGCGAAGCCTGACGAGAGCAAGGCCTCAACAATTACCGGCTAGTTTGCGGCCTTCGGCGATTCCACCGCGCCCTTGGAGCGCAGGTAATCCGCCACGTCGTCGCGTCCGTGCTTGACCGCCATGTTGAGCGGCGAGCGGAGCGCAGTGCGGGTCGAGCCGTCCCACCAGCTGCGGACATTGTAGGCGAGGTTCACCTTCGCCCCGCGCTCGACCAGGAATTTGACGATATCGAGTTCGCCCTGCTCGGCCGCATTGATCAGCGGCGTCTCGTCGCCCTCGACATAGGCGTTCACGTCGGCGCCGCGGTCGATCAGCAGCTTGGCGATCGCAAGTTCGTCGCCCTGGATGGCTGCGATGAGGGCGTTGCCGTCCCCGGGGACAGCAGCGTTCACTTTCGCTCCGCGATCCAGCAGCAGACGAACTACCGCCGGCTCGCCGTAGTGGGCCGCAGCGATTAGCGCATTGCCGTCGCCATTCACGGCTGCGTTGGGATCGGCGCCCTTGTCGAGCAGCAGGCGGACGATGTCGACCTCGCCGCGGCGGGCGGCATGGATCAGGGCGTTGCCGTCGCCGGGAGAGGCCAGGTTCGGATTGGCGCCGGAAGAGAGAAGCACGCGGACCACATCCTCATGCCCACGGCGTGCAGCGGCGATCAGCGCCGTGCCGTCGCCCGGCATCACCGCGTTGACATTGGCCTTGTCGGTGTTGATCAGTTCACGCACCGCCTCGACATCGCCGCGGTTGGCGGCGCGGTAGAGACGCTCTTCTTTCGTTGCGTCCTTGCCGTTGACGTGGATCACACGGGCGTCGCGGACATTGATGTTCATGTCGCGAAGCTTCTGCATCACTTCCTGGTCGATATCGACATCGAGGTGACGCAGCTTGTCGAAATCGCCACGGGCGCGGGCCGCTTCGATCTCGGCGCGGGCCTGTTCCATCGCGGCGCGGGCGGTTTCCATGCCGGCGCGCTTCTGGTCCATCGCCGCGCGGATTTCGTCGCGGTGCGAGGCAAGTTCCTCGCGGGCCTGCGCCACCGCTTGCTGGATCTCGGCGCGCATTTCGGGGCCGAGCTGTTCGTGGATCTGGTCACGAGCTTCCTGCAGCGCTTCGCGCAGCTGGTCCTGGTCGACGCCGGTCAGCTCCTGAAGATCATCCCAGTCGGAGATCTCGATGCCTTCCTCGGCGAGGGACTGGCGCACCTCGGCCATGATCTGCGGCATTTCCTGCGCCAGCTCCTGGTTGACGAGGCTGGATATCTCGACGCCCAGCGAGGCCATCTCGCCAGAGAGGCCGGCGAGTTCGCCTTTCAGTTCCGGCGACAGATCGGCGAAGGCGAACTTCAGCTCGTTGTTGATGTCTTTCATCAGCTGGCTGAGTTCCGGATCAAGGCCGTCGAGTTTACCGGGGCCGCCGGCGAGCTGGTCGAGATCGTGCAGGTCGGCGCGCTTCGGCCAGTCATTGTTATCGTCGCCGCTGTTGGGGCCGCCGGCGAGCGCATCGTCAACCGGCGGGATGGCCTGTTGCGCATCGGCGGAGAAACGCGGCGTCACCATGGCGGCGACGGCGACTGCAAGCGCGAGGCCCGCGAAGGCGAGACGGCCGGCGTATTTGGCCGGGGCTGCGCCCTTGGCGATTTCAATGAGGCGCTTGATACGGCGGCCAACCTGGCTGCGCGGACCGATGGCGCCCACGGCAAGGCGCGGGGCGCGCGCCCAGAGCTGGTTCTCGGCCTGCTTGGTCAGGGAGTGGGCGAATGCCTTGGCGTCGCCCGTGCGCTCGACAGCGCGCTCGTCGCAAGCGACTTCGCGCTCTTCGTCCATGCGGCGGCTGATCCAGTGCAGCGCCGGGCTCCACCACAGCAGGGCCAGCATGATCCGCTGCAGCAGCGCGATCGCCATGTCGGAGCGTTCGATGTGGGCGCGCTCATGCTCGAGCAAGGCAGCCATTCCGGGAGAGGCAAGAGCGATGCTTTCGGGCAGGACGATGCAGGGCTTGAAGAAGCCGGCCGCCATCGGGCCGGGCGCTTCGGTGCTGACCGCCACGCGGACGCCGGCCATGCGGACCTTGAGAGCTTCGGGAAGCTCGGCCGGGCGGGCGCGGGCAACCAACCGCTCCACTGCGACCAGGTCACGGCCGATGCGAACCAGCAGGAACAGCGCGCCTGCCGCCCAGACGAGCAGCAGCGGCAGGGTGAGATCGGGAATGTTCATGCCATTCAAGTTGAGGTTTGGCAGCTTGAATTCCGGCATGACGAAAGCGGGCTTGGGCGCGGGCTCGACTGCAACCGGCGTGATGGCTGTCTGCAGGAACTTGCCGCCAAGGTCGATCGCCCAGGCCGGCGCGCCATCCGCGATGGCCGACTTGCCGATCTCGGTCTCGCTCGTCGGGATCGCGCCATTGCCGGTCGCCGCGTTCACCTGCCTGGCGGCATAGTCGACGGCCCAGTTGGCGATCGGACTGGAATCCTTCACCGCCTGCATGATCGGCGATGTCGGTGGCGCCGCGACCGGCGTTGCGGCTTCGGGCGCCTGAAGCTGGTTGAGCACGGTGCGCATTAGGCTTTCGCCCGGGATGAAGGCTGCCAGCGGCAGCGCGATCGCCGCCAGGAAGGCCACGCCCGCGAGGCTGTAGCGCGTTGCGCCGAACATGCGGCGGCCGAGGATCAGTGCGAGGGCAAGGAGAGCGGCGAGCGCCACGGATTGCCAGAGGTGACCGACAAGAAGCGTCTGCAGCACGGTGAGGTCAGTCATCCTTGCCCCCGTCTTCGGACATGCTGTCGAGTTCGTCTTTCAGTGATTGAAGTTCGTCCGCGCTCAGGTTCTCGGTGCGGATGAGATGCTGGGCGAGTTCGGTCGGCGAGCCCTGGAAGAAGGTCGACATCATCTTCTTCAGCGCACGCGTCTGCGCATCGGCGCGCGAGACCGACGGCGTGTAGATGAAGGCGCGGCCATCCTGGCGCGGGCTCACATAGTTCTTGTCGGTGAGGATGCGGAGGATGGTGAGAACGGTGTTGTAGGCGACCGGGTAGGTCTTATCGAGCGCATCGGTGACTTCACGCACGCTCGCCTCCCCCTTGCCCCACAGCACGTGCATCACGCGCTGTTCGGCCTCGGTCAGAACATCGGATTTTGGCTTGGGCATGGCAGTTCTTCCGTCTCGCTCGTTTTCTGGCGGCGCGGCCTGACCTGAACACGCACCAACTAGATTCTTAGGAGCATCATGCCGAAGAACGATAAGCCGTCAACTAGGTTTATAGTTTGATGGTAGAAATACTTGCCCAGCAAGAACAGGAAGAGTTCATGAAGAATAGACCAAGTAACGGCGAGCCCAAGTCTAGCAAACACAAGTCAAGCGGCGTTCAGCTTTACCCGTTCGGCAATGTTGTTGGTCATTGAACAAGTGAACTGGTCCGACCGGACCGCGTTTCTCCTTCCACGTGAGGGGTCGGGCCTGGCTTTGGAGGAATAAACATGAAGCGCATTGGTCTCACAGCAGCACTGGCTCTTGGCGCGATGCTGGCGCTCCCGGCCGCCCACGCACAGATCGCCGGAGGGCTGGGTGGCGGAGGCGCAGTCGGCGGAAGTCTTGGCGGCGCTACAGGCGGCGTTACGGGTAATGTCGGCGGCGCGCTAAACGGCACAGGATCGATCAACACGGATTCAACGGTGCGCGGTGCAACGGCCACGACCCGGATCGCCAAGGAAAGAGCGGCGGCCGCGGCAGCGAAGCAGAAAGCCGCCGCCGATGCCGCCGCCGCACAGACACTTGCCTCCACCCCGCAGGTTGGGGCCGGCGGCGCGGTGAATGGCGCGGTACAGGCGCCGGGCGCTGCTGCTGGCGGCGCGGCCAATGCGGGTGTCGCGGTTGACGCAACCGGCGTAGCGAACACGGCAGCCGGCGTCGCCGGTCAGGTACAGGGCGCGGCGAACGGCACCGTGCTGACAGCCGAGCAGAAAGCGGCTCAGGCGAAAGCTGCGGCTCAAGCGGCCAAGCCGAACGTCCAGGCCGGCAGCAATGTTTCGGCGTCCGGAGGCGCATCGGCCAACCAGAACGGCGCGCAGGCATCGGCCAACACCGGCGTGAACGGCTCGGCGAGCGTCCACTAAGGACGATCAGATAACAAGACGCGGCGGGAGGCGACTCCCGCCGCTTTTGTTTGAGCTAGCTCGCCGCCGGATACGTCATCGGGTTGACCGGCTCGAGGCCGAACGAGGCCTTGGGATTGGCGTAGTCGCCGATCAGCACCTCGTAGTGAAGATGCATCGGGATCTGATAGCTGGCGGTGTTGCCCATGAGGCCGATCTGCTCGCCGGCCTTCACCGTCACGCCCGGCGACAGGCCCTTGCCGAACGAGGCGAGGTGCGCATAGCGCGTATAGACCCCGCCGCCATGGTCGATCAGCAGCATGTTGCCGTAGTCATCGCGGTACTTCATCTCGATCACCGAGCCATCGCCCGCCGCCACGATCGGCGCGCCGAGTTCATTGTGATAGTCGAGGCCCTTGTGCAGGCGTCCACTACGCGTGCCGAAGCCGGACGACATGCAGGCGCCGTGAACGGGGAACACCGCCAGCTTCACGCCCTTGATGTTCACCTGCGGGGCGTACTTCGTGACGATGAGGTCGGCGCCGGCCGCCGGTGAGTTCTGAATCGTCATGCGCGGGCACAGCAGGAGCTGTTTCTCGAAAGCGCCCGAAACTGTTGAAGCCGCTGCAGCAGGCGCCGGGGCGGTTGCGGCCGCCGGCGGTTTTTGTCCCGGAGTTGCCGGCGCGGGCGTTGCGGGCGCAGGAGCTGGAGCGGCAGGCGCCGGCGTTTCCAGCGCGAGGTTGTCGAGCTGCTCTTCTACCGTGCCGCTATCCTGCTCGACCTCGATGACCTCGCCGGAGGCGACGGCCATGTTGTTCATGTCGGTCTGCATCTCCTCGAACTTGCCCTTGGGCATGAGCGAGCGCAGGCCGGCGAAGTCGACATTCGCCAGCTCCATCCTGGCGTGGATGCCGGCGGCTTCCTTGTTGACGGCCTGGATGATTTCCGGCGGCGCCGGATAGAAATTTCCAGCCGCATAGCCGCCAATGCCCGTGACGCCGGCAAACGCCATCGCCCAAAGAAACTTCATCCCGAATTCCCCTACTCACCCTCGCGGCGCGTGCAGGCACCGTCTTCTGGGGATGAGCCTATTGCGGGAATTCGAGGGTGTCAGCTCGCCTTAAGCTGCATTTGCTTGCGCGGACTGTGCAGTACGCGCCGCTTTCAGCGCATTCCCCCACCAGACCATGTTGTCGAACAGGGCGGTGCGCGCATCGACCAGGTGCGGGACGCCGTCCAGCGGCTTGCCCTGCAGGACGCCGAGATAGCTGTCCCGCGCCACGTTTATCTCCTGCTTGATCGGCGCCATCTGCAGCTCGATAACAATGCCGCGCAGCTGCTCGATAGCGCGCACGCCGCCTGTGCCGCCATGACCGATGAAGCCCACCGGCTTGCGCTGCCATTCGAAGAAGGCGCTGTCGAAGGCGTTCTTCAGGACGGCCGTGGGTCCATGATTGTATTCTGAAACAGTTGCAATGAAGCCGTCATACTTGCCGATCTTCTGGCGCCATGCCTCCGCCGCCGGATCGGAGAATCGCCCTTCCGGAAAATAGGCGGGCGGGGTCGGCTCGTTGAAGAACGGCAGCGGGTGATCGCGAAGGTCCAGTACGTCGAGCGAGAAATCCTTCCGTGCGGATGCGCCATCAGTGATGAATTTCGCGGTGTGGTCTGCGAAACGGTTGGGGCGCGTCGAGCCGATGATCAGGGCGAAGTTGAGCATGGGAAATATCTCGCTTCTTTACACTGGTAACAAATAGGAACCTGCACTACATCTGGAACTGCTTCGTCCATCCAGCAAGGAGGCACAAATTTGGCACGCGGTACCCATCATGTAACCGAGAGCTGCCGGCCGGTGACGGAGGTTTTGCAACTCATTGGAGATAAGTGGACGATCCTGGTCGTCCGCTCCCTGCACGAAGGGCCGCGCCGGTTCTCCGAGGTCAGGCGAGACATCCCCGCCGTCTCCCAGCGCATGCTGACGCTCACACTCCGCCATCTCGAGCGCGACGGCCTGGTGACACGCACCGTGACGCCGAGCATTCCCCCGCGCGTGGATTATGAGCTGACGAAGCTCGGCCGTTCGCTGCTGGAGCCGATCAGCGAGCTTGCGCAATGGGCGGTCAGCAACTCATCCGCGCTCGATGCCGCCCGCGCAAAGTTCGATGCGCAGAACTCGAAAAAGCGCCAGCTGATCCGCGCCTGACGCTGCCTGCTGACCGGCAGGATGAGGCTGAAAACAAGCCATTTCGAGCCCTTCGGCGACGGGTCACTGTCTTTGCCGTGAACCCTGCCGGTCGCTGGGCGTTTCGCACAGGATAAGTTGGCCAAGACCGGAGGGCGCGATGAAGACGCTGACCGTGCCCATTCCCGATTGGAACCACACCCTGCCCCGCGTTGTGGTGCTTTGCCTGGCCGTTGCCGGGCTCGGTTTCGCCGCGTGGTACGGCATGCAGCCGCCGCCTGTCGATGAAGGCAGATCGTTCGTCGAAGACCAGCAGGCACCTCCGCCGAACGGCTACGACAATCAGACTCAGCCCGTGGTCTATCGCGACCGCGCGACGACGGATGGCCAGTGCAGCCAGTGGGACGTCTCGCCCCAGGCCATGGAAGCGATCCTGCAGGAGATGCTCCGCCGCGGCTGGAAGCCGCCGACACAGGGCGAGGCGATCGCCAGCATCGCGCCGATGAACGGGCCGAGGATGACTGCGCTCGATCCCAATTCACCACTCCCCGTGTTCACGCGCCCGGCGCCGCCGGCAGAGACCGGCGCGCCTGAAGAAGGCGTGGTGAGCGATGATCCCGATGCGACTGTGGCAACACCGGCGCCAACGGCGCCTGTCACGGCCACGCCTGCAACACGTTCACCGACGGCGGCCGCGCCACGAATAGCACCGCCTGTCGCGACGAGCCCGAGGCCGCCTGCTGCAGCGCCGCCCGTTGCAACTCCGCCTGCAGCGGCGCCGGCAACGCCGCCCGTTGCCCCTCCTGCAGAGCCGGCTGACCCTACTTAGTCTCCTCGCTTCAGGACTCTTCCCGCTTCACCCTCGCCTTGCCGCGGCCCAGCGCCAGCGCCTTGATCGCGCCGCGGAACGTGCTCACTTCCTGGGAGGTCCATCCCGCGCGCGTGAAGGTGTTGCGCAGGTTCTGCGTCACCGGCGCGCGCTTTTCCTCCGGGAAGAAGAAGCCCGCGCGGTCGAGCTCCGCCTCGAAATGCTCCATCATGCTGATGAGTTCTTCGCGCGAGGCCGGTTCGCCTATCTCAGCGAACACAGCAGGCGGCCCGTCTGCTTCAGCTTCGGCGTAGCTGTGCGCGATAAGCGCCACCGCCTGCGCCAGGTTGAGCGAGGTAAAACCCGGGCTGACCGGAAATGACAGGATGGCGTCGCTCAGTGACACGGCCTCATTGGGCAGGCCGGATCGCTCCGCCCCGAACAGCACTGCGGCGCGGCCCGGCGTCGCCCGGATACGCGAGACAGCCTCCGCCGCGCCAAGCACCGGCTTCGCCATCTCGCGCGGGCGGGCAGTCGTGGCGATGACGAGGCCGCAATCGGCGATGGCGGCCTCGACCGTATCGAACACCTTGGCGGACACCACATCCGGCAGGGCCCCCGCGCTCATCGTCTCCGCCGCCGGATTGGGCCATCCATCGCGCGGCGCAACAAGGCGCAGGTCCGTCAGACCGAAATTCGCCATCACGCGCGCAGCAGCGCCGATGTTCTCGCCCATCTGCGGGGCGACAAGTATGAAGGCGGGGATGAAGGCGAGGATACTCATGCGCGCTCCTTAGCCCGCGCCCGGTCGCCCGGCCAGAAGCTCAACCGGCCAGAAGCGGCGCCGGCTGCGCCCCAACTTTGAATTGACGGCGGCCCGGTCGCGCGGCGATGGTCACTCTAACAACGATAGTTGGGGAGAAGAAGTCCATGCGCGTCCTGTTACTGTTCGCTGCCGGTGTTCTCGCCGCCTGCCAGGCTGCCGCGCCGCCGGCCCCGCAAGCCCTGCCCGCTCCCGCAGCGCCTCAGGCTGCGGCCGCTGCCCCGGCGCCGGTCGCACCAACAGTTGCGCCCGCAGTAACGCTACGCCCGGCGCCCGCGCCCCTGCCCTCAGCCACCACGCCCGTCCTGTCCGAAAGGATGATGCCGCGGCACGTCGAGTTCCTCGCCGTCGCCAAGGCGGGCAACATTGATCTCCTGTTCGTCGGTGATTCCATCACCGACTTCTGGCGGCAGGAGCAGCGCGGCAAGCCGGAGTGGGACAAGACGTGGGCGCCGCTCAAGGCCGCCAATTTCGGCATCTCGGGCGACACCACGCAGGGCGTGCTCTGGCGCATGCAGAACGGCGAGCTCGAAGGCTTCAAGACGAAGCTGATCGTGCTGATGCTCGGCACCAACAACCTGCGCCGCAACGAGATCGCCGATATCGCAGCGGGCGACGCCGCCATCGTCGCCGAATTCCGCAAGCGCCAGCCGCAGGCGAAGGTCTTGCTTCTCGGCGTCTTCCCGCGCGGCGCCGCGCCCGACAACGAGTTCCGCCCGATGATCAAGGAGCTGAACGGCCACCTCGCCAAGCTCGCCGACAACAAGTCCGTCTTCTATCTCGACATCGGCGACAAGTTCCTCACGAGCGATGGCACGCTGACCACCGACATCATGCCGGACGGTCTCCACCCCAACCTCAAGGGCTATGGCATCTGGGCTGCCGCCACAGAGGCGCGCGTGAAGGAGCTGATGAAGTAGGCGCGCGACATTCCTGCCGCGTGCATTTATGTTGGCCCAATTCGATGGAGCTCGCCCATGTGCAGGAATATCAAGACTCTGTTCAACTTCGATCCGCCCGCCACGAAGGACGAGATCCGTGCGGCGTCGCTGCAGTTCGTCCGCAAGCTCAGCGGGTTCAACGCGCCCTCCAAGGCGAACGAACGCGCGTTCAACAAGGCCGTGGACGAGGTCTATCTCGCAGCGCGACGGATGATCGACGCCATGGAGACGAAGGCCCAGCCGCGATACCGCGAGATCGAGGCGCAGAAGGCGCGGCTTCGCTCCGCCATCCGATTTGGAGAGCGGCGCTGAAACGCTCCGCGCGCGTTTCGGATTGACAGCAAAACCGAAAGCTGGCGACATTATCGGCAGCGCGCCGACAGGGCGCCGCCGGCCCGCGGCAAGGGAAAACTCCCGCCTGTTTCGGTTGCAGCAGCGCGTTCAGCGCCTTCTTTCAGCCTGATGTCAGCGGGTGGCAGGCGATTCGAAAGAAGGTCGCCCATGACTTCGTCCCAACCCCCCGCCAATGGTGTGCCTGAACGCGGACTGCCTCGGCGTCCGTCGCTGGACTCGCTCCGCAAGCAGGCAAAGAAACTCGTCCGCGAAACAGTCGCCGAGAACGCAGATGCGGTCGGCCGCGTGCGCACGCATCTCCCTCGATGGGCGCCGCCGCTATCGCTCCGCGACGCCCAGTTCGTCGTGGCGCGCGAATACGGCTTCCACG
This sequence comes from Hyphomonadaceae bacterium, assembly GCA_035995285.1. Taxonomy (GTDB): domain Bacteria; phylum Pseudomonadota; class Alphaproteobacteria; order Caulobacterales; family Hyphomonadaceae; genus UBA7672. Next base: position 5,343 of record DASYKO010000019.1, on the reverse strand, counting down.
GCTGGCAAGGCCTTCGCGAGGAGGTGTTGAAACGCATCGGCTCGGGCCTTGAATGGGCCGCATCCCAAGCCGAACGCGCCATCCACGACAACGATGTCGAGCGCCTCAAGGCGTTGCTGGCGGAACATCCCGGCCTGCTCGCCTGGCGCGATGAGGAGGATCATCCCCTGCTCCAGGCCACAACGCCCTATGCCATGGATGTCAGCGATCGCGAGCGCGAGGCGCAATTCTGCCGGCCGGACTGCGCTGCGTTCCTGATCGATGCGGGCGCGCTGGTCACGCCATCGGTGTGGGACATTCTCATCCGCTCCGGCGCCGCTGGAATGATGAAGCTCCTCAACGACAAGGGCGTGCTGCCGCGGGAGCTGATCGTGCTCGCCGCTCTGGGCGATGTTGATGGCCTGCACGCCAGCCTCGGTGGCGCCGAGGGCGGCGATCTCGCGGGCGTGGAGCTCGCGTTCATGAGCGCATGCCGCTTTGCGCACGAGGCAGCCGCCGCGATGCTGCTCGATCGCTGCATCCAGCTTGACCCCAATCTCGGATCCCAGATCGACCGGTGGGGCAGCCGCACGGCCTTCATCGCGGACATGATCGCGAAATGCCCCTCGCTGTACGGATCGCCAAAGCCCTGGCCTGCCTTCGTCATGCGCCAGCTTTACGAGACCATGCACGAAAAAGGCGACCTAGTGGCATTCGCGGGCTGGCTGGAAAACCAGGCATGGCTGCTCGATGCGGCGCACATTGACCTGCAGGCCGAGCTGATCGCGCACACGGCCATCCATGGTCTCGAAGACTTCCTCCGGAGCATTCTTGAGCACGACCCAGCCGTGCTGCGTGCGTCACCGCCGCCGTCGCAGGCGCTGATCTGGGCGTTCGACTACGGTAATGCGCACTTCATTCCGTTGCTGACGCGTATCTGGCCGCTGCCGGACGACCTGCCGCACGCCGCCGGCTCGGGCGACTTCGATGGCGTGAGGCGATGGTTCGACAACGAGGGTAAGCCAGCGCTTGGCGACCTCAGCCGCCATCACCGCAACGCCCGTCCCGGCTCACCGACAGTGCAGCAGGTGCTCGACGTGGCGCTCGCCTGGGCGGTCCTGAACAAGCGCTTCGAGATTGCCGAATACCTGCTCGCGCGCGGCGCCGACATCAACACCGACTGGTCAACGCATGAGCCCGCCAGCATCCTCCACGAATGTGCCATTCATGGCCGCCGGGATGAAGCGCGCTTCCTGCTGGCCCACGGCGCCGACCCTACTATCCTCGACCATCGCTGGAATGCGACGCCCGCAGGCTGGGCGGAGTATGCCGTCAAGGACGAGGCAATGACGGGGCTTCTCCGCGAGGCAGAGGAACGGTGGAAGCCCGGCTGATCAGAACTCAATGAGCCTTGCGGCTCACCAGCTTGTTGAAGCGGCTCTCGTCCGACATGAGGAGCGCAAGCTCGTTCCTGTCGAACCATTTGAACCAGGTGTCCCAATCGAGTTCGCCGAGGGTGTCTTCTGGCTTGTCGAAGTCGATCCGGAGCATGCCCGGGTCATCGCCCTTGCCGGTGCCCTTCACACAGGCCGGGCGGCCATTGTTCTTCTCGACCCACTTGCGAATCTTCCCGTGATCGGTCACAGGCGTGGCGCTGCTCATGCCGTTCTCCTTTGTCGTCGATGTGAAGGGAAAACGCGTGAACGCGGCAAGGTTTCCCCATTTCTTACTTTAGGGGCCGCTTCACACCACCACTATGCCTTTGTTATTCCGTGATGCGGCGCAGCTCGAAAATGCCGCCGCCGCCTTCGCAGTCGCAGTTCCCATGGCCGGCCTTGTAGCAGGGGTGCTTCCAGGTCCCGCGCATCAGGTGGGTGCGAGGATCGAGCGTGCCCACGCAGGTGAACGGCTCGGGCTGCTTCTTCGTCTTGATCCAGACGGTGAAGGACACCTCGCGGCCTTCCACGGCGCCGGAGAGATCAACCTCAACAAGCCGGCCATCCTTCGCGTTCAGCGACAGGCGGCCTTCGCCCTCGAACGCTTCGCCTGCCATGCCAACGGCGGCGCGCAGGAAATAGGATTCGTTCATCGCGGACGATGTGTGCAGGAAGGACCCTTCCCAATGCCCGCGCGGCGCCGGGGCAAGATCGAGCCACAGCTTGTGGACCTGGGTGAGTTGCGGTTTTAGCGGCGACAGTTTCATCACGGCCTCCTATCGAGACAGCCCTGATTCTCCACGCCACTGCGTTTGCATTGCGGCGCTGGTGCGCCGGTTTGGGCGCCGTCTGTTTATCAATGTGAACGGATTTACAGGTATGAATGCGACGGCTTGTGGATGATTGCGTTCAGCCACTAGCGCTTGAGGCTCAGCGTTCCTCGTCCGGATACTTCCGGAGAATCTCCCAGATCGCATCGTCCAGACCGTCGTCCACCCCCTTCGCCAAGACGTCGCGCAGGATAGCTATGTAGCGTGATCTGTCCTGCTCGGAGGCGGAGCCGACAACACGATGGAACATCCAGAGCGTGTGCCACGTGGGTCTGCGCGAGATCGATTGTTCGAGTTCTTCGCCGTAGCCATGCCTGTGATAGCGCTCGACGAAGTGCACGAGCGGGCCTGGCGATCCGTAGTCGATGTCCGGATGATCTTCCATGAACCGGAGAATGGGTTCGATCGCTTCTGCTCCGACGCCCGCTGCTTTCAAGGCTTCCGTGAGCTCATTGGTCAAGAAGACGAAATCATCTCCGTGGGAGAGGCCCGCTAGCCCGCCGTATAGATCGCGTCCCGTCACTCGGTCAGCGTTCCTCGTCCGTCTTCAGCTCGATCTGGTGATCCCATGGATCGCGGATGTACCAGGAATAGCCCTGGCCTTTTGCCCCGCCGCGCCAACCTTCTTCCTCGACCTCTAGCTTGTGCTTCTTGAGGTGCGCCGCCATCGCCTTCTTCGTCACGGGTCCGATCTCGAGACACAGGTGATCCATGTTGCGCCCGCCGTCGACCTTCGGCCGCGCCCACTCGCCTTTCTCTGAAGCCGCATCGACAAGATCGATCATCGAGGCGCCGGCGCGCAGCTGCACCATGCCGAACTGGCGAAGAGAATGTTCCTCCGTGGCGCCGACCACCTCGGCATACCATGTCACCGCCCGCTCGAGATCATCGACTATGAGAACGACATGATCGATTGCGCGAAGTTCGAAGGGTGGGTTGCTCATGTCTGCCTGCTCATGGCCGCTTGCCTTTGCCGATGCGCGCTGCGCCTTTTCTCTGCGCCTTTGGCATTCCGCTTCCGTCGCAGATCTTGCCCTGGAAGTCGTCGAGATTGTCGCGCCGTTCCTTCATTCCCTTGATGCGCTCTTCCAACTTGGCCTTAAGGGGCTGGCCGGCGTCGTTCGCGAGCGCCTGCGTCTCGGTGATCGCCTGCCGGTATTCGCGGTTCGCTTCGGCGGCTTTCCGGCATCCGAAGGCGGCATCGCCCTGGCCGTTCTTCAAGCCGGCGAACGCCTTGCGGGCCTCCCCGGCGGCGCGCTCAGCCGCTATCTGCTGCTTGAAGACGTCTTCCCGTTCCTCCCCCGTCACCGTGACGTTCTCGCCCTTTGGCAAGTCCTGAGCCGGCGGCGCCTGCTGGGCATGGGCCGAAGCCGCCAGCGCCCGCGCGGCAACCATGATGACCGAAGCCTTCATCCGAGCCTCCCCAGCCTTCGCCCCTAGCAATAGCAGCTGGCCTGACCGCCCGCAAAACGTCATTTCACGGGGCGTTTGTCATTTCGGTTGGCTTTGCTATAGCCCGGCGCAGTCCAGCGCCGTAAGACGCATCGGCCAGGAAATCGCGTTTCAGGAGCCCGCCTCATGCCCGTCATCAAGGTCGCCAATCCCGTCGTCGAAATGGACGGAGACGAGATGACCCGCATCATCTGGGATCTCATCAAGCAGCGCCTGATCCTGCCCTATCTCGACATCGACCTGAAATACTACGACCTCGGAATCGAGAACCGCGACGCCACCGACGACAAGGTGACGGTCGAGGCCGCCGAAGCCACCAAGAAATACAACGTCGCCGTGAAGTGCGCGACCATCACGCCGGATGAAGCCCGCGTGAAGGAGTTCGGCCTCAAGAAGATGTGGCTCTCGCCCAACGGCACGATCCGCAACATCCTCGGCGGCGTGATCTTCCGCGAACCGATCGTGATGAAGAACGTGCCCCGCCTGGTGCCGGGCTGGACGCAACCCATCGTCGTCGGCCGCCACGCCTATGGCGACCAGTACCGCGCCACCAACTTCAAGGTGCCGGGCAAGGGCAAGCTGACGATGACGTTCGCGCCCGCCGATGGCTCGGCGCCCACGACCTATGACGTGTTCGACTTCCCCGGCGCCGGCGTCGCCATGGGCATGTACAATCTGGATGAATCGATCCGCGACTTCGCGCGCGCCTCGCTCAACTTCGGCCTGCAGCGCAAATGGCCGGTCTATCTCTCGACCAAGAACACCATCCTCAAGGCCTATGACGGCCGCTTCAAGGACATCTTCCAGGAAGTGTTCGACACCGAGTTCAAGGACAAGTTCGCCGAATTCAAAGGCACGTACGAGCACCGCCTGATCGACGACATGGTGGCCGCCTCGCTCAAATGGTCCGGCGGCTATGTCTGGGCGTGCAAGAACTATGACGGCGATGTGCAGTCCGACACGGTCGCGCAGGGCTTCGGCTCGCTGGGCCTGATGACCTCCGTTCTGATGACGCCGGACGGCAAGACGGTGGAAGCCGAAGCCGCCCACGGCACGGTGACGCGCCATTACCGCGCCCACCAGGAAGGCAAGCAGACTTCGACCAACTCCGTCGCCTCGATCTTCGCCTGGTCGCGCGGCCTTGCGCACCGTGCGAAACTGGACGGGAACGCCGAACTCGCGAAGTTCGCCGACACGCTGGAGAAGACCACGATCGCCACGGTCGAAGCCGGCTTCATGACCAAGGACCTGTCGCTCCTGATCGGTCCCGATCAGCCCTGGCTGACGACGGAAGGTTTCATCGAAAAGATCGCCGCCAACTTCCAGGAAGCGATGGCGAAGTAAGCTTCACCTGACGTCGAATACAGACAGGCCCGCGGAGAAATCCGCGGGTTTTTTTGTTTGGCGGCCAATTGCGAGAGCGATTTGACGGCGCGCATTAGCCCGACGCCGGAACAAGGTGCAGACCCCCACCTGACCTCCCCCTTGCAGGAGGGAGGGACCCTGGGCTTTCAGCTTACAAACCGTCTGGCACTCGCGGCTGCGTCTGAGAGCGCAGTTCAGTGTCCAACTCCCGCCACGCGGTTCCTCCCTCCTGCAAGGGCAGGGCTATCGCATATTGGCGAGGAGGGAGAGGAGGAAGGTCG
>DASYKO010000018.1:0-4543 GCA_035995285.1 Hyphomonadaceae bacterium | reverse complement strand
CGCCAAGCGCTTCTTCGTCACCAGCCAGTTCAAGCGCTCTGCCATCCCCAACGGCCCCAAGCTCACCTCAGCCGCCCTCTCCCCCCGCGGCGACTGGCGCATGCCAAGCGATTCATCCGGCGCGCCGTGGCTGGAGGACATTGCCAAGCTGAAGGCGTGGGCGGGGATCAGTAGCCCCGGACGTCTCCGTCCATAGCGCGCGCAGGGCTGCGAGCACGTCATCCTTGTGCCTGCTGCCTGCGAAGAGGCGGCTGTAGAACGTCTCGAGCTGTCCGAGCTGCAGGAAGCCGCTGTGGCGCCACGGTGTGAACAGACGGTGCGCTTCTTCGCGCCGCTGGCCGAGCCAGCAGAGGATCGACTTCACGATCGCCGAGGTCAGCTGCATCGGATTGACGGCGAGGTTCTGGTCGAGACACGCCTCCGCCTCGCTCCAGCGGCCGGCGCGGATGAGGGCCGCAGCGCGCCATTCGTTGATGTAGGCCAGCATGTACGGCGCAGGCATCAGCCGCTCCGCTTCATCGAGGCAGGCCAACGCTTCTTCGACGCGGTCGAGCAGGCTGTACGTTCCCGCCCCCACAAAATGGACCGGTCCGAGCCCCGGGGCCTTGCGCCGCGCGCGCTCCAGCGGGGCAAGGCCGTCCTGCGGCGCACCGATATTGGTGAATGCGCCGGCCGCGTTGACGAGCACGAAGGGATGGTCCTGTCCGATCGCCAGCGCGCGGTCGGCAAGGCCGCGGATGCGCTGCACCTCCTCGGGGTTGTCCGGCGTGAAAAGGAAATAGACGAGGCTGCTGGTCGCCGCCAGCATTCCGGCGGCGGCGGGATAATCCGGCGCGATGGCCACGGCGCGGCTAGCTTCTTCTACAGCCCGCATCATGCTGGCCGGATCGGGCTGGCGCATCGCCGCCATGGCGCGCGTGCAGCACTCCCACGCCGTGAGATTGTCGGGCTTCTTCAAGGTCCGCTGCATCTCCGCGACATGGATCTCCATGCCGAGCGCGCCGGAGAATTCCACCACCATCTCTTCCTGCAGCAGGGCGAGCTGGCTCAGCGGCCGCTCGAACCGGCCGGACCAGATGACGGCCCCGGTCGCCGCCTCGATCAGTTGGGCGGTCACGCGCAGGTCCTCGCCCGACCGCCTGACATTGCCGTCGAGCACGTAGGCGACGCCGTACTGCCGGCCGACCGCGGCAAGATCGGCCTCCCCGTTCCGGCGCAGGCCGCCGGTGACGGCGCTGCCGAGCACGCGCCAGTGCGGATAGTTGGAGAGCGCATCGATCACATCCTCCATCATCCCGTCGGCGAACACCTCGTCCTCGGGCAGTCCGGACCGGTTGGTGAAAGGCAGGACGGCGAGCGAGGGCGGCTCGCCCTCGCCGGCCAAGACCGTCTGACCAGGGACCGCAGGCTGACCAGGGACCGCAGGCTGGCCGGGGGCAGCTTCCGCAACGGCGGCTACCAGCCGGTATCCGACCCTGGGGATAGTCTCGATCTCGAACGCCTCGTGCGCCCCGCCCAGTTTACGTAAGCGTGAGATGCAGCGCTGGATGGCGTCGTCGCTGACCGACCGGCCTTCCCAGCAGGTCTCGACCAGCTCGTCCCGGGAGACCACCTGCCCGGCCCGCCGCCTCAAGGCGACGAGCACCTGAAGGACGCGTGGCTCCAGCGTCTCCGTCTCGCCCTTCGCCTCGATCTGGCGAATCGACGGCCGCACCAGGATTTCGCCCAGCCGGAAGTCGGCCTCGCGGGCGAGATCGACCGTCATCGGTGAAGAATCTCCAGTCATCGGCGACTCATCAGCCCCCCATCAGGTCCGTCCCGTGTCGGCCGGGGCCGGTTTGAGGTGGTTTGGCTGTGCGGTCCGGAGCGGGTCGCGAACAGGAAAGTCCAACCCACCCGACCCTCTTCAACCAGTCCATCCCATCAACCCATCCTAACCCCCAAACCTAACTCACGGAGAACCCCGATGTCTGCCACCCTCAAGATCGCCTTTGCCGCCCTGGCCCTCTCGGCTCTTGCCCCCGCCGCCTTCGCGGACCAGCCTGAACGGATCTCGTTCCGGGTCGGCTACGGCGACCTCAACATGTCCGCACCGTCCGCCGGACACACCCTGCTCGGCCGGATCGAGCAAGCGGCCTACCGGGTCTGCGACGACGCCACCCCGCGCTCGGCCTTGTTCCGCCGCAAGGCGATCGAGTGCCGGCGCCAGACGATCGCCAATACGGTGCGCAGCCTTGATTTCCCGACGCTGAGCGTCGCCTGGAACGGTAAGTACGCGGCTACGGTTCTCGCCGCGCGCTGACCTGAGAGACGGCGGACCCGCTACCTCAATGGCGCTCCCCCGCCGTCATCTCCCTCAATGGGCGGACACCCCCGGGCGTCCGCCCATTTTTCTGCACCGGCGCCTTTTTATGTGATTTGAGGGCCCACTCCGGGCCTGACGGCGTCCGAACCTTGCCTTTTGGGCCCCTTTCCGTCATGAGGGCCACCCGGCCTGCACCCGTAGCTCAGCTGGATAGAGTGCTGCCCTCCGAAGGCAGAGGTCATAGGTTCGAATCCTATCGGGTGCGCCAGTTTCTGCAGGTAAAGCACTCTCCACACCGTCATCTGCGTGACACCAAGCCGGGGTGACGCGGACGTCATGATCTGCGAGCGTGGGTCCTCGGCGACAAGCCAGATGGCGTAGGGGCCTCCCAAGTATGCAGTGCGTGCAGTTCTGGAAATCGGCCCTTCTGGGCGTTGCCCTGCTCGCTGCGGCGTGCGGTGAGAAGCCGTCGGTCGGAACGACGGCGCCGCCCGCTGAAGAGGCGGTCAAAGGCCCTGCCCTGTGGAAGGTGGGAGACGCCGACACCACGATCTACCTGTTCGGCACGGTCCATGTCCTGCCGCCGGACCTCGTCTGGCGGACGGCCGCGATCGACAAGGCGCTGGGCGAGGCCAAGGCCATCTATTTCGAGACGGACATCGAGCCGGACCCGGCCAAGCTCATGTCCTTCGTCCAGAGCATCGGCATGTATCCCCCCTCCGAGACGCTGTCGGACAGGCTGAAGCCCGTCGACCGGACGGCGATGGCGGCAGCGGCCGAGAAGCTCGACTATCCGGTGACGGCGCTCGACCGGATGAAGCCCTGGTTTGCCGCCGTGAATCTCTCCGAGGCGATGATCACGAATGCCGGCTACAATGTGGATTCGGGCGTGGAGCGGAAGCTCTCGCCGGACGCGGTCTCTCAGGGCAAGGAGGTGCGCAAGCTCGAGACGGTCGAGGAACAACTGATGGTGTTCGCCGACCTGCCGGAGGACGTGCAGATCCAGTTCCTGATGGACGGCGTCAACCAGATGGAAGAAGAAGCCAAGACGCTGGACGACATGGTGAAGTCCTGGGCGCGCGGCGACACCGACAACCTCAACAAGATCATGATCGAGCAGGACCTGGCCGAAAGCCCGCCGATCTATGACGCCCTGCTGGTGAAGCGGAATTCCAACTGGGTGAAGAAGCTCGACGAGCTTATCAAGACCGAGCCGGGCACGTTCTTCGTCGCCGTCGGCGCCGCCCACCTTATCGGCAAGGACAGCGTGATCGCCCAGCTGGCGCCACTGGGGTACACGGCGGAACGGGTCGAATAACGCCATTCCGCACAGCCGGTTGATCCTGTATACTGCGTGCAGATAAATGTTCGACGGTTGGGGAACCGAAGATGACCGAACGCCTCGTCAGGATTCCGGCGCCAGAGCCTGCAGGATGGCGCGCCGCCCGGTTCGGGCTGGCGTTCGTCTTGCTGGTTCCAAGCTGCCTGCTCTTCGTCGGCTGGCTGGTTTCAGGGCAGCCCGGGCAGCCGGTATGGTTCGCGCTCCTCTCCGCGGCGGGCGCGATATGGGTCGCGCTGGCCACGGCGCTGCGGGATGACATGGAAGTCTGGGTGCATCCCGAAGGGCTCACCGTCCGCCGGCGCAACCTGTTCCGCACGCTCGAGCAAACCATTCCGGTGGCCGAGGTTAAGGGCATCGGCGTCCGCACCGATTGGCTCGGGCAGTTCCTGGGCCCGCGCCTGATCGTCGGCCCGCACTTCTGGCGCGTGGTAATCGACACCGCTCGTCACGGCCGCATCCATGGCGGCGGCGCACCATCCGAAAAGGAAGCCGCCGGCCTCGAATTGCGTGTGCGCAAAATGCTGGGCTGGTGACGACGCCTCCTAGGTCTGGTTCTCCGCATCCGATCCAAGGTTATTCCCTGCCCTCGGCGCGTGACGCAGCGGGTGCGGGGCGGTGCGCGGATTCGCGCAGTACGGGTGCGGGAGTCATGCGTCTCGCATTCGCACACCAGGTGAAACACCTGTGCGTCCCTGCGGAAGGCGTTTACCGGAATTAACCATGATGGCGCTTCGCGCGGAACGAGAAATGCGCTGTTGCGGCTCATGCGTGGCGTCGGCGTAGCTTTGGGAGTCCGGCCCTTTTCTTGCTCACGTCCACGCGAACGGGTCGCGTGGGAGTTTCGAAGTGCCGATTGCAGACAGCGTGAAGCTCAAGGGGAAGGTCAGCATCTTCCA
>DASYKO010000017.1:0-4322 GCA_035995285.1 Hyphomonadaceae bacterium | reverse complement strand
TTCCGCCGCGAGCGTCTGGGTGTGGATCATCTGCAACTCGGTCGGCCCGTGTTCCTGATCGATCAGCAGCGCGGAATAGCCGCCGAGTGCCATGACCTCCACGGTCACCGGGCTCAACCCATAGACCCAGCCGGCCAGGATCTTCTCACCGGCTTTCAGGCGCTCCTTGATGCTGCGCGCGGTCACGTTCGGTCTCTCCTCGTGTTTCTGGGTTCAAGCCGGTTGGAAGGCGCACCTTGCGGCCTAGTTAATCACCGGCCGGCAGAATTGTCCGCCGTCACGATCCTTGATCTTGGCGCACAGATCCTGCGCCTTCTGCAGACTCTCGACCGGCCCGACATAGATGCGGAAAAGGGCCGCGGCGAACGGCCGGACCTCGAGGGCGTAATTGTCCAACATGGGAGAGAACTTGGTCTTCGCGCCCCCATCGCCGTCAAACGCTTTCCGCGCCGCATCGTCCTGGCCCGTGTCGCCGAGCCAGATGTGGACGATCTGCTTGCCCGCTGTCAGCGAATCCGCCTTCGGCAATTCCGCCTCGAGTGAATTCGAATCCGCCTCAGCCTTCGGCGCTTCGGGTGGAGCGGGCGCATCCGCGGCCTGTTCCTCTTCCGCCGGCTTGGCGGGTTCGGCCTCGGCGTGCGCGTCTTCAGCGGACTTGGCGGGTTCCGCTTCGGCCGGCTTTGACTCTTCAGTCTTCGCCTCGGCGTGCTCGTCCGCCTTCGGCTCAGCATGGGCGTCGGCCTCGGCAACCTTGGTCTCGGCCGGCGGCTCCGCCGTATGCTCCGCTTCTTTTTCCGGTTCGGCTGGCGGTTCGGACTTCGCGTCCTTCGCTGCTTCGGCCTTCGCCTCTTCGGTCTTATGCGCTTCCGTGGTCGACGCTTCCGCCGGCGCCTGCGCCGAAGTCGCTGGCAGCGGCGGCGTTTCGACGTGCTCCGGTGCCGAAGGCTCTTCCTCGTCCAGGATGGTCTCCGCCGGCGCGCTGGGCTTGCTCTCAGCCGGCGCCGTCGATTCCGGCTTCGCTTCTGTCGCGGGACTGTCTTCCGGCTTCTCGGCCGTGCCCGTCTTCGTCGTCGAGGCCGTCTCGGTCTCGGGCGGCTCGACCTTGTTGGCATCCGCCTTAGGCACTTCGGTCTTCGGGGTTTCTGTTTTCGCGGTCTCCGTCGCGGTCGATTCAGCCTTGGGCGATTCGGGCTTGGGCGATTCGGGCTTGGGCGGCTCAGTCTTGGAAGCTTCCGCCTTCGGCGTGTCGGTCTTTGGCGCTTCCGCGTCGATCTGTTGGAGATAACGCTTGGCATCGCCGTTGCCGTTCGCGGCGGCGCGTTCCAGCCAGTCGCGCGCAGCCTTCACGTCCTTCTGGACGCCCACGCCTTGATAGTAGAGCTGTCCCATATAGGCCTGTGCGTAAGGCAGCCCGCCCTCGGCCGCCTTGGCGATCCAGCGCGCGCCTTCCGCGTCGCTCTTCGCGAGGCCCTCGCCCAGCATGTACTGGATCCCGAGGTTGAACTCGGCGGTCGTATTGTTCTTCTCCGCCGCCTCCTTCCAAAGCTGGATCGCCTTGGCCTGGTCCTTGGTGACGCCGCGGCCGCTGGAATAGAGCATTGCAAGGTTGTTGAGCGCGGGCGCGTAATCCTGCTTCGCTGAAGCTTCGTACCAGCGAATCGCCTCCTTGATGTCCGGCTTCTCGAGGCCGCGGCCGGTCTCATAGATCAGGCCGAGCCCATGCTGCGCCTGGGCGTCTCCGCTGTGCGCCGGCGCCGACCACTCCTTCATTGCGACCTTGTAGTTGCCGGCATTGAAGGCCTGGAGCCCCGCATTGTAATCGGCTGCCGCCGCGACGCCGGTCACGAGCAGCGCGGCGCAGGCCAGACCGGCCAGCTTGGTCCACCGCCTACGCGGCGGCTTAGCCCTTCGGCCTCGGGCCGACTTGGCCCTCCGGCCTCCGGCCGCCTTAGCATTGAGTCGCAAGGAAAAAATCCGATTCATGATCCCAATATGCCGCCCTGATCGTGTGGGCGCAATGCGCGAAGCCGACTCCGTGCCGGATCAATGCCGCGGTGGGGGCGGGTCTTCGACCTTGGCTTCGTCGGGCACCCGCGCCAGCGGACCGGCATGGTGATGGATCATCCGCCAGCGGCCGTCGGCGCGGATGAACAGATTGCTTGCGACCAGATGCTGGTTGGCGAAGCGCTCATAGCAACAGACCAGTCCGATATCGCCGAAGATCGTGGACTTCGGCGCAACGGAGCTGACCGGGACCGGCCCGGCATTCGACAGGATCTCCTGCCAGCTTGCCATCACCTCGGCCCGGTTGGTGATTGGCGGCCAACCGGGATGAATGCAGAACACATTGGGCTGCTCGGCCCAGACGGCATCCATGGCTTCGAGACTGGCTGCCGCGAAGGCCTCATAGAAAGCGTCGTTGGCAAACTCCAAAGCCGCGAGATCGGCGCTCATCTCATCTCCCCATCGCGCTGTTGTGACGCGCTACCTGGCCCACTCCCGACCGAAGATAGGTTGCACCCCGGGCACGTGCACTGCAACATGGCCGCCCACAAAATGGATTGATCGGATATCACCGATGATCGGCCGTCTCAATCACGTGGCGATTGCAGTTCCCGACCTGACCACGGCCGCGGCGCTCTATGGCGGCGCCCTCGGTGCCAAGGTCTCGGCGCCGGTCGCGCAGCCGAAGCACGGCGTCACCGTCGTCTTCGTTGAGCTGCCGAACGCCAAGATCGAGCTCCTGCATCCGCTGGGCGATGAATCGCCGATCGCTGGTTTCCTAGCGCGCAACCCCTCGGGCGGTATCCATCACATCTGCTACGAGGTGGAGGACATCCTCGCCGCGCGCGACCAGTTGAAAGCCGCGGGTGCTCGGGTGCTCGGCGACGGCGAGCCGAAGATCGGCGCCCATGAAAAGCCGGTCCTGTTCCTGCATCCGAAGGACTTCCTCGGTACCCTCATCGAGCTTGAACAGGCGTAATTTCAAAAAATGAACTGGATCGGATCGATCTTCATCTACATCGTCGTCTGGTGGGTGGTGCTGTTCGCGGTGCTGCCCTGGGGCGTCAAGCGCGAGGAGAATCCGGAGCCCGGCCACGATCCCGGCGCGCCCGCGGTCACGCATCTGAAGCGGAAGCTGATCGCGACGACCTTGATCACCTTCGTGATCTGGGGCATCGGCGTTTTCCTGTTCGTGCATTATGGTCTCTCGCTCACCATGCTGGAGCGGCCGCAATGAGCGGGTATTGCAAAGTGGCGCCGGGTCATGAATGGCACGGTCCCTATCACGCCGAGCATTACGGCTTCCCGATCACCGATGATGACGAGCTGTTCGAGCGGCTGATCCTGGAGATCAACCAGGCCGGTCTCTCCTGGCTGACGATGCTGAAGAAGCAGCAGGGCTTCCGCGACGCCTATCACGGTTTCAAGATCGCCAAGGTCGCGCGCTACGGCGAGCGCGACCGGACGCGGCTGCTGAACGATGCGGGCATCATCCGCAACAAGCTGAAGGTCAACGCCGCGATCGAGAACGCAAAGCGCATCCAGGTGCTGCAAAAGAGCCACGGCTCCTTCGCCGCCTGGCTCGCCGCGCATCATCCGATGACCAAGCCCGATTGGATGAAGCTCTTCAAGAAGACCTTCGTCTTCACCGGCGGCGAGATCGTCGGCGAGTTCCTGATGAGCATCGGCTACCTCCCCGGCGCCCACGCCGCCGACTGCCCGGTCTACAAGAAGATCGCCAAGCTGAAGCCCGCCTGGGCCGCGGCGGAGAAGAAGGGGATGAAGTACTAGGGCCCGGAATCAAAAAGAGGCGGCCTTGCGGCTGCCCCTTTGAAGTGTAGCGTCCCCTGTATTTTTGTGAGCTGCCACCTTTCGGCGCTGTCCCTCCCAGAACTTGGACTGTGCTTCGTCGGCTTGCTCGCCCCGGATTCGTTACGGCCGGGGGAAGGGGACGGTACTCACATCCCTGATCTTAGTCACGCGTCTAATGCCCGTTTTAGGGCAATGATGTTGGCTTTTACGGTTTTACTGTAACGCGTCGTCAGTGGGCGATCTCGTACGGAACGACGATCTCCTGGTCCTTGGCGAACACCGCACAGGACATGCCGCCGCTGCGGGTCTGGCAGATGTCGATCGCGTCCTGGCTGACGGGGCTCCCCGTGACACATTCATTGACTGGGCAGCCGGTAATGCCCCAGCTGCGCCCGTCCTCCGCAACCGCGAAATAGCCCTCGCCCATCTGCCGGTGCCAGGCGATCGGCGTCAGCCAATACTTATAGTTTTCAAAGGCCGCCCAGGTCGCCTTGGTGATGGTGACC
>DASYKO010000016.1:0-5059 GCA_035995285.1 Hyphomonadaceae bacterium | reverse complement strand
TCCTTTCGGCCGTTCTGGCTTGCGGCCCTGCGCATGCACAGCTCACGCGGGAAGCTCAGGAGCTGCAGGCGTTCGGCAAGGAGCTCGACTACGCCGCAACCGCGCCGGACTTTGTGGGCCTTGCCGTTGCCGTGGTGAAGGATGGCCGGGTTGCGATGATGAAGACCTATGGCGTGCGCGCCGAGGGGAGCCCCGACAAGGTCACGCCTGACACCGTTTTCCGCCTTGCCTCGCTGTCGAAGGGCTTTGCCGGCACGCTGGCGGCGATGGAGGAAAAGGACGGCAAGCTCGATTTCCACGACAAGGTGATCTCGATCGTCCCGAGTTTCCGGCTACGCAAGCCGGCTGACACGGCTGCGGTGACGCTTGAGACGATCCTCACGCACTCGGTTGGCCTGCCGCCCTATGCGTTCGACAACCTGCTGGAGGCGGGACAGGCGCCGCTCGACATCCTGTCGAAATACGCAACCGTCAAGCCGACCTGCGCTCCCGGTGAGTGCTTCACCTATCAGAACATCACCTTCAACATCATCGCCACCGCGATCGAGCGTGTTGCGGGCAAGACGTATGAGCAGGAGCTGCATGCGCGCCTCCTCGATCCGCTTGGCATGACGGAGACGACGCTCGGCCTTGCTGGCCTGAAGTCCACCGGTAACTGGGCCAAGCCGCACAAGCGCGCGGGCGCCGGCTGGGTCGCCACGGATGTGAAGCAGGCCTATTACAACGTGCCCGCGGCTGGCGGGGTGAACTCCTCGATCAACGACATGACCAAATGGCTCATCGCCCAGATGGGCGAGCGGCCGGACGTGATCGACCACGACGTGCTCGGCGAGGCGCACAAGAAACGCATCCAGACGCCGTCGGAAAGCTCGCGCCAGCGCGCGCTCAAAACGCCGGTCACGGGCACGTGGTATGGGCTTGGCTGGCGCACTTACACCTATGCGGGCCACGAGCTGATCACGCATTCCGGCGGCGTCGAGGGTTATCTCACGCAGATCGCGTGGCTGCCGAAGGAGCGCGCGGGCATCGTCGTGCTTGCCAACAGCCGCGGCTCGCGCGGAGGCAAGATCGTGCCGGCCTGGCTTGATTATGAACTCGGCCTGCCGAAGACCGACTGGTTCCGCATGGAAGAGATCGCTGCCGCCACCGCGGCGCTGGCGACGGAAAGCGGGGAGTAGCCTACATCCCGCTGATGCTTCCCCCGCCCTGCACGCGCCGGCGGGCCAGGGCCGAGTCCATGTCCGACAGGCCGAGCCGGTCGGCCATCTGGCGCATGAGGGAGTCTTCGTGGGGGTCGCGCACGCCATCGGCGAGGATCACGGTCCAGAGTTCTTCGAGGATGGCGATCCGGTCCTCGATCGGGATCGCGGCCTTGATGGCGCGGGTGAACTGGAAGAGGTCGATCGCTTCGGATTCGGCCGCCTCGCCCTCTTCGCGAAGGCCCCGTGCCTGGGCTGCATCCAGTTTGAAGCGCTTCATCAGCGCACGGTCGATCATCTTCTGTTCGCTGTCGTCGTAGTGATCATCCGCCCGCGCGGCCATCACCAGCACGGAGGCGATCGCGAGGCGCGCATCCTCGGGCGGCAGGTCGTCATGACCGGTCGACAGCAGGAGGCGGCGGAGGAATCCCTGAACCATGCTACCTATTTAGTGCGCCTCATGGGGGCGCGGCAACCGCGACACTGATCAACGCTTGTTGGGCCGGAACACAGCAGCGATCTGCTCGTCCGGAACGCCCAGCGCCTCGAACACATTGCGGAATATCCCCAGCCGGGTCTCGTCATTGGGCCCCAGTGTGAGGCCGCCATCAACCACCAGAGCGTGGCCGTTGACGAAGCTGGCGCCGTCGGAGGCCAGATAGAGGGCAGCCTCGGCGATATCGCTCGCCCGGCCGCCGCGGGGGATGGGCTGGGTCTTCTTGTTGGCCGCCTCCAGGTCGCCGATCCGGGTGTCGGCCAACTGGCTCGGGATGCCGAACGACGCAGCGAAGATGTTGGTGGCGATCATGCCGGGGCAGATGCAGTTCACGCGGATATTGTCCGGGCCAAGCTGGGCCGCGGCTGCGTGCGTCATGTGGATGATGGCGGCCTTGGCCGTGGAATAGAGCACCGGGCCGAAGCCGGTCTGCAGGCCGGCGATCGATGCGGTCGAGATGATCGAGCCTCCGCCCTGCTTTCGCATCTCTGGCGCCGCGTACTTCATGCCGAACAGGGCCGCGCGGACATGCAGGTGCATCACGCTGTCGAAGCCGGCGGCAGTTACGCCGTCCGCCGTCTCGCGCGCGCCGCCCACGCCGGCATTGTTGAAGAGGATGTCGAGTTTGCCGAATTCCTTCGCGGCCGCGCCTACCGCCGCCGCGATCTCCGCCTCCTGCATCACGTCGCAGCGCACGAACTTTGCTTTGCCCTTGTGGTCGTGTTCGATCTTCGCGCCCTTGTCCTCCTGGATGTCGGCTGCGATCACCTTCGCGCCTTCAGCCACGAACAGGTCCACCGTCGCGCGGCCGATACCGCTCGCCGCGCCGGTGATCACTGCGACCTTGCCTTCAAGACGACCAACCATGCTCAGCCCTCGTCCTTGTCGTCGGCGTGCACATAGTCCTCGAAGTTCTTGATGTAGGCGTCGAGATTGCCTTCGAGCATCTGGCGGAAGCCGGCGACGAAATATTCGATCGTCTCGGCCCGCTTGGCCTGCATCGCCTCGGCGCTGGCAAAGCCGCGGGCTGACACGAAGGCGGAGAACCTCGCCGAGGCGAACATCAGGGAGGCGTTGACCATCTCGTGGCCCGCCTTCTCCGCCTGGTCGTTGGCCAGGTGGATGTGGGCGTCGGCGCGGGCGTAGAAGGCGTCGTCGAGCTGGCCGGATGCCTGGGATGTCTTTTGATCGGTCATGGGGATGGCTCCTGTCCTCTCTCCTTAACCGCCCTCCAGAAACAGACCAGACGCCCCGCAAAATTCCCCCGGAAATCAGCCCGGGGCACGAATGTTTCTCCTGCTGCCCGAAGGTCAGCGCCAAAACGCCGCTTTCTGCCCCGCCTGGCCCCGAAAAACTTGATTTAGGCGCGCGTTCTGCATAGCAGGGAGCCGCCGAACCGGCCCGCCTCACAGCGGGTCTCCGGCGCAGAAAAATTCCGGAGATTCCACCGATGAAGGTGCTTGTACCCGTCAAGCGGGTGATTGACCCCAACGTTCGCCCGCGGGTGAAAGCCGACGGCTCGGGCGTGGACCTCGCCAACATCAAGATGGCGATGAACCCGTTCTGCGAGATCGCCGTCGAAGAGGCGGTGCGGCTCAAGGAAAAGGGCGTCGTCACCGAGATCGTGATCGTCTCCATCGGACCGGCGCAAGCGCAGGAAACCATCCGCATCGGCCTCGCCATGGGCGGCGACCGCGGCATCCTCGTGCAGACCGACGCGATGGTTGAACCGCTGGCGGTGGCCAAGATCCTCGCCAAGATCGTCGAAGCTGAGAAGCCCGAGCTGGTGATCACCGGCAAACAGGCGATCGATGACGATTCGAACCAGACCGGCCAGATGTTGGCCGCTATCCTCGACTGGCCGCAGGGCGCGTTCGCCTCGTCCATCACCAAGGATGGCGACAAGCTGAAGGTCACTCGCGAAGTCGACGGCGGTCTCCAGACCGTTTCGCTCAACCTGCCCGCGGTCGTGACCACCGACCTGCGCCTCAACGAGCCGCGCTTTGCTTCGCTGCCGAACATCATGAAGGCGAAGAAGAAGCCGATCGACATGAAGACGCCCGCCGATTTCGGCGTCGATATCGCCCCGCGTCTCACCGTGGTGAAAGTCGCCGAGCCCAGGAAGCGTGAAGCCGGCGAGAAAGTCGCCGACGTTGACGCTCTCATTGCAAAACTCAAATCCGTGGGAGCGATCTGATCATGGCCGTCCTCGTTCTCGCTGAACACTCCAACGCCGCGCTCAACGACGCGACCGGCAAGACGGTTGCCGCTGCTGCCGCATACGGCGGCGACATCGATGTGCTCGTCGCCGGGCACAATGCGAAAGCTGCGGCCGACGCCGCCGCAAAACTTCCCGGCGTCCGCAAGGTGCTGCATGCCGAGGGCGAGGCCTTCTCGCACTCGCTCGCCGAAGCGGTTGAAGCGCTGGTTGTCCCGCTGATGGCCAATTACGAGGCGTTCTTCGCGCCGGCCACCACCACGGGCAAGAACGTCACCCCGCGCATCGCGGCGAAGCTCGACGTGATGCAGATCTCGGAAATCTCGAAAGTGGTCTCCAAGGATACGTTCGAGCGCCCGATCTACGCGGGCAACGCGATCCTCACCGTCAAATCGAACGACGCCAAGAAAGTCGTGACCGTCCGCGGCACGGCCTTCCAGGCGGCGACCGGTTCGGGCTCGGCGTCTGTCGAAACCATTGCGGCGCCGGCTGGTCCGTTCAAGTCGGCCTTCGTTTCCGAAGAACTGCAGAAATCGGATCGTCCTGAGCTGGCGTCGGCCAAGCGCGTCGTCTCCGGCGGCCGCGCTCTCGCCTCGGCGGATCAGTTCAACCAGTACATCCTTCCCCTCGCCGACAAGCTCGGCGCAGGCGTCGGCGCCTCGCGCGCTGCGGTGGATGCGGGCTACGCTCCGAACGACTTCCAGGTCGGCCAGACCGGCAAGGTGGTCGCTCCCGAACTCTACGTCGCCATCGGCATCTCGGGCGCCATCCAGCACTTGGCCGGTATGAAGGACTCCAAGATCATCGTCGCCATCAACAAGGACGAAGAAGCCCCGATCTTCCAGATCGCGGACTACGGCCTGGTAGGCGATCTCTTCAAGATCGTGCCGGAGCTGACGAGCAAGCTGTAGGCTTTCGACAAGGGAATGTGCGAAGGCCCGCCCTAACCGGCGGGCCTTTTCATTTGTATGTCCTGAGCGCCGCAAGACCGGCCGGGGCACTTCATGTGCGTCGGAACAAGGTGCGGACCCCCACCTGACCTCCCCCTTGCAGGAGGGAGGGACCGCGTGGTGGGAGTTGGACACTGAACTAGACTCTCAATTGCAGCGGCCAGTGTCAGACCGTTGGTAAGCTGAAAGCCTCAGG
>DASYKO010000015.1:0-8626 GCA_035995285.1 Hyphomonadaceae bacterium | reverse complement strand
GATATAGTGCTTGCCCTTGATGTCGAAGATGTCGCTGAAGGCCACGCCTTCCGGGCGCAGGCGCTGGATCGGCAGGCCGAGTTCGCCGCAGAGCGCAATCAGCTCCTAGTGGTTGGAATCGACCAGCTCGCCGCCGAGTTCGCAGAACTGGCCTTCGGGCGTGAAGTCCCGCTTGGTGTACATGCGCCCGCCGGTGCGGCCGGAGCTTTCATAGATCTCGGATGGCACGCCGCCATTGGCGAGGCGCCAGGCGACGACGAGGCCGGCTGTGCCGCCTCCGATGATGCCGACCGTGTTGGGATCGGCCGCAGCGCCCTGCTTGCGTGCAGGCGTGCAGGCAGCGGCTGCAACGAGCATGGCGAGGGCGGCGCGGCGCGAGATGGCGCGCTCGCCCAGCGGCGGGGCGTCGGGCAGGGCGAGGCGTGCGGCGGTGAGCGCGCGCGTGATGCGGCCGAAAAGTGCGGTGCGGGCCATATGTCCTCCCCACCTCGTCCAGAATGGGAGCGGGCGGAGCGATTTGACCTAACATTTGCGCAGATACAAGCAGGGCCGGATTCTGGCAGAGCGCGAATACAAGAAGGGCCGCGCGGCGTTCGCCGGCGGCCCTTCCCGTCTTTTGAGCGGGGCGTAAACCCCTGGCTTCCAGGACAGCGCATCAGCGCCAGTCCCGAGCCCGATCAGGCAATCCGATGGTCGGAGGCTGCTCCAAACATCAGACCGCGCGTCAGGGCAAAGCCCCTGCTCATAGTGACTGACATCGGATCACCTCCTTTCAATACGTTGACGATGGAGATGAGAGTGGGGGGACTTGGGGCAGGATGCAAGGGGCGCCCGCTGGGACCGGCTCAGTCGGCCTTTTCCTTGAGCTTGTCGGTAAGCGGGACGGTCTTGAGGATCATCTTCTGTTTACCCGGCTCCCGGTCGAGCAGGTAGAGATCGCCGTCGCCCGGCTCGTAGGGCTTACGGAT
Source organism: Hyphomonadaceae bacterium (assembly GCA_035995285.1). Taxonomy (GTDB): domain Bacteria; phylum Pseudomonadota; class Alphaproteobacteria; order Caulobacterales; family Hyphomonadaceae; genus UBA7672. Next base: position 7,658 of record DASYKO010000015.1, on the reverse strand, counting down.
CAGTTCGGCCACCTGCGGGCAACGCTCATCGCCAACCTTCAACAGGCAGAGCTGACCGGGTGGGGCTTTCTTCGGGCCGGTGTCCTTGTCCGGGAGGCCGGCATAGTCCTTCGGCATCACCAACACGAACGGCTTGCCGTCCTTGTCCGTCGGCGCCTGGAAGTCCTTCGGCATCTGGAAGACGAACGGTTTTTCGCGAGGCTGCGCGGGCGGCTTTTGCGGCGTCTGCGCGGACGCGGCTCCAGTCACAGCGATGGCCAGGAATGCGGCGGCAAATTTCATGTCGAGCCCTCCCCAGGGTAGCGCGAGAAAGGTGCTGGCCGAATATGGCGGAAGGGCGCCGGGCGGCGTGGCTCAATTGGTTTTTTCGCGAGCCGGCTTGTCGGACTTTGCGGCCGGTTTTGCGGCGGTCTTGGCCGGCTCTTCCTTCGCCCGCACCTGTGCGATGGCTTTCTGGGTGGGCGCATCGATCAGGTAGATCGCGCCGTCGAAGTCTGCGTAATAGCTATCCGGCGGCGCCTTGCCGAGCTGGTGGCTCTCCGGGTCATTGATCACGCGCTTCGAATCGCGCGGCACAAGCTCTGTCGGCAGCGAGGGCTGCTTTGGCAGCTTCTGGTAGAACTGCGGCGGCTGTCTCGGGCGTGGCGGCGTTGTGCCGGGAATGGTCGAGCCGCCTTCATCGGGGCTCACGTCAAAGGACTTGATCGGGCGGTTCGTCGCCCCGTCGATCAGCGCATAGCGGCCATTGAGGCGCGCATAGTACTGGCCAGTGGGAGGGACAGGCAGGTTGTACGCTCGCGGATTGTCGATCACTTCGGCGGCGTTGGGCAGGATGGTCTGGTTGGGCTCCGAGAGCCTCGCGATCTCGCGCTCGCGCTGCTTGGCGTCGTTCTCGATTTTGCGCTCGAGCAGGAACTGGTCGCGCTGGGCGTCGATCTGGCGCAGGGCGTCGGCGCGGTTGGCGGCGTCGAGCGATGACCGGCCCGGCGTCACCGGGCGAGAGAGTTCATTGGTGCGCTGGCGCTCGAAGCTGTCGAGCTGCTGCTGGTTGAGATCGCGCTGCTGCTGCTCGAACCCATCGAAGCGCGGCGGCTCGTAAGCCTGCGCGAAGGCAGACGGGGCGAGAAGGCCAAGCGCGGTTGCGAGAACAGCGTATTTCATGAAACGCACCCTAGCATGGATCAGGCTCAGGGTCATGAACCGAGGCGCAGCACAGGTTCACAACATTACGTTCAATCTGGTGATGAGGCGGGGTGCTGACAACCTTGGCCTTTCGCGTCCGGTCTGAAGATCAATTGATTACAAGCTTCTTCTGGGCGTCCGAAATGATCACAGCGGCGAGATCGGCCATGTCGGGCGGCAGGCGCACGGCAAACTGGGCGACGTTCGGCGCATCGCCGACAAGGGCGACGAAGCCCTTGATCGGCTGGTCGCCTGGGAGCAGGAGGCTGGCAGTTCCGGCGCCGGCGGTGTTTGCGGGCGTCGCGTATTCGACGAGCGTGGGTGAGCGGCGCGTGAGCGTGTCCTGCGGCCAGGGTCCGAAGACAAAGCTTGCTGAATCTTCCCGCTTCTCGGCGATGACGCTCTGGATGAAAGCGCGCCGTCCCGGCTCGTCTGGGAAGAGGCGGGCTTCAAGTTTGGCCGCAAAGAAGCGGCCTGATGTGTCGCCAAGGATCACGCTCGACTGGATCGCGGGCCCGGTGAATCCCTTGAACTTGCTGGTGAGGATAGTGTCTGCGCCAAGCGGTTGGGGAGCGATGTAGAAGCCCGAACCATTCGAACCGTATACGCCGAAACAGCGCCAGCCGCGCGGGGCGAGCGTCCCGCTGTCCGCCACGCCGGTGTCGGTCCTTGCTGCATAGAGAGCGAGGCGGGCCGCGATCTCCGGCGGCAGGGAAACCTCCCGTGTGGAGTTGGGCGGGGCCTCGATCGGGCCCATCTGCCCGCCCCTCGCACAGCCAACGAGGGGGATTGCAACTTTGGCCTTGGGCGTGACTTGCGCCGAGACCGGCGGGATGCAGACAGCGAGCAGAAGAAGGGCGGCTAGGCGCATGGATCGTCTCCCCAACGACTACCTGTTCTAGCAGAAAGCCCCGCCGAGGGGAGGTGGCGCATGCAGGCGCCCGGCGCAGCTTTTGGCTGGCCGGGAGCGAGCAGGTGCTCGACGGTGACCCCGTGAGAGCGGGATATCCGGAGCGGAATGTCAGGCGTCAGTTAGGGAAGTTATGGGTGATAGCGGGGATGATAGTTGGCGGCTAATGGCGGAAGGACTTGAGCTTCAAATCTACTGACCATCTTGGCCTCCTCACGAACCCATGAAGCAACGGACGCTTGGGGCGTGAGTTCCATGCGCTTGCTGCATGTCAGGGCGGGTTGCAGCAGCGCTAGCTGCAGAGCGTGTCGAGGCCCATGTCGAAGTGGAAGTGGTTGTGGTGCTGCTTGTTGTAGTCAGGGCTCAGCGTCGTGGAGAACAGGCCGCACGCCTTGTCGCGCACCTCCTTCAGGAAGCGGCCCTCGCGCGTGTTCTTGCCGAAGTCGTCCTCCACCATGATCGAGCGGCCGCTGGCGAGGCGGAAGCCGGAGATGTCGACGGCGTTGCCGTGTGCATGCTCGCTCCACTTGCCAGTCTTCTCTCCGTTCACGCGCCGGCATGAATAGGCGCCGAAGGTTTCGATCTGCGTCACCGGCTGGCCGAAATACTTGATGGCTGCGGGGCGCACGACATGCCGCTCCCAGACATAGAGTGTGGCGGCGAGCGAGCACGACATCGAGAGCGTGGCGGAGTAGGGCGTCAGCGAGCGGTCGAGCGTCAGCGCATTGTCGAGCTTGCACTCGGTACGCGCGCTGTCCTTGTCGAGCTTCGCCTTGATCAGCTGAGCCCTGTCGAGGCGCGTGTATCGGACGCCGGCACGGTCGAGCGCGGTGAAGCAGGCGCGCGGATCCTGCGACAGACGGTCGAGCCTGAAGCCGGTGGCGAAGCCAATGTCGCGAGAGAGTTCGACGGGCTTGAACGGGTTGTGCTGCGCCGGCGTCAGCCAGTCGAAGACCATGAAGCCGGCAATGCCAAGGCCCACCGTCACCGCCGCCATGCCGACCAGCTTGCGGACATGCGGATTGGGATGGATCTCGTGGGGCCAGGAGCGGAACATACCGGTCTAACGTTTACGCGAACGCCCCGGTTCGTCTTGGCGCAATCTGCCTTGCAATGCTAGGGCCCAGTAATGCTAGAGATAAGCCATAAGGCCCGCTCTCGGAACAAACCGGGCGGCCAATCGGGAGAGACAAGACATGATCCGAATCGGTATCGGGAAAGCCGCATCCGCGGTGGTTGCCGCCGGCGCGCTGATGGCGGCCGGATGTTCAAGCATGGGCGCGGCCACTGCCACGGGCCACGCCTATTCAAATTGCAATGTGCAGCCGCGCTATGCCTGCCCGGAGGCGAAGGACTGCCCGGCCTATGCGCGCACCTTCCTGGGCGACGCCACCGAGTTCAAGACGCAGCGTACTTTCTATCTCGATTATCCGTGCGACCTGAAACCCGGTGAGAAGGTCAACTTCGTGCTGAACCTGCACGGCGCCGGATCGATCGGCTCGTGGCAGCGCAGCTATTTCCCGGCCGCCGACTACACCTCGAAATACCGCATGGTGGTGGCGACGCCGACGGCGCTGACTGTGCCGCTGAATGCGCAGGGCCAGCCCGGCAACCGCGTGTGGAGCGCAGATTCGGACGACAAATATCTCGCCAACATCGTCGACACGGTGATCGCGGAATTCGGCAAGGAGAACATCCAGCGCTTCTGGCTGGTGGGGCATAGCCAGGGTGGTCTCACCTCGCGCCGCATCGTCTGTTCGGATTATTTCGCGGGCAAGGTCGACGGCTTCGTCTCGCTCTCCGGCGGCCGCGTCGGCACGCCTGCCACGCCGCGCGCGACGGGCGCCACGCCTCCCGCAGGCGCTCCGGCGGCAACACCGCCGGCGCCACTGACCTGCGATTTCTCCTTCATCTTCGACATCGGCGAGCGCGAGGCATCGTCCGCTTCAGCGACCGACAAGTCGGAATGGGCCGAGAAATATGGCTGCGGACCGCGCAAGCGCCAGCCGGACGTGGTCGACACCAAGGCCGGTTACGTCACTGCTTCTGACCAGACCCGCGGTCCCAGCTGGGGCACGACGGCGCGGCCGGGCACGGCGCAGGTCTTTGTCTTCGAAGGCTGCAAGGACAACCGCGTGGTCGCCGATGTGGTCCGCATGGAGAAAGGGCACACCGAGGGGCTTGAGCCGCTGGTTACCCAGAAGATCCTCGACATGATGATGTCGTCCAAGGGCGGCAAGCTCAACGGCGGCTGATCGTCAGCTACAAATGAAAGCGGCGCGCAGGAGGCCCTGCGCGCCGTTTGTTTTTCTGGAGGCTCCCTAGCCGACCTTTTTCTTGACCGACTTGGCGACGCGGGCGCGTTCTTCGAGGCGGCCCTTGAGGCCTTCGAGGAAGACCTGCAGGCCGTATTCGAAGCCTTCTTCGCCCGAGGCGACGATGCCGAGCGAGGCGGCGAGGCCCTTGTTGGCCTGCTCCTGCATTGCGGCGCCGATGGCATAGCGGCGCAGCGTCTGCATGGTGAGGCGCGCTTCCATGTCGGCGAGGCCTGAGCGCATCAGCGTCTTGACGTTGTCCTCGAAGGCGACCTTGGCCTGCGGGCCCTTGGTCCGCGGCCGGGCCATCACCAGCGCGCCATCGCGGCGGGAGACGGCGGTGCCGCGAATGCGGCGGGCGCCTTCGGCGAGCCACTCGGCCCAGTCGAAATCCGGTCCGTCGATGTTGGGCTCCTGCAGAGCCTCGTTGAACATCTCCCCCGACATCTCGTTGAGGAGTTCGTTCTTGTCCTTGAAGTGCCAGTAAAGCGAGGCGCTCTTGATGCCGAGCTCGGCGGCAAGGCGGCGGGTTGAGAGGCCGTCGATCCCCACTTCGTCCAGCAGGCGCATCGCGGTTCGGACGATTGTGGTTCGGTCCAGCGATCCCTTTTCCCTGGTCCCAACTCCCGGCTGGGCCAACCCCGTGCGCTTGATCATGTCCTCTCCCGATCGGCGCTAGTCGTCGCGTTGGCCTTATGAATTGGGCGTGGCCATGCGTTCCTCTAGCAGGGATAGCTAATACCCAGATTTACAGAGTGAGCAATCTGTTTTTGTGAAACCGCTTGCAGATTCACTTAGGGAGCGTGCGCAGCCAGCGCGACAGCGCCTTCCACGGCTCGATCGACCAGTAGGACGTCGCAAGGCCCGAGGGAGAGGTGAGGACGAAGAGTTCCGGGCCGCCGGGCGTCGAAGGCGACTGGAGGCCCGGTTCGATCCTGGCTGTCGATCGGCCAAGGAAGAGCGAGGCGGAGGTCTTGGACGTGAAGGCAAGCGCCTGCGGCTTGAGGCGCCTCACCTTGCGATGGAAGCCGGCGGTGTCGAAGTGTTCGCGGTCGATGTCGGCGTCGACGCCCCAGCTCACCTTGCAGAAATCGGTGAGACCGATGCCGAGGGGCAGGAGCTTGGGATAGTCGTGCGGGGCGAAGAGCGTTGGCGTGATCCTCGCCTCGTGGAGCGCGCGCCAGAAGCGGTTGCCGGGATGGGCGTAGTAGGCGCCGACAGCGGCGGAGCGCGGGCCGGCGGCGGTTCCGACGAACCAGACGCGGAGATTGGGGGCGAGGCGATCCGGCAGGACGTGCGCCGCGGCCTTGCCGGCCCTCGCAGCAGGCATCAGAGCGGTTCGCCCATGCTGCCGCCATTGCGCACGCGCTCGGGCAGACTCATTGCCTGGTCTTCCGCCAGGCGCTCGATCGGCACCAGCCAGGTGTGGATCGAAAACACGATGGCGCCGGAGGGGGATAGGCGCAGCAGGCTCTGGCGTTCCACGCGCACCCACAGCGGCTTGCCCGCATCGAAAGGGCGTTTCTCGATCTCGAGCCGCGGCTGGTAAAGGTTGGGATCGTTGTAGCAGAGCACGTTGGCGCGCCACACGGCCTTGCCCGGCTGCAGCGCGCCCAGCACGCGGTCCACCCGCGCGCCCATGCTTGGGTCATAGCGCTCGACCGGCAGATGGATGCCCATCAGGTCGCGGCCGATCTTCTGCCGAAGCGTCCAGCTGGCGGGAAAGCAGAGGATGCCGGAGGTGAGGGTGAACCCGTTCTCCCCCTTCTCCAGCAACAGGAAGTCTTCCTGGCAGAGGCGGGCGGCGGCGATGAAGGGGCGCTCGGCGGCGAGGTTCACGCCGACGCCGTCCGGCCGGTACATCATGTTGCCGCGGCGGGAATAGAGCGGGTCTTCTTCCACGGCAGTCAGTACGGCGTTGAGCAGGTCGCGCTCGGCCTGCTCGATATGGGGCTTGAGTGAGACGACATTGTCGTTGGTCGTGCCGTCGTCATTGAAGCGCGAGGCGATCAGCCGGTCGCGATAGGCCATCTGGGCCGAGAAGGCATCGTCGCGGCTGAGCCACTGGCCCGGCGCCACCGGCTGCAGCCCCGGGAGACGCGCCGACAGCGCATCCATCCACGGCGCAATGCCAAGGTGGCTCTGGCAGATCTCCGGGGCCTGAAGAGGCAGGGTCATGCCGGATTGATAGCGTTGACGGGCAGGCAGGCGCCAGCCGGTTTTTAGCTGGCGCGGATCGAATACAAAGTCGCATTGCTGATCGCGTAGACCGCGCCATCGGCGCCAACCAACGTAGGTGTATAGGCCTGGCCGAGGCCGTTGGTGATCCGTATGTTGTCCGCCAGCGTGTTGGTCGAAAGGTCCCAGCGGTAGAGAATGCCGTCCTCGTTGTTCGCGAGAACAGACTTGCGCGCCGGATCCGCGGCCATCGTGTTGATGCACCATTCCCGGCGCGAGTTGGCCGAATTGCCATCCCGCGTGGGGCCGAGGACCGTCATGACTTCGCGCATCACCTGCACGCCGGGCGTGATCGTGTCGGCCTGCGCTCCTCTCGGGTCGAGCACGGCGAGCCGGTTGAGCCCGTCGCCCGTGCCCGCCGCCCAGTAGTTGTTGTATTTCTGCGCGAGCAGGTAGGGCGACCCGCCAGTGTACGAGGGAACCATCGAGGCCGGGATCACGCTGGGCGACACGTCCCATCCGAAGCTGCCCGGCGCGCCCGCTGGATTGAGAGCCGCATCGAACTGCAGCAGCCAGCCGCGTCCGTTGTGCGTGCCGAACTGCGCCTCCAGCACGCCGTAGAACACGCGGCCATCCGGGCCGACCACCGGCGAGGAGGTGCCATCGTCGCTGATGCGCGCGGGGGCGAGAGAGTTCGGGTCGGTCAGGGCTACTCTCGAGCGCACGGCAAGTGTCGTGCTGTCGAGTGCGAGCAGATAGCCCGCCTGCGCGGCTGTGTTCATCGCGATGTAGACCGTCGCGCCGTCGTTCGAGAGGGCAGGCGCGCAATTCATCGCAACCTTCTGGATCGCAACGTCGGCGGCAGCCGTGGCGGCGCTGACCCAGATGCCGGTACCGTCGGGCGACACCCGCGCGATGCCGCTCACCAGGCCTGCCGGGTTCGCGGCGACCACCTGGAAACCGAAGAAGACATTGCCCTGCGCATCGGCCGTCACCGGCGTGTTGATGGCCACCGTCGAGTTGAACGCAGCCGGATTGGCGTTGTAGGCGGCCGCGCCATAGAACACGTGCGT
>DASYKO010000014.1:0-16129 GCA_035995285.1 Hyphomonadaceae bacterium | reverse complement strand
TTCCTGTCCTGGGTCATCGAGGGCAAGGACATGCCGCCCGGCACGGTCGCCAAATGGCTGGAAGAACGGCTGCCCAAGCCGGTCGAGGACGAAGCGGCCTGGCTCGGCGAGTCGGACGAAGACGACGAAGATTCCGGCGATGACGACGAGGAATAGGCGTTCGGCAGCCTCAATGATGGCGACTAAGGGTCGAAAAATCCTCCGATCATCGTTGTCGGAAGATCGGCTGCGGGAAGGACAACGCGCCCCTATGTTGGATGCATGAACAAGTACAACGTCTTCCAAACCGCCATCGGCTGGGCCGGCATCGCCTGGAACGAGCAGGGCCTGATCGGCGCGCACCTGCCGGAGTTTGACCCGGAGTTTGTCGCCCAGGCCATCGAGCGGAAATTCGACGGCGCCGTGGATGCGGTCCCGGATGCCGCGATGTCCGACGTGATCGAGGGCATCCGCGCCCTGATGCGCGGGGAGAAGGCGGACTTGTCCTCCGCCCCGCTCGATATCGCCCGCGTGCCGGAGTTCAACGCCAAGGTCTATGAGATTGCGCGCAAGATTCCTGCAGGCGAGACGCTGACCTATGGCCAGATCGCGGTGAAGCTCGGCGACAGACTCCTCGCGCAGAAAGTCGGCGAGGCTCTGGGCAAGAACCCCTGGCCGATCGTGGTGCCCTGCCATCGCGTCACCGCGGCCGGCGGAAAGCTCGGCGGCTTCTCCGCGCGGGGAGGGGCGACCACCAAGCTCAAGCTGCTGGAGATCGAAGGCGCAGAGGCAGCCAAGCAAGTGAAACCGCCGGCGCGAAAGGCGCCGGCGGATCCAAAACAACAGCGTCTCTTGTAGGCGCTACTCCGCCGCCGCACGCCTCGGCAGCTTCCAGCCCGGCCGTGCGAAGTGGCAGGTGTAGCCGTCGGGATATTTCTCCAGGTAATCCTGATGCTCCGGCTCGGCTTCCCAGAAGGGACCCACGGGCTGCACTTCCGTGACCACCTTGCCCGGCCACAGCTTCGAGGCGTCGACATCCGCAATGGTGTCGAGCGCCACGCGCTTCTGCTCGTCGCTGGTGTAGTAGATCGCCGAGCGATAGCTCATGCCCATATCGTTGCCCTGGCGGTTCTTCGTGCTCGGGTCATGGATCTGGAAGAAGAACTCCAGCAGGTCGCGGTACGAATACTTCGCCGGATCGAACACGATCTCGATCGCCTCGGCATGCGTGCCGTGATTGCGGTAGGTCGCGTTGGGCACGTCCCCGCCGGAATAACCGACGCGGGTGGAGATCACGCCCGGCTTCTTCCGGATCAGGTCCTGCATGCCCCAGAAACATCCGCCTGCGAGAACTGCGCGTTCAGTGGCCATGACGTGTCTCCTTGGATAGGCGTTCGCCTGGCAATGTAATACCAGACGGGTCCGATCCCAAGTACGACGATGGTATTGGCCTGGTTACAGGGGGCAGGCCTACCTGGTCGGCCCGGCTTCCAGCACGTCTTCCACGGTGCGCAGGCCCGGTTTCGGGCTCGTCACCAGCACGGCCATGTTTCCGGGCAGGTGCTTGTTGTCGAGCATCTTCTCGTGCGCCAGCGGGATGTCGCTGAACGGGAAGACTTCCGACATGCACGGATCGAGGCGGCGCTCCAGCATCAGCTGGTTGGCCTGGCTGGCCTGCAGCAGGTTGGCAAAGTGCGAGCCCTGCACGCGCTTCTGCCGCATCCAGAGGAAGCGCGCATCCATGGTGAGGTTGAAGCCGGTGGTGCCCGCGCAGATCACGACCATGCCGCCGCGCTTGGCGACAAAGACAGACACCGGCATCGTGGCTTCGCCCGGGTGTTCAAAGACGATGTCGACGTCCTTGTTGCCGGTGAGCTGCCAGATGGCTTTGCCGAACTTGCGGCACTCTTTCATGTAGTCGTTGAACTCGGGCCCGTTCACCTTCGGAAGCTGGCCCCAGCATTTGAAGTTGTTGCGGTTGATCACGCCCTTGGCGCCCATCGACAGCACGAAGTCAGTCTTTGAATCATCCGAAATGACGCCGATCGCGTTGGCGCCGGCAACGGCGCAAAGCTGGACGGCGTAAGACCCAAGCCCGCCGCTCGCGCCCCAGACAAGCACGTTCTGGCCCGGACGCAGCACGTGCGGACGGTGGCCGAACAGCATGCGGTAGGCGGTGGCGAGCGTCAGCGTGTAGCAGGCCGACTCTTCCCAGGTCAGGTGCTTGGGCCGCTCCATCAGCTGGCGCGACTGCACGCGGCAGAACTGGCCGAACGAACCATCCGGCGTCTCGTAACCCCAGATGCGCTGGCTGGGCGAGAACATCGGGTCGCCCCCGTTGCACTCTTCGTCGTCGCCATCGTCCTGGTTGCAGTGGATGACGACTTCGTCGCCCGGCTTCCAGCGCTTAACTTTATTCCCCACCGCCCAGACGATGCCCGAGGCATCCGAGCCTGCGACGTGGAAAGGCTGCTTGTGAACGTCGAACATGGAGACGGGCTCGCCGAGCCCCGCCCAGATCCCGTTATAGTTGACGCCTGCCGCCATCACGAGGACGAGCACTTCGTCGGACGCAATCTCCGGCGTCGGCACGACTTCGAGCTGCATGGCCTTCAGCGGCCGGCCCTGGCGCTCCCGGCGGATCGCCCAGGCGTGCATGGTCTTCGGCACGTGGAAATCCGGCGGAATCTCTCCGACAGCGTAGAGGTCTTTCTTCTCGCCAGTGCTCACGCCGTCCGCCACTGTCACACCTCTTCCGTCCGCCCTGATTCCAGCACTCTGTACCGGCTCGGACGTCTGCGTCCGCCGGGCTAGAGGCCGTCAAGCGGGCGTCACATTGTCCAAGAGCCGGACGGATTGCAAGCAATCTTGTTGCAATGCAACAGACGGGCCGGAAGGGGGCGTTGCCCAGTAGCTACAATGCGTGTTCCAGCCGCCGCGACACCTGAGCCAGGCGCTGGCGGGAAGCCTTATGCGTCATTCCGCGAATGCTTGACGGCGCGTTCCACCTTGGGCGTGCAGTCTGAGGCGATCCTTGCCGAATTGTCCGGCTTGGCAGGCGTCAGGATCGCGGCCCCGGCCACGAACATCATTGTGCCGAAGGCGACCGTGCAGCCCACGATCCAGCGCTGAAGCGACGTGCGCATCGAAGTCTCCCCGGAAGTCCCGCCCTCAAGAAGTCCACCAGGGGGCGAGCGCATCGAGACCGATACTCGTGGCCGGAAAGTGGCGACTGGGCCGTCCCTCGGAAATAATCAGGCCCAGAACCTTACGGACAGTAGGCGGCAGCGAGCACAGGGCCGGGCATCTTCGGCTGGATCAGCAAGGCGCACCCTTCGCCCTGAGCCGGCAGCGGAACACTGAACGCCGGGCCCGCCCCCAGCCTGCGCGCGCCGGTGACGATGTGGGCGGAGTTGAGCTTGCGCCCCTTGTTCTCTCCGCCCTTCACATCGGTCGCCGCATCGAGCCGGAAGGTCACCAGCAGGGCTTCCGCATCCTTCGGCGCGCCCGTGGCTTTAAATCGGATATCGGTCGTACGGGTTGCTGCTAGCGTGACCTTGGGCGGCGCCTTTGCCGCGGTCCCGATCATGCGCTCGATGGCGCCCCAGTCAAACCCGGTCGCCTCCATGTTGCCGCCCACAACGGCCTGCGGGGTGTAGATGCCATCGCCACCGCGGATGGCGCGGTTATAGGCGCGTTGTCGCTCGGTCCAGGCCGAACTCGAATAAGGATCCTTCCACCGCCCTGCGCCGGATACCTGCAGGCTATCCCAGTAATCGACATGCCACTCCAGCGCGACGAGATCGCTGCGCTTTGCATACTTCGCAAACAACGCCTCCGCCGGCGGGCAGGAGGAACAGCTTTGCGAGGTAAACAGCTCGACCAGCACGGGCTGCGCCGGCGCCTTAGCCGGAAGCTGGGCGGACGCCGCCGGCAGCAGCATGAGGAAGGTAAGAAGGGAAACAAGACGCATGGGTATGATCCAGCCACGACCATACGCTCATACGTCCGCACGCGACAGGCGGTTACATCAATGAACAGCCGGACTTCTGGCGTCTTCGGAGGTGGATCCGCCGTCTGGCGCCTCGGAAGAGTTTGTCTCCGCATCGGCGCCTTGCGCGTCAGAGCGTCCGGCGCGCGGCGCCATGTAGCTCACCAGGTCCCAGGCATTGCGTATGCCCAGAAGCAGGAAGCCGAGCATCAGTCCGGCAGCCAGCGTGTCGGCGTAAGGCGCAGCCGAGCCGATCGCCCAGGCGTCAAAGCCAAGCGCGACATAACCGATGAGCGGGGCGGCGCCGTAGTAGAGATAGTCGCTCCAGTGCACCGCCATGCCGGGCCTCGCGAGGCCCAGCGCGCGCTGGCCGACATAGACGATGCCGATCAGCGCAGCCGCAGCCATGGCGCCGGCCAGCACGGGCGGCTTGATTTGCGGCGAACAGGCGAGGGCGCACAGGGTCAGCACGACCGCGAAGTGGAAGACGTTGGGCGTCATGTAGACGCGCATTCCGCGAATGGCGCGGCGTTTGTCGAGGTCGGATGTGAGGGTGGCGACCACAAAGATCAGGCCGATCAGCCCCGCGGCGGAGGAGCCGATCAGGAAAAAGAATTCGCCCCAATCGTCTTTCATGCGCCAATCATCTTTTACACGATGTTCCGGGCTGCTGCAGATGGAACGAACGCGGTGCAGGCGTTGAGGTTGCGGGGTTCGATGGTTAGGGTCGCGCGCCTGACTGGTTTTGAGGCATGGAGATTCGGATGGCCGGACTGGCGTATCTCAACGGCGTATTCCTTTCGGCCGACGAGGCGAAAATCTCGCCCTTCGACCGTGGCTTCCTGTTCGCTGACGGGGTCTACGAGGTCACCTGCGTCTACGCTGGCCAGCCCATCGACATGCAGCGGCACCTCGACCGGCTCGAACGCTCGCTCAAGGAACTCGGCTACACCGTGCTGCCCGACCGCAAGGAGGTTGAGGCCGCCCACCGCAAGCTGATCGCCGAGAACAAGATCACCGAAGGCTTCGTCTACACACAGGTCACCCGCGGCTCATACGGCGGCCGAGACTTCCCGGCGCCGGACAAGGACAAGACGCGCCTCACCGTCTTCCTCTTCGCCGAACCCAAGGCGCTGCTGGATGTGCCCGCCGCGCGCAACGGCATCCGCATCATGAGCCATCCCGACATCCGCTGGGGCAGGCGAGACATCAAGTCGGTCGGTCTCCTTGCCCCCGTGCTCGCCAAGACGGAAGCCAAACACCGCGGCCTCGATGACGCCTGGCTTATTGCTCCGGATGGAAAAGTTACCGAAGCCGCCTCCGCCAACGCCTGGATCGTCACCAAGGAAGGCGAGATCATCACCCGCCAGCTCGGCAACGAAATCCTCGCCGGCATCACCCGCCATGCCCTGTTCGACGCCCTCGCCCAGCAAGGCAAGAAAATCACCGAACGCGCCTTCACCGTCGAAGAAGCGCTCGCCGCAGCCGAAGCCTTCAACACCTCCGCCGTAGCCCTGGTTGCGCCAGTGGTAGAAGTCGACGGCCACAAGATCGGCTCAGGCGCCCCCGGCCCCGTCACCCGCATGATCCAGCGCCTTTACTACCAGGCCCTAGGCGCAGACGTCGCCAAGGATGCTCCCTGGACGAAAGAATAGCGGCTGTGTTTGATAGGCCAGAACCGAGGGAGGGCGGGATGAAACTCTACGCGATTATTGCCGGTGTTCTATCGTCGGCGGTGGCGGCCGCGCCGGCGATGGCGCAGGCCATCGGGCTGGGCGAGATTCCCAAACATGTCAGTGGCGCCTGGATGCAGTCTGGCGGGACATCGCCGGCGTCGTGCGGCAGTCCGTCTCTGATTGTGGAGTCGAAGCAGGCAGATGAATTCGACTTCCGGTTCTCTGCGCCGGTCAAGAGCGACCTGCATCTATTGCTCGGCGTGCCGATGCCACAGGTGGTCGGCGCCCAGCCAGCCGCGAGCTTCGAACCTCCCGAGCCTCCGGGAAGCAAGCCGGGCCTGGCAAAGGGAATCGAGGTCTCCATGTCCGATGACAGCCACATGCTGGTTCGCTTCTTCGATCCCAGCGTGCCGGTTCGCCGCGCGACTTTCACACGCTGCGCAGGCCCAAAAGTCAGCTGACGCCACTGCGCCCTACTTGTACCGCGCCCCAATCGCCTCCCACCGCGCCTTGTGCGGCGACACCTTCGCCACCGGCCCGTCATTGGTGAACTCCAGCAGCTCATCCTTCGCCGCCGAATAGCGCGGCCAGGCAGGCTCGTCCGCGCCGTTCGGATCACCCGTCTTCGCGAAATTGGTCCAGTAGGTCACGGCGTGCCTGGCCTGAACCTCGTCGTTCTCATCCGTGGCGTAGGGCGAGGTCTGCAGCGTGTCGAACACGTACTGCCGCTCCTGTGCATGCGTCGTGCCCTTCAGGCGGCCACGCACGGACGGCGAGAGAACGTCGAAGCGATAGAGATAAGCTGCCTGCCCATTCGCCGCGTGCAGTCCGGCCAGATGCCGCGCCGGTTCGCCGAACACCATGTCGCCCACGATCTGCGCCGCCATGGTTTCCTTGTCGGGATAGGTCTTCGTGACTTCCGGCAAGTCCGCCGACTTCGTCTGCAGGATGCGCCCCAGTGAGCCGTCCACCTCTTCAGGCTTCGCCGGAAACTCCGCGCTGTTATAGCCGACAAGATAAGGCACCTTCGCCTCGAGCCCCTGCCTGAACGCATCCACGATCGGCATGGTGAAGAGCTTCCCATCCAGCGCCGGCCCGCCGCCGGAGAACGTGCTCGGATCGCCTGCTGCGATGATCCTGTCGGCAGAGATCGCGCGCAGGTCCGCCGTGCTCGCCGCGCTCACGCCCAACGACTTGGCAAACGCCTCGCCATCGGATTCAGCCGAGGGCAGCCGGCCATTCGGCTTGTCGAGATACTGCAACGGCTCGCGCCCCGCGCCGCTCTCGACGATCGCCTTGTGGAACAGCCCGCGCGCAGCCGGCGACGTCATCAACCGCTGCACCGCCATCCCGCCCGCGCTCTCGCCGAAGATCGTGACATTCCCCGGATCGCCTCCGAACGCCGAGATATTCCGCTTCACCCATTCGAGCGAGGCGATCATGTCCATCATGCCGTAGTTGGCCGTAGCCTTGCCCGCCGCCTCCTTCGTCAGCAGCGGATGCGCAAACGATCCGAAGCGCCCGAGCCGATAGTTGATCGTGACAACCACCACGCCGCGCTTCGACAGCTGCGCCCCGCTATAGAGATCCGCAGTGCCCGACCCATTCACGAACCCGCCGCCATGGATCCACACCATCACCGGCAGCTCGCTGGAAGCAGCCGGCCGCCAGATGTTGAGCGTCAGGCAGTCCTCACTCGCCGGCTGGCGCCCGATGCCGTTGTCGGTCGAGGGATATTTCTGCATGCAGACATTGCCGTAGTCCGCAGCATCCCGCACGCCGCTCCACTTCGCGGCAGGAGCCGGCGCACGCCAGCGCAGATCACCAACCGGGGCCGCCGCATACGGCACGCCCTTGAACGACACGATCCCGTCCGCCGCCACGCCGTGCAGAGCGCCGGTCTCGACTTTCGCCATCGTCGGATCGGATGCGCCCTGCGGCCCCGTTGAACATGCAGCAAGGGCGACGGCAATCAGAAGGCGTTTCATGAACCTCTCCCGGATACGCATCTCAGCGCGTTTCCTTGAGCTTGAGCCTGCGACATCGCATCGGCAAGCGGTTTACGATTTCCGCCGCGGAACGGCGTATGAATTTCGGACCGGCTGATTCGGGAGGGCAGGGATGATCTGGCGCGCAAACATCCTCGGTGAAACCTTCACCGCCGTAGACCTTGCCGAGACAAAGTATTTCGACCTGCCCTGCGTCTACCTCATGGCGCATGACGAGCGTGGCCCCCGCATCCACTATGTCGGCCAGACGCACAGCCTGAAAGAGCGCTTCTCCAGCCACCACCAGCTCAAAGCCGCCATCGCGCTGGGCGCCACGCACGCCCTCGTGCTCGTCGTGCAGAGCCAGCGCGACCGCCTCGAGTTCGAGACCATGCTGCGCTGGGAACTGCGCCCGCCCCTCAACGAGGAAGAAATCCCCCGCCACATCCAGGCCTGGCGCGCCGCCATGCACTGCGGCAAGCCGTATGTGGCCGAGCGGGCGAAGGCTCTGCACTTCAGCAGAGCGCAGCCAATGCTGGAAAGCTAGGTCCGCACCACCGTCTTGGCGTTGAGGAACTCGCGCATCCCCACCGCGGCAAGCTCGCGCCCATGCCCCGAAGCCTTTACCCCGCCAAAGGGCAGGCGCGGATCGCTCGCCACCATGCCGTTGACCGCGGTAAAGCCCGCCTCGATCTCGTCAACGAATTTCGCCTCTTCAGCGCGATCATTCGTCCAAACGGACGAGCCCAGCCCAAACCGCGTGGCGTTGGCGATCCTGATCGCCGCGCCGATGTCCTTCGCCTTGAACACGGACGCGACCGGTCCGAACAGCTCGTCGAAATAGGCCGGCGCCTTTTCCGGAATCTGCGCCAGCACCGTCGGCTCGTAGAACGCGCCCGGCCCAGCCGGCGTGGTCCCGCCCGTCAGGCAATCGGCGCCGGCGCTTACAGTGTCCTCCACCTGCTTGGCAAGCTCATCGTGAATATCCCATGTCGCCAGCGGCCCCACCTGCACCGTGCGGTCCATCGGATCGCCAACCTTCAGCGCCTTCATGCCGGCAACGAACGCATCGACGAACTTCACATAGATGTCCGAGTGCACGATGAACCGCTTGGAGGCGATGCACGACTGCCCCGTATTCTGCACCCGTGCTGTCACCGCCGTGCGCACAGCCAGGTCAACATCTGCCGACGGCATCACGATGAACGGATCTGATCCGCCAAGCTCCAGCACCGTCTTCTTGAGATACTTGCCCGATGCCTCCGCAACCTTCGATCCCGCCCCCTCGCTGCCCGTCAGCGTCGTCGCCTTGACGCGATTGTCCGAGATCACGCCATTGACCATCGAGGAGGGGATCAACAGCGTCTGGAACGCCCCATCCGGAAATCCCGCCTCGCGAAAAATGTCCTCGATCGCCAGCGCGCATTCGGGAACGTTGGAGGCATGCTTCAGCAGCCCGATATTCCCCGCCGCCAGCGCAGGCGCCGCAAAACGGAACACCTGCCAGAACGGAAAATTCCACGGCATCACCGCCAGCACCGGCCCGATCGGCAGATAGCGCACATAGCTCGCGCTCTTCTCGGTCTTGATCTGCTCGTCGGCGAGAATCTTCTCGGCGTTCTCCACATAGTGCCGGCAACCGAGCGCGCATTTCTCAACTTCCGCCTCGGCCTGCGCGATGGGCTTACCCATCTCCAGCGTCATCATCTTCGCGAAGCGGCCCTTGTCGCGAACGAGAATGTCCGCCGCCCGCGACAACCAGTTCAGCCGCTCCTTCAATTTCGAGCGCGGAGAGAACGAAGGAAACAACGCCTCTGCCTTCGCCAGCTTCGCCTCCACTTCGGCGGGGCCAAGCGTGGCAAACTCCTTGATCGTTTCGCCCGTCGCCGGATTGATGGATTTCATGGTCATCGCCGCACTCCGCATTCTCAACGCCTCCATTTAGGGCGCATCGCCGGGATGCAACAGAGGCAATCGGAGCGGGCGTGATTCAGCGCGCCGTAACGGCGCTTTTGCGAAGAACTTTGTGTCTTCGTGCGACCTTCGTGTCTTTGTGTTGAAATCTGTTCTCGCCGCGCCAAAGCTCTAAACACAAAGGCACGAAGGAGACACAAAGACACGAAGAGCCCGGCAGATCGAACGCCGGCCTAGCTCGCTGCCGCGTCCAGCCGGCTGACCGACGGCTTCTCGTTCCAGTGCACGCGCTGCTGGAACCATTTCGGCTTGTCGGGGATCAGCGGCGTTTCCAGCCACAGCCGCTTCAGGTGACGCACAACGCCATTCGCCCGGTCATCCTTGTACGCCGTGCGCGAATGGAAGACGTGATAGTTATTCACGAACTGCATGTCCCCCGGCTGGAAATCCATGTCGATATTGTAGGCGGGGTCGTTCGCCATCTCCGCGACGAGCTCCAGCCCCTCCTGCGCCAGCGGTGTCAGCCGCGGCGCATCCGCATGCCGCTGCGAATCCGCGATGTACCGTCCTATGAACCGGATAAAGAGCCGCCCGGCATGCGCGGTGAACACCGGCATCATGTAATACGGCTTCGATCCCGGCTTTTCCTCGCCGCGAAAATCATGCGGCTGCGGCTTGTAGAATTCCGCCGCGATATCCGGCCGTGCCCGAACCAGATCATTGTGGATCTTCACCGAGTTCGCCACCAGCGACAGCCCGCCCGAAGCCGGCCGCGCCAGGCACAGCAGCCCCACAAGATCCGATCCGTCGCAATGGAAAGGCAGGGCGTCCTCGCCGATCTCGTTGCCGCGCGCATTGAGATCGCCCCCGCGCTTGCCCTGATCCGTCACGTCGCCAAGCATGTGCCCATACTTGTTCTGCGCCCAAGGCCGCCCCAGATGCGCGCCGACGCCCCAGTAGATCACGCACATCTCGTCATTGCTGTAGCGCGCCCGGTCCACGCCCGTGATCATGCCGAACCCGCGGCCATTGATCAGCTCGTCATTGTAGGCTTCCAGGCGCTTGCCGAGCGTCGGCAGCGGGAAGTCTTCCTTCCTGATCTGCAGCAGATCGCCCGACTTCGCCTGCGCATGGCGCAGCGCCGCATCGATCTCGCGCTTCTCGGCCTCGGTCAGCACAAGCGTCCATTGCGAAGCATCCGAGACCTGATCGCGAGTCCACTCGGCGTGCGGTTCGATGATCTGCGGAGTCATGAGAGCTCCTATTCTGCAGCTTGCAACATAGGCGCGGACTGCGCGCCACGCACAAGACGCCCAGGCAGTTTCCCCGTCGCCTCCCCATTCCGGTACGTGACTTCGCCCGCAACAATAGTGGCCGTGTACCCTTCGGCCCGCTGGATCAGCCGCCGCCCGCCCGCAGGCAGATCGTAAGCCACCTCCGGCGCGCGCAGCGTGAGATTGTCATAGTCGATCACATTGATGTCTGCGCGATAGCCGGGCCGCAGCAGCCCGCGGTCATTGAGCCCAACAGCGCGCGCCGTCTCCCGCGTATGCGCCCGGATCACGAAGGGCAGGGAGAGTTTCGGCCCGCGCACCCGATCGCGCGTCCAGAAGGTCAGCATCGATGTCGGAAAGCTCGCGTCGCAGATCGTCCCCACATGCGCCCCGCCATCCGATAGCCCAAGGATCGACCGCGGCCGCTGCAGCATCTCGTAGCTCGGATCGAGCGAGTAACCCGCATAGTTGAGGCTGGGATAGTAGAGAATGCCCTTGCCGCCCCGCTCCAGCATGATCTCGAGCGCCAGCGCAGCCGGCTCCTTGCCCATGGCGCGGGCGCGCGGACCAATGGCGTTCTCCAGCTTCGGCTCATAGTCCGGCGGATCGCCCAGCGCCCACATCTTGTCGAAGTTGTAGAGATAGAGCCGCCCGAACCGGTCGCTCGGATCGGGCTTGCCGGCGACAAGCTTCGCTGCAAACTCCGGATCGCGCAGCCGCGCCACTTTCCCCGCCACCGGCAGATGCGCGATCTCCTTCCACATCTCGTGCGCCGAAAACGGATTGTGCGTCAGCTCCAGCCCGAACAGCAGGCCCACCGGCCGCCCGCACACCTGTGCGCGCATCTCGAGCCCATCATTCGCCGCGCCCTCGACCTGGTCGAGAATCCACCGCCACGCATCCGGATGCGTGTCCGACTGCACGACCGATACAGACAGCGGCCTCCCGCTCTCCGACATCATGCGCCGGAACATGGCGATCTCCGCGCGCTTGTCCTTGAAGTCGGTGACGACCTGCAACACGCCCTTGCGAGCTTCACCCAGGCCATTGGCGATCCCGACCAGTTCATCCGCCTCAGCCGTCAGCGTCGGCGTAGGTTTCCCGTCGCTCGTCCGATGGTTCATCGTGCGCGAGGTTGAAAACCCGATCGCCCCAGCCTCAACAGCCTCCTTTGCGATCTGCGCCATCTGCGCGATCTCTGCAGCCGTGGCAGGCTCGCGGTCCGCCCCACGCTCGCCCATCACATAGACCCGGATCGGCCCGTGCGGGGCCTGCACGGCGAAATCCATGTCATGCGGCGTCTCATCGATGGCATCGAGGAATTGCGGGAACGTCTCCCAGTTCCACTTGAGCCCCTCGGTCAGCACGACACCCGGAATATCCTCCACCCCCTCCATCAGCCGCACCATGATCGCATGGTCATCGGGACGGCACGGCGCAAAGCCCACGCCGCAATTGCCCATCACCGCCGTCGTCACGCCATGGAAAGAGGAGGGCGACAGCCGGTTCGACCACGTCGCCTGTCCATCATAATGCGTGTGCACATCGACAAAGCCGGGCGTCACGATCTGCCCCTTGGCGTCGATCTCCTCGCGGCCATGTCCGGACACTTTTCCGACCGCCGCGATCTTCCCGTTGTTCACGGCCACATCGCCCACGAAGGGCTCATCGCCCGATCCGTCGATCACCACGCCGTTGCGGATCACAAGGTCGAACGGGAAGAACATCGGAAAGCTCCGCGCGCAGTTGGCGCAGGCTGTCACGGGCCGAGCGAAATCTCAAATTAAACGACGCCAGACAGCGGCCAGGCTTCGAAAGCCGGGTTAGATCTGCAGATAGAGCAGGACAAGGACACCAACCCCCCACCTGTCCGCCCCCCTTCGGGCGGGCGGGACCCTGTTGCTCCAGCTTACCCCGATCATTCTTTGTCCAATTCGCGTCACGCGGTCCCGCCCGCCCGAAGGGGGGCGGACAGGTGGGGTGTGTGGGTCCTTGTTCGAGTCTTGCGTCTTGGTTCTGAGCTGGCCTGAAGCTCCAACCAAAACTTTCGACGCTTCGCAAGCGCAGCAGCAGGAAACTCACCCCGGCATAAACGGCAGCTTCTCCGGCGGGGCAGGCGGGCAGGCGTCTTTCTCCAGCGGCCCGGGCAGCGGCCCGGATGTCCGACCCGTCAACCAGTAGGCGATCAGCCCCAGATACTCGTGCACGCCAAGGTCGAGCTTCCCCAGCCGGTCGAGCGCGTTCATCGTGAGGATCGGCCGGTTGTCATCCACCTGCCAGTCCGCCGGCGCAGCGATCACGCTCACACCCGCCTTGCGGAACGACCCCACCGACCGCGGCATGTGAAACGCGGACGTCACCAGCAGCCACGATCCCTCCACGCCCCCGGTATCCTGTTCAGCCACAAACTTCGCATTCTCCGACGTCGTCCGCGACACCGTCTCCAGCCGCATCCGCTTCAGGTCGACGCCCAGCTCGACCAGAAAGTCGGCCGTCGCCACCGCCTCGCTGCGCGACCCCTTGCGCGGAAATGCCTGCCCGCCCGAGACCAGCACCGGCGCATCCGGATAATCCCTCGCCAGCTGCGCCGCCGTGCGGATGCGGTCCACCGACCCGCCCACATCCTCGCGTATGGTCCCCCCGATCTGCTGCGAGGAAATCGCCCCGCCCAGCAGGATGATCCCCGCAATCGGCTTGCCGGTCCCTTCCGCGCAAGGCGCATAAGCCGGAAACCGCCGCTCCAGACTCAGCACCAGCCAGTCGCCCAGCGGCAGCAGCACCACCAGCACCGCCGCAATCGCCCCACCCGCCGCCAGCCGCGTCCCGAACTTCCGCGTCTTCTTCCAGTACAAGAGGCCGATCCCCACCAGCAGCGCCAGCAGGATCAGGTTGGACGGCGTGACGAAGAACCAGCCGACCTTCGAGAGGATAAAGAAGAAGTCCATCTAGCCTGCCACCAAGCGTCCCGCAGGACACATAGATCAAAGTCCCAAGCTGCCCGCTTGCACGGCGCAAGGCTTGCTGTCATTCCTCTTCGCACGCGCAGCAAGGCATTAACGATGGCGGATTCTTCTTCTCCCCCGTTTCAGCACGATCCAGACAAGCCCTGGATTTTCCGCACCTATGCGGGCCATTCCACGGCGGAGGAATCCAACAAGCTCTACCGCAACAACCTGTCCAAGGGCCAAACCGGCCTCTCGATCGCCTTCGACCTGCCCACCCAGACGGCGTACGACAGCGACCACGTTCTCGCCAAAGGCGAAGTCGGCAAGGTCGGCGTCCCCGTCGTGCACCTGGGCGACATGCGCGCCCTCTTCGACCAGATCAAGGTCGAGGAGATGAACACCTCGATGACGATCAACGCCCCCGCGGCGTGGCTCCTCTCGCTCTACGTCGCGCTGGCGGACGAGCAGGGGGCCGACCGCAACAAGCTGCAGGGCACCACCCAGAACGACATCATCAAGGAATATTTGTCCCGTGGGACGTACGTGTTCCCGCCAAAACCCTCGATGCGGCTGATCGGCGACATGGTGGCGTGGTGCTACACCGAAACGCCGAAGTGGAATCCGCTCAACGTCTGCTCGTATCACCTCCAGGAAGCCGGCGCGACGCCCGAACAGGAACTCGCCTTCGCCCTCGCCACCGCCTGCGCCGTGCTCGACACGGTGAAAGCGGGCGGACAGGTTCCGGAAAAAGACTTCACCACCGTCTTCTCCCGCATCTCCTTCTTCGTGAATGCCGGCGTCCGCTTCGTCACTGAGATGTGCAAGATGCGCGCATTCGTCGATCTCTGGGACGAGATCGGCCGCGAGCGCTATGGCGTCACCGATCCGCGCGCCCTGATGTTCCGCTATGGCGTGCAGGTGAACTCGCTGGGCCTCACCGAGCCGCAGCCCGAGAACAACGTCTACCGCATCCTCATCGAAGCCCTCGCCGTCACGCTCTCCAAACGCGCCCGCTGCCGCGCCCTCCAGCTTCCCGCCTGGAACGAAGCCCTCGGCCTGCCGCGCCCATGGGACCAGCAATGGTCCCTCCGCCTGCAGCAGATCCTCGCCTACGAAACCGACCTGCTCGAATACGAAGACCTGTTCGACGGTTCGCACGTCGTCGGCGCCAAGACCGATGCGCTCAAGGACCAGGCCCGCGAGATGCTCGCCACGCTCGATAAGTCCGGCGGCGCCATCGAAAACGTCGAGTTCATGAAGAAGGCTCTCGTTGAGAGCCAGCGCGCCCGCCTCAAGGAAATCGAAGCCGGTCGGCAAGTCGTCGTCGGCGTCAACCGCTACCAAACAACTGAGTCCAGCCCCCTCTCCGGCGGCGATGGCTCGATCATGGCGACCGACCACGGCGCCGAAAGCCGCCAGATCGCCAAGCTCAAGCAATGGCGCGCCAAGCGCGACGACGCAGCCGTCGCCAGCGCGCTCGCCGATCTCCGCGCCGCCGCCAACAGCGGCGCCAACATCATGCCGGTCTCCATCGCCGCCGCCAAAGCCGGCGTCACCGGAGGAGAGTGGGGCGCAGCCCTGCGCGAAGTCTTCGGCGAATACCGCGGCCCCACCGGCGTCGCCCTCGTCATCGAAACCGGCGGCGAGGAAGACCTCGAAAAGGTCAAATCCGAAGTCGAGCGCGTCTCGAAGCGCCTCGGCCGCACGCTCACCTACGTCGTCGGCAAGCCCGGCCTCGACGGCCACTCCAACGGCTCCGAACAGATCGCCGCGAGAGCACGCCAGGCCGGGATGAAAGTCATCTACGAAGGCATCCGCTTCACGCCCGAAGAGATCGTCCAGCAGGCCATCGATTCAAACGCCCACGTCGTCGGCCTCTCCATCCTCTCCGGCTCGCACCTCGACCTGGTGAAAGAAACCGTCGGCATCCTCCGCGCCAAGGGCCTCACCATCCCCGTCGTCGTTGGCGGCATCATCCCGGAAGCAGACGCGCTCGCCCTCAAACAGATGGGCATCAAGCGCGTCTACACTCCCAAGGACTACAAGATCACCCAGATCATGGGCGACGTGGTCAAGGTCGTCGAAGAGTCGATCGCGAAGTAGGGCGCTCTTTTCTCCCTCGCCGAAGGCGTGAAGGTGGATCGCTCGCTTGCGAGTGAGACGGTGGGGGCAGCCGCCGGCCGCAGGTCGGCCCGCTCCATCACACCTCAACCGCTGTCATTCCGGGCGTAGCGAAGCGGAGACCCGGAACCCTGTATGTTGGGTGTGAGGGTTTCTGACCCTTGCGGCTGGCGCGGCCCGACGGAACCCTGGTTCGATCCGTTTCCTGGCTTGGGCGCGCCGGCCGGTCGTTGTTCCGAAC
>DASYKO010000013.1:0-11584 GCA_035995285.1 Hyphomonadaceae bacterium | reverse complement strand
GTCGAGCGCGGACTGGTCGCGGGCGAGCCAGTGGACGGTGGGGTTCGAGGCGTGGTGCGAGGCGAACTTCGCCAAGATCAGCCCGTCATGCCAACTGCACCGCGCCGAGGTGATGGGCGTGAAGGAAACGCTCGCCGACGCCCTGGCCAAGGTGCACAGCGCGATTGTGGCCCTGCCCAACACCGATCCATGGGCGGTGGGGGACGCTTACCGTGTGCAGGGCGACATACGTGCGGCGATCGGCGACATCGAAGCGGCGAAGGAAGATTACGCGCGCGCCTATGAGGCGGGGGGGGACGCCGAGCCGGGCAATGCCATGCTGCTGCATCAGGCAGGCGATACGGATGGCGCGCTGGCCGCGCTCGACCGCGTGCTGGCGCGGACGGACTGGTTCAGTCTGCAGCGCAAGGGATGGATCACGGCGAACAAGGCGCGGCTGTGTGCGATGGCAGGACGCGTGGAAGATGCGCGGGCGTGTCTCAAGGCGCTGAAGGAGAATTACGACGCCTGGCCCAGCGCCGCGATCCGTGCGCTGGCGATGGAGGCTCAAGCTTGCCTGCCGCCGGTGAAGGGAGAGCCGAGCCCGGTGCAGCTGCTCAATCTTGCGCGGCAGCTCTGGACGAGCCTCGGCGGGGAATATCACGCGGCGCGCGTGCGGCTTGATCTGGCGGAGCGGATGATCGCCGAGGGCGATGTCGCCGGAGCGCTGGTGGAAGCCAAGTGCGCACTGCTAGGCGCGGAAAAGATCGGCGCGCGGCTGGTGCAGAAGAGATCGGCCGCTATGGTCGCGCGGCTGGAGCGCTAAGCTGCTGATTCCTGTGCGTTGCAACCCACTTGGACAAACTCGCCTGCAACCTTCTCGCCAGCGTCTTCAACTCTTCCCTCTGGCGTCCCGCTTGCACACCGCTTCTGACTCGGAAGCGGAGCAGATTCATGGTCAAGGCGAATGGGTTGTCGTTAGCTATCCCGAGACGTCCGCGGGGGGCTCTCCTTGCCTTTCAGGTGGCCATTCTGGCCTCGTTCTTTGCGCAGCAACCGGCCGCGCCCCAGGAAGCCAGCCTGGGCGCATGCGATCCGGCCCTGATCGGCACACCGGTGAAGACAATCAAGGCAAGCAAGTTGGCGGCCCAACTGAACGAACTGGCCGCTCCCAAGGACGAGTTCGAGACGACGGCGGCTTACGAGACGCGCCTCGCGAAGGCGAGCCAGGCGTTCGCAAGCGAGCAGGTGCTCGACATGGAGGCCGGGCTCTATGATTCACCGACGCGCTATGGCGGTTGGGTGAAATACGACGCGGATCGCGGCGCCCTAACCGTCGATTCTTACCTGCTTGTCGCGCCACTGCGCGAGTCGCCCTGGGTACCGGACTTTCCGAAGTTCGTCGGCGTTTTCCTGGTGCAGCAGGACGGCAAGAGTTTGGGCGAGTATTCCGCTTCGAACGCTTTCGGCGCGACCTTCACGGTGAACCGCTACGCCGCCAAGCATTACTATGTCGCCGACCCTGCCTGGACACCCGGCACGGACCGAGCGCTGTTGCAAGGGCCGCCGACTGACCTCACCGGCACATATCTCGAAATCCCGATGGCGCCGGAGCGCGCGAAGGTGCTGCGTGAAAAGATGCGGTTCGCTCTCGTCGCTACGCCGCAGGCGCCGTTCGTCGGCGTTCACACCGAGCATCAATATCCGAAGGTCAACCAGCCGCTTGATGGCGACACGACAAATCACGTCATCGTCGCTGATATCAATTGCGCCTTGGCGCTCGACGAAAAAGGCAAGCTCCTAGCCGTGTGGCCGGGCGCGTAGCCTGAATCAGGCCGCCATCACCCGCTCGACCTCGTCCACCAGTTCGCGGAGGTGGAAGGGTTTGGAGAGGACCTTGGCGCCGGCAGGGGCTGGGCCGCCCGAGGACAGCGCAACGCCGGCGAAGCCGGTGATGAAGACGATCTTCATGGCGGGGTCGAGTTCCGCGCCGCGGCGGGCGAGTTCAATGCCGTCGAGGCCGGGCATGACGATGTCGGTAAGGAGAAGGTCGAAGACTTCCCGCTCGAGCGCCTTCAACGCGGTGCGGCCTTCGTCGAAATCCTTGACGGAGTGGCCGGCGCGCTTGAGCGCGTTCACGAGGAAGCCGCGCAGGCTGTCGTCATCCTCGGCGAGCAGAATCTTGGCCATGGCGGCGTCCTGGTCCCCAGATCCTTAAACTCTAGAGCACCTTGTCCGCGTCCATTCGGACGCGGGTTGCTCCAGGCCAGCGGGATAACACGCTACGATTTGTGATGCGTCATGGTAAAGCAGGGATGAAGAGATGCGCTTGACCCAGCGCTCAGGTCCGAAAATATGGGCCTGAAAGACAGGACTTCATGTTCCCAGGCCTCATGATCTTCGCCGAACCCGCCCCGGAGGGGTCCAAGACCCGTCCCCCGGGCCAGGAAACCCATGGGGAACGGACCGGATTCGCGTTTTCGGTCGAGGAACCCGTTTCGGTGATGTCCCCGGCGGTTTTCGCCTCCCCTCACTCCGGACGGCTCTATCCCAAGGGGTTCCTGGAGGCCTGCACGGCCTCGATGCTGGACCTGCGGCGGATTGAGGATGCCTATGTCGACCGGCTGCTGGCCGATGTTCACCTTTCGGGCGCGCCGGTGATCTGCGGCCTCGTGGCGCGGGGCTGCCTCGACCTCAACCGGGCCGAGTCCGAAATGGACCCGCACATGTTCCAGGACCCCTCGCCGGAGTGGTTTGCCTCGCGCTCGCCGCGGGTGGAGGCGGGGCTGGGATGCATTCCGCGCGTGGCCTTCAACGGGGCGCCCATCTATGCGCGCAAGCTGGCCCGGCGCGAGGCGGATACCCGGATCGAACAGATCTACCGGCCCTATCACAAGGCGCTGGAAGCCCTTCTGCGGCGGTCCCAGGCGATGTTTGGCCAGGCCTGGCTGATCGACTGCCACTCCATGCCGGCGGAGACTGAGGGCTCGTCCAGGTCGCCGGACATCGTGATCGGGGACCGCTTCGGCGCCTCCTGTGGGCCGGGCCTTGCGGACCTGGTGGAAAGCCTGTTCCGGGCGCGGGGCTATTCGACGGCCCGGAACACTCCGTACGCTGGCGGGTTCGCCACGCTGGCCCATGGAACTCCGGCGGTCGGCCGTCATGCGATCCAGATCGAGGTGCGGCGGCGGCTTTACCTGGATGAAGCCCGGGTCGAGCCTCACGAAGGGTTCCTCACCCTGCGGCGGCACATGAGCGAGATCGCGCTGGAAATCTGCAGCTTTGCGCGCAGCGAAGTTGGCCTTGAAGCTCTTGTGGGAGCCGGCGCCGGAAAAGGAAAGGCCGCGTCGGAAACCGACGCGGCCAAAGTTTTAGGGAGGAAACGCCCATAAGGGCAGCGGCTCCGAAGAGCCACAAAGCGAATTTACGCTGCGGCGCACAAAACGCAAGGCGTCATCTCGCAGGTGCGGCAGAATTTCGCAGAACCATATAGTATCAGCAGTTTTGACAGTTTCACGGGCTCGCCTGCCCGGTTTTCGGGCACATTCCCGCCCTAGGTGTGCTGCGACGCACAAACCCGTGAACTCAACCGGTGATAAGCGGCTGGCATGAGCCCTGCTGAATTCCCGCGTAGCGGTCTCCACTTGGGACAGACCGCGCGTAGCGGGAGTAAAGAGTTATGGCCACTGATGTGGATATCTATGTCGGCAAACGGCTCCGCCGTCGCCGGCGTCTGCTGGGTCAGACCCAGCAGGACCTGGCTGGGCAAGTGGGGGTCCGCTTCCAGCAGATCCAGAAATACGAGTGCGGCGCAAACCGCATCACGGCGAGCCGGCTGTTCGCACTGTCGACAGCCCTCAACGTCAATATCAACTATTTCTTCGACGGCCTCGCGCCCGACGGGAAACAGGCCCCTGCGAACGACCAGAATGACCGTCTGAACGGCGACATTCTCTCGCAGAAGGAAACGCTGGAACTGGTCCGGGCTTACTACCGCCTGGGCGAGCGTCCGCGCCGCCGTCTTCTCGATCTCGCCAAGTCCTTCGAAGGCGATTCGACCGACGCCGTCGCGTCGTAAGGCGAAATACCCGCACGCCAGAGGCCCGGCTCAACAGCCGGGCCTCGCTGTGTGGCTTCTCTTCCTTTCCGATGCTTCCGGCCAGACCTGAACTTCAGGCGGTTGTTTTCCGGGAGCTGACGGGCAATGGTCCGCCGTCATGCCGGACCCTACCCCTTCCTCATCTCGTCTTTCTCAGGCGAGCCTTGCCCGATCGCTTCTGCCTGTTGCGCTGAAGCTTGCCGACGCCGCCCGCGGCGCGATCAATCCGATTTTCCGGACGGCGGCCGCATCCAACCCCGACAACAAGCTCACGACAGGCTTTGACCCCGTCACCGAGGCCGACCGCGCATCCGAGCGCGTGATGCGCGAGATCATCGAGCGCGAACGGCCTGACGACGGCATTGAGGGCGAGGAGTACGGCATCAAGCCGAGCTCAACCGGGCTGGTCTGGTATCTCGATCCGATCGACGGGACGCGCGCCTTTGTGGCGGGGCTGCCGAGCTGGTGCGTGCTCATCGGGTTGGTGCAGGAGGGCAAACCCATCCTCGGCATCATCGACCAGCCCTGGATGGACGAGCGCTATGTCGGGCTTGTTGAACCAGGCGTGGGTGCTGAAAGCTGGCTCGACTGCCGGGGCGCGCGGACCAGGCTCCAGGTGCGCAACGTCGCTTCCCTTACCCAGACGGTGCTGTCGACGACGGACCCCTTCATTCTCACGCCGCCCGAGCGCGGAGCGTTCGAGCATATCCGGCAGACGGCCCGGCTGACCCGGTATGGGCTGGACGCCTATGCCTATGCCCGGCTGGCGGCGGGGACGATCGACATGGTGACCGAGTCGGGGCTCAAATCGCATGACGTGGCTGCCCTGTTCCCGGTGATCGAGGGCGCTGGAGGCGTCGTGACCGACTGGCGCGGGAACCCGGCCAAGCTGGGCGGTCAGATTGTTGCCGCAGCCAACCGCAAGATTCTGGATGAAGCTTTAGTGTCCCTGAGGCGCTCTGCGCTTTAAGGACGAAGGAAGATTCGGGGACCCCCAACTCTGGGACTAAGGAGCACTCCATGCCGGCCAGCAATCTGATCAACACCGCCCGGGCCTTTACGCTTGTGGCTCTTGCCGACGGCAAGATCAGCCCGTCGGAGGAGCACCGGTTCGCCCGCTTCATCTCCAGCCAGTCCGACTTCAAGGGCGCCAGCCAGGCCGAGATCCGCGATGCGTGGAATGCAGCGGTGAAGGAAGCCGAAGGCGCGCAGAGCTTTGGCGGACAGCTGGTGCAGATCCGAACCTATGCCCGGTCGGACGCGGACAAGAAACTGATGATGAAGGCCGCACAGGCAGCGTCTGTCGCCGACAACAAGCTCGAGGCGCAGGAGAATGCCGCGGTGATCGCGCTGGCCGAGGCGCTGGGGCTGGATCCGAACAAGTATTGAGAGCGGCCCTCTCCAGAGATCAGTCTGGCCAAAGATCAGCTCCGGCCGCGAGGACCGGGGCTTTTCATTTTCAGAAGCTGCGGATCAGCCGCCGGAGGGCTGCGCCGGCTTGCTGACGGAATCGCCGACCTTGTCGGCTGCATCGCCCACTGCGTCGGCCGTGCGCTCGATTGCTCGCTCGGTAGGGGATTTGGCGGTCGGCAGGCCGCCATTGAAGAACATCACGCCGAGCACGACGACGCCGACAAGCAGCACGCCGACGATGAAATAGAGGAAGCCGTTGGAATTGCCGCTGGTTTCGGTGGCCATGGGGTATCTCCTGATTGCCTGCCCGAACCCGTGCGCCGAGCTTGTGGTACCTGGCTGAGAACGCCCTGAAACGAATCAGGTTTCCGTGAGACCCCCACCCCGGCTGCGGAACGATTCACAAGCGCTGCGCGTTGACTGTCAGATGCGCCGGGCAGGATTCCGGGTTCCGACCCGTTGCTGATCAGGCGCATCGTGACGGCGGGAGGGCGACCATGATGCTTGAGACACGGCAAAGGGCAGGCACGCAGCCTGTCACCCTCGAACCCTCGCGCGTGATCGAGATCCTGAGCCTCGCGCGTGACCACGACGAGATGCTGAAGGCGCTGCGGCAGGATCTCACTCGGGTCGAAACCAAGCTGCGCGTTGAGCGGAAATACAAATGGCTTTGGCGGCTGGCCTGTGTCGGCATCGGCGCCCTGGGGCTGCTGGCCGCGCAGAACGGAGTGCTGATGACCAGCATTGCGACATCCGCCCAGGCGATCTGGCAGGAGCTGCAGGCCAAGGGCAACGCCTCGCTGTTCGTCCTGCTCATTGCAGGCATTGCGATCTATGGCGCGGTCTGGGCGATCCGGCGCTCGCTGCGTGAGCCGAGCCCTGAGCAGCAGGCGCGCAAGCTGATGCAGCAGTTTGCGGAAAAGGATGGCGTTGCGGCCTATGTGTTCGCAAACGAGACGCCGGAGGAGGAAGCCGAAACCATCGGCGCCCTCACCAAGCCGGAGAACAAGGACCTGCGTAAGCGCCACTTCACCGCCTCGCACCGCACGCTGCAATCCTCGATGACGCGGATCCTGCACCGGATCGAGGATGGGTCGGACCTGACGCTGCTGCATTAACCGGCGTCAGATCTTCGCGCGGCGGCACATCTCGTCGAAGGCTTTCCAGAATTCGGCGCGGCGGTGGTCGGTTTCCATCAGGATTTCGTGGCCGGCGCCTTTGACGACGAAGGTTTTCGCTTCCTTGAACTGGCGGGCGAGTTTTCGCTGGGCGGATTTCTTCACGATGGTCTCGTCTTCGGCGATGGCGATGATCGAGGGAAGATTGCGGATGTGGTCGAGCGCGCCGGGCTCGAAGAATTCGCGCATCACGTTGAGACTGGCCACGACCCAGGCAATCGTCGGCTCGCCGAGGGAGAGCCGTGGATCGGCAGCGACCAGTTTGTGGTAGAGCTGCCAGCGCGTCTCGTCGTGCGTGAGCTGGTTGTTGGAGAAGGTCTCGGGAGGCTGGGGCGGGCGGGCAAGCATGCCGCCGAGGCCGAACATGCGGGCGAGGCGCCCGTACCAGCGCTGGAAGAACCAGATCGGGAACCCCCACATCGGCGCAGAGAAGGCCGCCGCCGAGACGCGGATCTTCTGCAGGCGCAGGGCTTCGGTGGCGATCGTGCCGCCCATCGAGTGGGCGAGGATCACCCAGCGGTCTCCGGCGCGGCGGTGGATCTTCTCAAGGCCGCGGACCATGGCGTCGACATACTGGCCATAATTGCGGATGTGGCCGGCCGACTTGTCCTTGTGCAGGCGCTCGGAGAGGCCCTGCCCCGGCCAGTCGAAGATGACGACGGCAAAGCCCCTGCCCTGCAGCTCGCGCGCGACTTCGAAATATTTCTCGATGAACTCGGTGCGGCC
The DNA here is from genome assembly GCA_035995285.1 of Hyphomonadaceae bacterium. GTDB lineage: Bacteria > Pseudomonadota > Alphaproteobacteria > Caulobacterales > Hyphomonadaceae > UBA7672. The sequence goes on along the minus strand of DASYKO010000013.1, from coordinate 4,189 downwards.
CGGGCAGACGAGCACGGCGCCGCGCGTCTTGGTATTGTTGTCCTTGGGCTCAGGCGCAAAGAGCATACGGCACTTGTTGCCGCTCTTGCCGATGTACCAGATGATCTCGGCGCCGTCGGGCGGAGGGTTGCCCGGAATCACGACAAGATCCTGGGGCTGCTTGTCCCCAGTCTTGTCGTCAGTCTTGCCATCGTGTTTGTGGCCGGCGCCGTCCATGGACGCGACTTTACGGGAACTAACGCAGCTTGGCGAAGAGTTGCTGCAGCTTCATCGCGACGGTCATGTCGCCGGCGACTTTGAGCTTGCCGGACATGTAGGCCATCATCGGGTCGAGCTTGCCCTGGGCGAGATTCTTGAAGTCCTCGAAGTCGACGGAGACGGTGGCTTCGGCCGGGCCGTCTTCGTTGGTGACCTTGCCGGTGGCGCCGTCGATGAAGAGCTTGCCGATCGAGCCGAAATCGAACTTCACCTTGTTGGTGAAGCCAGAGCCTGCGCCCAGCGCGGCCTGCACCTTTTGCGTGACTTCGGCGAGATCCATGTCGTGCTCCTGAATGGGATTCCGGTTCGCGTCCTTCTGGCTCCTTGTCGCGCTTTGCGGGGCGGCGCGCAACAGCTAGGGTTGCGAGGCGGGAGGCCGAAAAATGAGCTGGAAAAGCCATATCGAAGAGTTGCGGGCGCGAGAGCGGCTGGCCGAACAGATGGGGGGCGAGGAGCGGGTTGGGCGCCAACGCTCCCAGGGCAAGCTCACCGTGCGCGAGCGGATCGCGTTCCTGGCGGATCCGGGGAGCTTTCATGAGGTGGGGAAGATCTCGGGCAAGGCGACCTATGGGGCGGATGACGAGATCGCGGAGTTCCTGCCGGCCACCATGGTGTTCGGGCGCGGGCAGCTGAACGGGCGGCCGGCGGTGATCCTGGGGGATGATTTCACGGTGCGCGGGGGCGCGTCGGACGCCTCCATCGCCGGCAAGATGCTGATGGCCGAGCAGATGGCCAATGAGTACGGGATGCCGATCGTGCGCATGATCGACGGCACGGGCGGCGGCGGGTCGGTGAAGGCGCTGGAGCAGAATCCGCGCACCTACATTCCGACGACGCCGGGGTGGGAGTGGCTGGTGGCCAATATGGCTCGGTCGCCGGTGGTGTCGCTGGCGCTGGGGCCTTGCGCTGGGCTTGGAGCTGGAAGAGTAGCGGCGAGCCATTTTTCGGTGATGGTGAAGGGGCTGTCGCAGATCTTTGTGGCGGGGCCGCCGGTGGCCAAGGCGATCGGGGAGAATGTCGACAAGGAAGGGCTCGGCGGCTGGGAGATCCAGGGCCGCAATGGCGTGATCGACAATGTGGTGGAGAGCGAGAGCGAGGCGTTCGAGCATGCGCGGCGGTTCCTCTCCTATATGCCGCTGAATGTGGATGAGCTGCCGCCGGTTCTGCCGAGCGAGGATGATCCCAAGCGGCGCGATCAGTTCCTGCTCGATATCGTGCCGAAGGATGGGAAGACGCCGTACAAGCCGCGGCGGATCATCGAGAGCGTCTGCGACAAGGGATCGTTCTTCGAGATCGGCGAGCTGTGGGGTCGGCCTGTGGTGACGGGGCTGGCGCGGATCGACGGGCATCCGGTGGCGGTGCTGGCGGGCGATCCGTTCTTCCTCGATGGGGCGTGGACGGCGGATGCGTGCGACAAGGTGGTCCGGCATTTCGACCTGGCGGATACGTTCCACCTGCCTATCGTGCACTTTGTGGATTGCCCGGGGTTCGCGGTTGGCGTGAAGCACGAGAAGGCGGGCGTGACGCGCCATGGCGTGCGGGCGATGGCGGCTGTGTATCAGGCGAAGACGCCGATCCTGCCGGTGATCATCCGCAAGGCTTACGGGCTTGCTGGCAGCGTGATGTTCAATCCGTCGCGGACGCGGTGGCGGTATTGCTGGCCGTCGGGAGACTGGGGATCGCTGCCGATGGCTGGCGGGATCGAGGCGGCTTACAAGCGGCAGCTGGAAGGATCGGCCGATCCCGAGGCGGAGCTGAAGGCGCTCTACAAGAAGTTCGAGGCGATGAGGTCTCCGTTCAGAACCGCCGAGGCGTTCATCGCCGAGGAGATCATCGATCCGCGCGATACGCGTCCGCTTTGCGTGGAGTGGGTGCATCATGCCTATCGCGTGCTGAAGGCGGGACCGCGGAGCTATGGGATGCGGCCTTAGCACGCTCGCGGAGTCATTCTCGGCCTTGAGCCGAGAATCTCTGGGCTGCGCGTGCTGGCGATCCCCTTGAGGCCCAGAGATTCTCGGGTCGCGCTTCGCTTGCCCGAGAATGACTCGTTGAAAAATCGGCCCGCTTCCTACCCCGCGTGCTTCAGCATCCACTCCACTGCCTTGTCGAGAATCTCGGCGAGGACTTCGGGGTCCTTGCGGCCGCTCTTTGCGGGGACGTGGAAGGAATGGTCGGCGTCCTTGGCGAGGATGAGTTTTGCTTTCGGGCCGAGTTTCTTGACTGCGGGATTGAGCAGATCGAGTTCGGCCAGGGGATCGCGTGAGCCGGAGAGGAAGAGCATCGGGATCTTGATGTCCGAGAGGTGCTTGGCGCGGTCGGTTGAGGGCTTGCCTGACGGGTGCAGCGGGAAAGCGAAGAAGACGAGGCCGGCGACTTTGGGCAGCGGGTCTTTCGATTGCGCGCCTGATGTCATGCGGCCGCCGAAGGAGCGGCCGCCGGCGAAGAGCGGCAGGCCCTTGGCGAGCTTGGCGGCTTCGGCGACGGCGGCGCGGACGGTGGCTTCGGCGATGGGTGGGGCATCGGGGCGTTTGCCGCCCTTTTCCATGTAGGGGAAGTTGTAGCGCAGGACGGCGATGCCTCGCTCCGCGAGGCCCTCGGCGGTGGCTTCCATATGCTTGTGCAGCATGCCCGCGCCTGCGCCATGCGCGAGGACTATGCAGGCCTTCGCGCCTTTGGGCTTGTTGAGGATGCCCGACACGGAATCTGCGCCGGGGATTTTGATCGTGACGGGTTTGCCGCTCATTGTGCGGGAGCTTGCGCGGCGGGTTGTGGGGCGGCGGTGGGCGCAGCAGCGGGCTTGCGGAAGCGGAGGGTCATGCGGTCGCTTTCGCCGATGGCCTTGTACTTTTCCGGATCGTAGCCGGCGGCTTCGGGTGAGCCGGCGGCGGGGGCGCGCATGTTGGGCGGGAGCATCCAGACGCCGAGAGGATGATCGGCGGTGTCTTTCTTGTTGGCGTTGATCTCGGAGGATTCCTCGAACTTGAAGCCTGCGCGTTCGCCGAGCTGGATCACATAGCTCTGCTGCACATAGCCGGTGCTGGCGGTGAGATCCTGGTCGCGGGCGGAGGGCATGCGGTGTTCTTCGATGCCGAGGACGCCGCCGGGCTTCAGCGCCTTGTAGGCGTCGGCGAAGATCTTCTCGGCATAGCCGCCGGCCATCCAGTTGTGGATGTTGCGGAAGGTGAGCACGGCGTCTGCCGAGCCATCGGGCGCCATGCCGGGGCTTTCCTTCGAGGCGATGGTGACCTCGATCGTCCCGTAGGTTTCGGGATGCTGGACGAAGGCAGCGGTGTAGGCGTCGACATTGGCCTTGGCGCCCGGCGAGGACGCAGGGTCCGGCTGGGCGGCGTAGAGCTTGCCGCCGCCGCCCTTGAGATAGGGGCCGAGGATGGCGGTGTACCAGCCGCCGCCGGGATAGATTTCGACCACAGTGTCAGTGGGTTTGATGCCGAAGAAGGCGAGCGTTTCGGCGGGGTGGCGGTACTGGTCGCGGGCCTTTTCGGCGTCCATCCGCCATTTGCCGGCGACGGCTTTTTCAAGGGCGCTGCCAGCCACTGCACCTGTCTGGCCTGCAGGGTCGGCGGCTTCCGCGACCTTTGCGGCATCGGGTTTCTGGCCACAGGCGGCGATTGCCAGGCTCGCGCAGAGGGCGAGGAAAAGGCCAGATTTCACACTCAATTCAGTCGTCTCCGGCTGCGGGATAAAATCCAAATCAGTCAGGGACTTTATCGATCTGAACTGTCTTGGCCATGGGTACGCGCCCGGAGGCCCTTGATCCTCTGCGAATGGCTTCCCAATTCGAATGGCGAGGCGCTGCACATGCAGGCCTTCGGGGCTGAGGCGTTGACCATCTGGTGGCGCCGCGAACGGTCCCGGACATGAAACCAGCGGCTCAGGAGTGGGCCGCGCTGTTGCTTGAGAGGACAGACAT
>DASYKO010000012.1:0-8072 GCA_035995285.1 Hyphomonadaceae bacterium | reverse complement strand
GGTGCGGCGCCTGAGCCCGTAGACAGCCGTTAACACTTGCCCCTAACTCGCCACAATTCGAACGTGCCGCCCTCGGGGAGAGCCGATGGCTCAACAGGGCGGCAACGGGGGCGACCGGGGAGCGCGGGGTTCTGGCTAGGGCTGGAACCCCGCCTGCTTTTCAGGCCTTCGAAACTGAATTCAAACACCTTTTCTATTCACTGCGGCTTGTGGATACCGGGCTGTCCGCCTGTGAGATCCAATACTATCCCCGGTTCGCCCACAGCCGCTGTGAGCCCTTTTGGAATTGTGGCGGTCGTCGCCCAGGCCTTCAGAGATTCGCCCTCCAGAGGCGCTAGCGGCAGAATCAGGCCGGCGAGCAACCGCGCTGACTGGATCGCCTCCACAGCTTCCTCGTGCGTCATGCATTTTGGTGTCGCTGGAACAGGCTGTCCCGCCGCCTTCGCCGCCTGCCGCTCAGCCTCCATCAGAGGCGCTGAACTTGCGCCAATGATCCCCGCCGCCTGCCGCGCTCCTCGCGCCGCCGCAACGACATCCTCCGGCCTCGCCCCACACCCCGCATAGATCAGCGACCTCTGCGGTGTGTCGATCCGATAGACCCTTGCCTTCGCGCCATTGCTCACGGCAAACGCCAGCACGGTCACGACGCCGGAGTCGTAGACTACTTTTCCGGAAGCTCCCTGATCCTCGCCCTCGTCCGCCGCCACGAAGCGGAGGTGATCGTTCCCTCCGCCCGACAGCATGAGGTTGGCGCCGTCGACCAGCGTCACCACACCCTCCGGTCCATAGACCGGCAGCGGGTCGTCTCGACCGCTTGCCAGCATCGCTTCGCCCAGCGCCGGAAGCCCTTCGATGGTCTCGAAGTTCAGCTCGTCCAGCAGCACGCCATCAAGATCGCGGCGCAATAGGCCCTTGTATTTCAGCCCTTCCGCCGCGCCGTCACCTGCGCCGATCAGGAAGTTGAGTCCCGCAACCTCCACCAGTACGCACGGCCCCGCCGCGCACACCGTTGCCCGGAAAGCCGTCGCCGGCGCCTCGCTCGTCCGCGAATGCGCCCAGCGTTCCTTCGCCAGCCGCTCATATGAGCCCAGGCCGTCACCGCCGCCCAACACGAGTAAAGCCACGCCGCCCGCCACGGCCATCACCGCAATTCCCACAATGAGCAGGATGCGCAGCACGCTCAGCCGATCCGCGTCTCTGCGGTCTCCTGCGCGATCACCGCCTCGATCGCGCCCAGCTTGCCGACTTCCACCTTCACGCGGTCTCCCACCTTCACGAATTTCGGCGGATCAAAGCCAGCGCCTACTCCCGCCGGCGTGCCGGTGAACAGAAGATCGCCCGGCTCCAGCGCGAACGCCTTGGTCAGATGCTCGATCTGCTCGGCCACGCCGAAGATCATATCGCCTGCGACACTATCCTGGCGCAGCTCGTCATTCACCCAGCAGCGCAGCGTCAGGCTCGACAAATTCCCTACTTCGTCCGGGGTCGTGATCCACGGCCCCACCGGCCCGTGCGTGTCGAAGCCCTTGCCCATGATCATGGTCTGGGTCGCGCGCTGCCAGTCGCGTACCGAGTAGTCGCATCCGGTCATGAAGCCGCCGACGATCTCCATCGCCCGCTCTTTCGGAACGTGCCGTCCGCGCTTTGCGATCACGACAACCAGCTCGACCTCATAATCCAGCGCTTTTGATACCGACGGCATCAGCACCGGCGCGAAAGGATCGTGCAGGCAGGTCGTCTGCTTGTTGAACCACATCTGAGTCGTCGGCGGATCTCGCCCCGTCTCCTTGGCGTGGTCGCGGTAGTTGAGCCCGATCCCCATCATTTTGTTCGGTCGCCAGACCGGGGCCTTGAGGCTAACTGAGGAGAGTTTCAGCCGCGGCGCCGTCCTGGCCGCCTTTTCAACCGCCTCCCTGCCGGCCGCTCCGGCGCCCAGTATATCCACAGGATTCGGGGACAAATGCGGGGCCACTTTCCGCAGATCGAGGACTTCCTCGCCCTCAACTAGCCCCAACCCCGACCCGCCAGCCGCCTGAAAGATGCAGAGCTTCATAAGCACACCCGATCAAAAACTTCCGCCGACATTGGACCGCGCCCGAAAGGGCCGCTAGGTACTTCGCAGTTAGTTGGGACGCGTAAAATCATGGCCATCGCAGCCGAAGTCTTGCGAATCCGCGATGTCTTCAGCGCGGCCAACGAAATCAAGGTGCCGCCCTTCCAGCGCAACTTTGCCTGGGGCGAGGAAGAAACCAACGCCCTCCTCAACGACCTGACCGGCGCATTCGAGAACTCGGTCATCTATTTCCTGGGCGCCATGGTGGTCATCCGCCCCAAGGGCCGCGGCACGTCGGACGTGGTCGACGGCCAGCAGCGCCTCACCTGCCTCACCATCATCCTCGCCGTCCTGCGCGATCTTGCGGCCACCTCCGACGAGCAGGCGCTGCTCCACACCATGGTCGGCCACGAGACGCTGAGCCTCCGGGGCGGCGCACGCTGGCGCATGACGCTCAACACGCTCGACACGCCGTTCTTCCGCATGCACGTGCAGGCCCGCGGTTCGACCAACGACCAGCAGACGATCCGCCGCGCGATCCGCGATCCGCGCTCGGAAAGCCAGGCGCGGCTCGCGAAGGCCGTCGTCGTCATCTACGACTACCTCTCCGACATGGACGATGCCTGGCGCACGCGCTTCGCCACATGGCTCCTGGACGAGGTCACCATCGTCCGCGTGCGCGTCTCGGAATACGCCGTCGCCTACAAGGTCTTCCAGTCGCTCAACCAGCGCGGCAAGCAGCTCAACGACCACGACATCCTCAAGTCCGCTCTGATGGACCGCGCCGGCGTTACCGCCCGCGAAGCCGTCGAGCAGTCCGTCAAATGGAACGAATACACCAACCGCCTCGGCGACAAGGGCTTCGCCGACATGCTGAAGCAGGTGCGCGCAATCTACGACCGTAACCAGGTCGGCGAACTCGTCGATGGCCTGCTGCAGTCCATTGGCCAGCGCATGACGGTGATGACATTTCTGGAGGAGAAGCTCCCTCACTTCGTCGACGCCTATGACGCGCTCATCAACGGCAACACCGAAGCGATCACGTTACCGCCCGAAGCGATGCGGCGCCTTACCTTCCTGCGTTCGATCCATCATGAAAGCTGGCGCGCGCCGGCGATCCTGTTCCTGGTCAACTCGACCGGCGGCAAGAATGCCGACGACGCGGACCGTTTCTTCAAGGCGCTCGAACGTCTTGCCTACAAGCTCCAGTACTCTGTCCGCGACCGTGAAGCGCGCCACCGCCGCTATCGCCGCGTACTCGACACCATGATCGATCGGCCGAACGACCTCTACGCGCCCGAGTCCGCGCTCAACCTCTCCGAGCGCGACAGCTCCGAACTGCTGGAGCGCCTGCGTGGCCGCTTCCCCAACTTCAAGCAGCGCCGCGCCCTTCTGATGCGCTTCTCCGCCGCCGTCCCGGGCGGCGAGGCGCTCGATCCGGACGCCGACACCACGGTCGAACACATCCTGCCCCGCACGCCGCCTCGCGGGTCGGACTGGTTCGAGGAATGGGCCAAGGCCAAGGACCGCGACGAACTCACCGAGTGCATCGGCAACTTCACCCTGCTGACGCACGACGAAAACCAGGAAGCCGACACCAAGGCGTTCAAGGACAAGCTCGAGCTCTATTTCCGCACCGGCAAACCCTCCTACGCCCTCTCCAACGACCTGGAGGGCCGCAAGTCCTGGACGCCGGACGACGTCCGCCAACGCCGCGACGCCCTGATCGCGCACCTGAAGAAGGACTGGGAGCTGTAATCCCTTTTACTCCCTCGACCGCGCAGCGGTCCGGGAAGGAAACGAATACTCGCAAGTCTTTGCGTTGACGCCCTGCCCGCCCCGCGCCCATTCTCCCGCGTGAAGCCTCGCGTTCGACCGGGGCTCTTCAGGGGAGACATCCATGACACGCCTGGCCACCAGGGCTCTTGCCGCAACAGCGCTCAGCCTCACCCTTCTCGCCGGGTGCTCGGCGTTGAACGCAGTGACCAGCGCAGTCGGCGGCGGTTCCAGCTACTCCGCGCCCGCCGCACAGCTCGGCATGCCCACCGCCTCGCCTGAAAGCGTAGGCTACTCCACGGCCGGACTCGATGCGGTCAACAAGACCTTCCACGACCTCGTCGACCAGCAGAAGCTGGCAGGCGTCACCACGATGATCGCCCGTCACGGCAAGGTCGTGAGCTTTGACACCTACGGCAAAGCCAACGCCTCCACCGGTGAGCCGCTTCGCCCGGACTCGATCTTCCGCATCGCCTCGATGACCAAGCCGACCATAGGCGTCGCCATGATGCAGCTGCACGAGAAAGGCCTCTGGAAGCTCTCCGACCCGGTCGCGAAGTTCATTCCCGAATTCGCCAACCTGCAGGTCAAGACGGCCAACGGAACCGAGCCTCAGAAGACCCCGATGACCATGGCGCAGCTGATGAGCCACTCCGCCGGCTTCGATGTCAGCGCGGGCTACACCAATGCCGGCCTGCAATCGGGCGACCTGCAGGGCATGATCGACAAGCTCAAGGCCTTGCCGCTCGCCTACCAGCCCGGAACCGATTGGCGCTATGGCCCTAGCGTCGACATCCAGGGTTACATCGTTCAGAAGCTCTCGGGCGTGCCCCTCGACCAGTACATGCAGAAGAACGTGTTCGAGCCGCTCGGCATGGTCGACACCGGCTTCTGGGTTCCTGAATCGAAAGCCGCCCGCGTCGTCGCCATCCACACCTACGACACGGCGGGCAAGATCACGGCACAGCCGCAGCAGAACGTGCGCACCTCGCTCCCGGCCTTCGTCTCGGGCTCGGGCGGCCTCATGTCGACCACGAAGGACTACTGGCGCTTTGCCCAAGCGGTCTCAAACGGCGGCCAGCTTGATGGCAAGCGCGTGCTCAAGCCCGAAACCATTCGCCTCATGCGCACCAACGTGCTGCAGCCGGGCGTGAAGGTCGATCTCTACGGGCCGAGCATGGAAGGCATCGGCTTCGGCATGGACTTCGCGATCGTCATGGATCCGCACGCCGCCAACACCCAGCAGGGCAAGGACACGTTCTACTGGGGCGGCGCCTACGGCACCTGGTTCTGGATCGACCCCACCAACGACGTCGTCTTCGTCGGCATGATCCAGAACCTCAACGGCTCGCAACCCACCGGCGGCACCCCACCCACCCGCGCGATCTCCTACAAGGTCGTCTACGACGCGCTGACGGACAAATCGAAATAGCGCTTACGCATCACACATAGAGGGGGCCCGCAGGATCACTTGCGGGCCTCACCATTTCTGGTTTCCATGCACCTATGATCAACCCGTCCCAGCACAAGCCCGACCGCATCAAGGGCGCAGCTCCCGCGCCGCCTCCCGAACCTATGGACCCGGAACATGCGCGCCGCATGACGTGGGTGAGACAAGTGCGCCTCATGCATCGCAGCAAGCGCATGCTGGGCTTCGCCGGCATCGTCCTCGGCGCCTGCATGGTCGTCTGGGCCCGCCTCAGCCCGAGCGAGGCCCCACCATGGGCGCAATATGCCGGCTTCGGCATCCTCACGCTCAGCTGGCTGGTCTTCATCTACGTCATCATCGACCGCGGCCGCTGGATAAAGAACAACCCCTACAAGCCGGGCGGCTGAGTCTTCCCCAAACTGAAAGCGGCCGCCCTGTGCTGAGGCGGCCGCTTCCGGTAGACCGGATACTGAGGATTCCGTCAGAGCATCCGGCGTGGTCTGAACATGCCCACGAGGGCCAGCAGCAGAATCGCCCCGACGGTCGAAACCAGCAGGCTGCCCCAGAAGCCGGCGAAACCAACGCCCAGCATACCGGCGACAAGCGCGCCTAGAAACGCGCCGACAATGCCGACGACAAGATTGGTGAGAAGGCCGTGCTCGCGGCTCATCACCTGTTCCGCGATCCACCCGGCGAGGATGCCGATGACGATCGCGCCGATGATCGAAACTTCATTCATGACGCTCTACTCCGTTGCTCGAAAGTGCAACGTGACGTGAGCGCCATGGTTCCTGAGCGGAATGCGTTCCGGCCTGGGTCCTAGCGTTTCCGCGTGCGGATGCGCGCCAGGATTTCCTTGCGGCGGGCGAAGGCCCAGTAGAACAGGCCGCCATTGGCGCCCGCGACCGCGAGTACGAGATAGTCGTAGGCTGACATAGGCTAAGCCTCGCTCTGTCCCACTCCCCGACCCGTCAAACCTCACACGATCCGGGCTGGCCCCGCAACCTCGGGATTCAGCTGGCGCGCGCGGCGTGCTGTCTCACTCAACACCTCAGCGTCAGCCCGCCATCCGCCGCCAGCCCCTGCCCCGTCACGAACCCTGCATCATCGCTCGCAAGGAACAGCGCAACGCGCGCCAGATCCTCCGGCTCGCCCAGCCTCCTGAGCACCGCCTTCTTCGCCCAGATCTCCGCAATTTCCGGCCGCTCGTCCCACAGCGCCGATGTCATGCCAGTGCGGATGGCGCCGGGGAGAAGGTAGTTCGCCGTGATGCTGAACTTGCCCAGCTCCAGCGCCAGCGTCCGCGTCAGGCCCGCCACCCCCGCCTTCGATGCGCAGTAGGCGGCCAGCCCCACATCCGTCACCTCGGCCATCACCGAAGCCGTGTTGATAATGCGGCCGGCAGGCGAGCCCTTCAACGCAGAGATGGCGGCGCGCGCGATGCGGAATGGTGCACGCACGTTGACTGCCTGGACCCGGTCCCAGAATTCGTCGGTCATCTCCTCCACCTTGGCGCGGCCGCTGACGCCGGCATTGTTGAAAAGGATATCGAGACCGCCGAATGCCCCGACCGCTTCGCCGACGATCCGTTCGGGAGCGTCCTGGCTAGTGATGTCGATTTCGAGAGCCGCCCCACCCACCGGCGCCTCCAGCTGCCTCTCCAGCTGGTCCACCGCCAGCACCCTCGCTCCCTCCGCTGCAAACAGCGCCGCCGAGGCCTTCCCGATCCCGGAGGCAGCCCCCGTCACGATCGCCCGCCGCCCGTGAAGCCGTCCGGCCATGGCGTTTCTCCCTTTGTCCTCGCTTCCATTCCGCGCGCCCGGCGCTATGAACGCAAGATCATTGCGTCAGAAAACCGGGGAGCCACCCCGGGGAGAAGGAAACACCCCATGCCCGCGACCGGCACCCTGTTCGACCTCACCGGCAAGACCGCCATCATCACGGGCTCAACAAAAGGCATCGGCAAGGCGATCGCTGAGCAGTTCGCCGAGCACGGCGCGCGTGTTGTGATCTCGTCGCGTAAACCCGGCCCGTGCGAGGAAGTGGCTGCGGCCATCAACGCCAAGCACAAGCCCGGCACGGCCATCGCGATCCCCGCCAACATCTCGTCCAAGGACGACCTCAAGCGCCTGGTCGATGAAACCACCGCCTCGTTCGGCAAGATCGACATCCTGGTCTGCAACGCCGCGTCCAACCCCTATTACGGCCCGATGTCCGGCATCACGGATGAGGCGTTCGCCAAGATCCTCTCCAACAACATCATCTCCAACAACACGCTGACCACGCTGGTCGCCCCGCAGATGGCCTCCCGCAAGGATGGGGCGATCATCATCATCTCCTCCATCGGCGGCCTGCGCGCTTCCACGGTCATCGGCGCCTACTGCGTCTCGAAAGCCGCCGACGTGCAGCTCGCCCGCAACCTCGCCGCCGAGCTCGGGCCGAGCGGCATCCGCGTCAACTGCATCTCGCCTGGTCTCGTGAAGACCGACTTCGCCAAGGCCCTCTGGGAAGACCCGGAGAAGAAAGAACAGCGCGAGGAGGAAACCCCGCTCCGCCGCATCGGCGTGCCCGACGACATCGCCGGCGCCGCCGTCATGCTCGCCTCCCGCGCCGGCGCCTGGCTGACGGGCCAGAACATCGTCGTCGACGGCGGGGTCACTGCGGTCTGACAAGGGAAACGGCCATGGCGATCGAAGGCGTCTTTTACGTCCGTATCTCCGTGGCCGACCTCGCCCGAAGCAAACGCTTCTACGGCGAGACGCTCGGCTGGAAGCTTGAGACCGACGAGCCCTATGTCGTGGGCTTCTGGTTCGG
>DASYKO010000011.1:0-2404 GCA_035995285.1 Hyphomonadaceae bacterium | reverse complement strand
AGATGGGCGAAGATGCTGTTGTGACTCCTGCCCAGCGCCCGGCCGATCGCAGCCAGCCCTTCGCCTCGCTTCCAGCGCTCCCAAAGCTCCGCGCTCTCGGCTGCCGTAACCCAGGTCCTGCAATACTTTCGCTTCATCGCCCTCGCTCCACGTCCTCATATCAAGGTACGTGTTGCGCTGACCGGTTGAGATCGCTGCCGAAAACCGCCACCCGCACTCTCGCCAGAGTTTGCGTTGAACAGGCGCTGTTTCTGATTCCTTTCCGGGCTTTGCATGGCCACCGGGGTTCGCGGGCGACCGGTGCGTAGACGTTCGACAAGCGCTACGGTTCAACCCTTCGGGCTTTCAGCACTGTGCAGAAAGGCGCGGCCTCCGTTCCGCAGACGTCCGGCTGACTCTTCGTCGCCCGCCAGTATTCCATCATTCCCAGCTTTTCGACCAACGGCAGAAAGCGCGGATCGGCGCGCATGGCGCGGCTCTGCGGGTAGAAAAGGGCAGCGGTTTCGTACGACGTGATTGCGGGAATGCTGAAGCTCCTCAGGCCGGCCTCCCTAAATGCGCCGTCGAGATCGCCGAGCGCCGCCAGTGCAGGAAGTCCGACGCGCCAACTAACGACGCCGGCCTCGGTGCAGGCCTGCACCCTCTTCACGCCAGCCCGGCGAGCGGGCGCCTCATTCGCGACCAGCGCCTTGCGGATGTCCCGCAGGCACTCGACCGCTGGTTTCTGAATGCTTGATGGCGGCGAACCCAGCATGGAGTCGGCGTCAGGCGCGTTGAGAAAGAATGCTAACGGGATGAAAGACTCCCAGACTTGCGGACCATACGTGGCGAGCACAGGTTCGAGAATAGTACGCGCCTCCGCGGCCTGGCCGAGCTCTGCCTTGGCAAGCCCAAGGTCCTCAGGGCTGCCTGCAGCCTTGTTGGCGTTGCTCGCCACGACATGTGGTAGCGCATCGGCAAAACGTCCTACCGATGAGAGAAGCGTTCCGCGAAACCCGCTCGCTCGCGCGGCGGCGAAATTGTCTTTGCCTTCCGCGTTGGCCTGCGCCTGGAGCAGGAGCGCGTCCCACTCGGCGGCCGGAAGATTTTGTCCGATCCCCAGACAGATGCGTGCAAGCAGGATGTTGGACTCATTCGGATTGAGCTCGATCGCGCGCTGCAGCGCCGCTTCCGCCTCGGCGATCCACGCCGCCTTTGCCGACGCAGGTGCGAACTGAACACCCATGCCAAGCACGTTCACCAGCTGCGCCTGGTTGTAGGCGGAGCCGGGATCCGCCTCGACAATCGCGCGCATTCGCGACACGACGTAGGATGCGTTACTGCTGTTGACACCCCCGCCGACTTCGCACCGGTCAGCGATCAGGCTCATCAACTCGGGCGTGTCGCGCGTCAGACCCTCGCGCGTTTTGACGATGCACCACACGGCTGATTTGGCTCGCGCCGTCGCCTGTGCGGGTAAATAGGCGACATCCTGAGCGGAGCTGGTGACGCTTCGTTCCCACAGCGTCGAACGGTAGCGCACATCCTCCAGGCGGATCGAGAGGGTTAAGCCATTCGCGTCAGACCGGACATCGCCTCCCATGGCATAGCGCGCGCCAAGTTCCGCGGCCCGCTCCAGACGACGGTCTTCCGCGACGCCCCGAGTTGCCGTCCGGGCGACCGTGCCTACCCAGTTCGAACGGATAGCTGCGAACATTGCGTCGTTCGCCGCCTCGGCCGTCGCATTGACGGCGGGATCATCACCCGCCGGCGTAAAGCCGAAGAATGCAATGAGCTGGCTGTCCGGCTTGGCGTCGGGGCGAACGCCTTTCGGCCACATCACAACCGCCGCCACGACCACGGCAGCCAGGGCCGCTGCAAGCCCACCCAAGATCATGAACCGGCGCCTTCCGGCATTGACGCTAGCTGGAGCCGGGGCATGCGCCCCCTGAAAAGCATCCTCCGAGCTCGGCTGATCAGCGCGGGGCGGCTGGGCTTCCAGCGTGCGCTGGGGTGCCGCCCGAGCGATCTCGCCGGCCGAATGGACAAGGTTGGCGGCCGCCACGGGCGGGCCGGGCGCAGCCGGATCGAGGTTCCGCGATTCCGGGGTTGGGACCATCCGGTATCCACGCTTCGGAATCGTTTCGATGACTTCGCCCGAATATCCCGCTTCCCTGAATGTCTTGCGAAGCAGGGAGACCGCCCGGGTCAGGCTCTCGTCCGCCCCGTACTCCACCTTCCAGACCTGCTCGATCAGCCCCTCCCGGCTCATCACCTCTCCGGGGTGGGCGGCCAGCAGAACAAGAAGGTCCATGATCTTCGGCTCGATCGACCAGGACGCACCACCGTTCGCAATCAAGTTGCGCGCGGGATCGATGCTCAATCCGCCTAGCAGCATCGTCCCCATGGTCGCGCGCACCTCTTT
>DASYKO010000010.1:0-1939 GCA_035995285.1 Hyphomonadaceae bacterium | reverse complement strand
CGCCTTGCGCCATTCGGCCTTCTGCTCGGCGGTCAGCTGTACCATCTCGGTCTTGCCGGACTTCGTCATCTCGGCGATGGCGTCGTCGTTGTCCTGCTGCGCCGCGCCGTTGGCGAACGCGGTTGCTTCCGCCATCGCCTTCTCAAGCGACGCGCGGATGTCCGCCGGCAGACCGTCCCAGAACTTCTTGTTGGCGATGACGGCGTAGCCGACATAACCGTGCCCGGAGCGCATGGTGTACTTCTGCACCTCGTGCATCTTCTGGGTGTATTCGTTGGACGGCGGGTTCTCGGTGCCGTCGACCACGCCGGTCGCCAGCGCCTGATAGACCTCGGAGAACGCCATCACCTGCGGGATGGCGCCGAGCGCGCGCATCTGCGCCTCCAGCACCTTCGACGACTGGATTCGCATCTTCAGGCCGCGGAAGTCCGCCGGCACCAGCAGCTTCTTGTTGGCGCTCATATCCTTGAAGCCGTTGTCCCAATAGGCGAGACCGGTGATGCCCTTCGGCGCCAGCAAACCCAGGAGCTTGCTGCCGAGCGGGCCATGGGTGACTTTGTTCAGCGCCGCCTTGTCGGGCAGGATGTACGGCAGATCGAACACCTCGAACTCTTTCACGCCGAGCGGGCCGAACTTGGCCAGCGACGGCGCCAGCATCTGCACCGAGCCGAGTTGCAGCGCCTGCAGCTCCTCGTTGTCCTTGTAGAGCTGGGAGTTCGGATAGACCTCAACCTTGACCTTGCCGCTGGTGTACTTCTCGGCCAGTTCCTGGAATTTCAGCGAGCCCTTGCCCTTCGGCGTATTGGGCGCCACCACGTGGCTGAACTTGATGACGATCTGGCTTTGCGCCCACGCCGGCGCGGCAAGCGCCACCGACAAGGCCGTGCCCAAAATAATTGCGATGTTCTTCATGGCGTTTCTCTCCCATCCATATTGTTGCGGTGAGCTTAGCCCAATTGCCCTGCCCGGCCATAGTCTACAATCGTCTAGGGAGCGCTGCGGCAGAGACGAATTGACGCTCTCCAATCACGCGTCTGTGGGTCCCGCGCGCGGGTGTTGACGGCGCCAGACGGGACCTTGTTGGCCCCTCTGGAATTGCCACAATGGCGCGGTGGAGTCGGTCGATCGCCGCCGTTCCACGACAGAGGCACAGAATGCAGACTTCCATCGCAACCGTATCGCTGAGTGGCGGACTCGCTGAGAAGCTCGAGGCGATCGCGGCGGCAGGTTTCACCGGCGTCGAGATTTTCGAGAGCGACCTGCTGTCGTTCAACGGCACGCCGAAGGACGTCGCCCGCATCATGGCGTCGCTCGGCCTGAAGATCGTGACATTCCAGCCGTTCCGCGATTTCGAGGGCATGCCGGAGCCGCAGCGGAGCCGGACCTTCGCCCGCGCCGAACGCAAGTTCGACCTGATGGGCGAGCTCGGCTGCGACCTCTTGATGATCTGCTCCAACGTCGCGCCGGATTCGCTCGGCGGCATCGACCGCGCCGCGGCGGACTTTCACGAGCTCGGCGAGCGCGCCCAAAAACGCGGCATCCGCGTCGGCTTCGAGGCGCTGGCCTGGGGCAAGCACATCAGCGACTACCGCGACTCCTGGGAGGTGGTGCGCCGCGCCGACCATCCCGCCATCGGCCTGACGCTCGACAGCTTTCACATCTTCTCGCGCAAGACCGACCTCAAGGCGATCCGCTCGATCCCGAGCGACAAGATCGTGCTGGTCCAGCTCGCCGACGCACCGTGGCTCGACATGGACGTGATCAACTGGAGCCGCCACTTCCGCTGCTTCCCCGGCCAAGGCGAGTTCCCGCTGACCGATTTCATGGATGTGGTGTCGGCCACCGGCTACAGCGGCATCCTGTCGCTGGAAATCTTCAACGACCAGTTCCGCGCCGGCTCACCGCGCGGCGTCGCCATCGATGGCCAGCGCTCGCTGGT
>DASYKO010000009.1:0-10801 GCA_035995285.1 Hyphomonadaceae bacterium | reverse complement strand
GTTCGGAACAACGACCGGCCGGCGCGCCCAAGCCAGGAAACGGATCGAACCAGGGTTCCGTCGGGCCGCGCCAGCCGCAAGGGTCAGAAACCCTCACACCCAACATACAGGGTTCCGGGTCTCCGCTTCGCTACGCCCGGAGTGACATGGGTGGAGTGATGGACAGCTCTACATCCGGAAGACGCCTTCGATCACTGTCCGTGCGCGGCCGATGAGTTTGACGCGGTCGCCGGCGATGCGTGTGGTGATGTCGGCGCCGCGGGTGGGGTAGGCCTGGAAGCAGCGAAGTTCGGGCTTGGCCAGGCGCCTGGAGAAGAAGGGCGCGATCATGCAGTGGGCGGAGCCGGTGGCGGGGTCTTCGGGGATGCCGTCTGCCGGGGCGAAGAAGCGGGAGACGACGTCGTAACCTGCCTCGCCTGGCGCGGCGCAGCAGATGTCCATGCGTTTGCCGCCGAGGGCCGCGACCTTGGCGAGATCGGGCTTGAGGACGTGGATCTGCGCGGCCGACTCGAAGACGGCGAGGAGGTATTGGCCAGCGTGGACTTCCACCGGTTTGGCGCCCAGCGCATCGGCGAGCGCTGCTGGCGCATCGATCGGCTTTGGCATGTCTGCCGGGAAATCCATTTCGAGGCGGCCATCGGGAAGACGCTTCACGGTGAGGCGGCCGGACAAGGTGTCGAAGGCGATCTCGGGGCCGGTGAACCCGAGATGGCTGAACAGGGCATGGGCGGTGGCGAGGGTGGCGTGGCCGCAGAGCGGCGCCTCCACCGCGGGCGTGAACCAGCGGAGGTCGAAGGCGCCCTGCCCCTTCGCGACGATGAAGGCGGTTTCGGCGAGGTTGTTCTCGGCGGCGATGGCCTGCATCACGCCCGAATCGGGGAAAGCATCGAGCGGCATCACGCCGGCAGGACCGCCGGCCATCGCCCGCTCCGCAAAAGCGTCGATCTGGAAGAATTTGTATTCGGGCATCAGCGCCTCTTGTTCTGGGAGACGCCGGATAGACGCCGCGAGGCGCGCGGCAAAACGATACTTCCTGCGCGGACGGTGAGATTTCCTCGGCGGCTAATGAGTGCTTGAGCGCAGCTCAACTCGACTGGTCGTGGACTGGCGGCGGCGACAGTCTCCAGCCAAGTCTTCTGGCATTTAATACTTCATGCACCGCATCTGTACTTTGCCGCACTGCGTCGAACACTTTGGGCATGACTTGATGTAACCGATGTGTCATATAGCTGTCATGAAACTGATACACATCGCGTTCGGCCTAGTTGCAGCGAGCCTTTTGCCGACTGCCACTGCCGATGAGCCTGCTTCCAAAGGGAAGCCTTTCAGCATCTCGTTTGCGTCGGACGTGGCGCCGGTGTCTCACACCGACTTCCGCTATCCGTCCTATGCGGGCGTGCGGGACCTCGCCGGATCGTGCGACGTGACCTTCGACATCTCGGCGAAGGGCGCGGCTGAGGCGATCGATGTTTCCGCCTGCTCGGCGCACATTTTTCACTCGGCGGCCAAGAACGTCGTGAAGGACATGACCTTTGCGGCGAAGGCTCAGTCGGGCGTGAAGATGAAGATCAACTGGAAGATGAACGAAGCCGCGATCAAGACGGCTAGCCTGAACTAACGAACACTCGGGGAGGATTGGTCGGCGCGCCCTTGGATAGCGGCGCGCCGATTGCTTTTGAGGTTTGTGTCAGCCCTGCCCCGTCAGCCCCTGGCCGGTGAACCCTTACCCTCCAGTAGATGGGCCCTCGCCGGAGTGGCGGCGGCGCCATTCGCGGTTGTTGGCGGCGGCGGTGATGAGCGCGCCGGGGATGCAGAGGAAAGCCACTACGATGAACAGGGGCTGGGACAGGAGGCTGTGCTCGATCCCCTGCACGCCGGCGATGAGATAGTGAACCAGGCCGATGGCGAGGCCGAGGATCGCGCCGAAAATCGCATAGAGAGAATAGCTGACCCGCTCTTCTCCGAACCTGGAAGACATCATGGGGATTTGCCTCTCGCGTGGATGCGAGAAGCGCAGAGCAAATTCAGCGCCGCCCCGAAAGAACGCAAAATGGGGCGCTTAACCTAACCTGTGATGGAGCTCACGCCGGTTTGTATTTCGCGAAGAGATTGGCGAAGGCTTCGGGGTCGCGGGACGGCCAGCCATGGTCGACCGGGCCATTGCCCTGCCCCAGGCCGGGGGCGCGCTTGATGGCTTCGACAAGATAGGCGCGCGCGAGGGCGACGGCGTCTGTCATGCTGAGACCGCGGGCTATGCCTACTGCGATGCCGGATGCGAGCGTGCAGCCTGTGCCGTGGGTGGCTTTGGTGTGGATGCGCTCGCCTTCGAAGAAGTGCTCGCCGGATTGCGTGGCGAGGACATCGACGATGAGATCGCCGGGCACGTGGCCGCCTTTGACCAGGGCGGCGTTGGCGCCCATGGAGAGGAGTTTTTCGGCGGCGCGGCGCTGTCCGTTGAGGCCGTCGACGGATTTGCCGGTGAGGACTTCGGCTTCGGGGGCATTGGGCGTGACCAGCGCAGCGTTGGGGATCATCAGCTGGCGCACAGCGTCGATGGCGTTCTGCGGCAAGAGGCTGTCGCCGGAGGTGGCGATCATCACCGGGTCGATGATGCGGGGGATTTTGGGCGCGAGGTCCTCGAAGGCCTCGGCGAGGGTTTCGACCAGCAGCCTGTCGCCGAGCATGCCGGTCTTGAGGGCGTCGGCGCCGATATCCCTGAGCACCGCTTCCATCTGGGCGCGGACGGCCTTGGGTGGTGTTGCGACCACGCCCGAGACGCCGAGCGTGTTCTGGATGGTCAGCGCGGTGATGGCGGTCGCCGCATAGCCGCCGAGGGCGGTGACGGTCTTGATGTCGGCCTGGATGCCGGCGCCGCCGCCGGAATCGGATCCGGCGATGATGAGGACGCGTCCCCGGAACTTTGGAGGTGTGGATTCGGGCGAAGTGGATTTGTCTTTGTTGTCGGCCATGATCTCTCTTAGCCTCAAAGCGCGGATGCTCAAAACGGGGGACGAGATGGCGGTTGCGAAGAAGGCGAAGAAAGCTGCGGCCAGGCCGGCGCCCCGGGTGGCGGCGATGAAGGCGGTAGATGCGAAGGAGCTTACGGCAAAGGCGTTCGTGGCGAAGCTGAAGACGTTCCAGTCGGACGAGGAACTCAGGAAGATCAAGGGCTACTTCAAGTCCGGAGAAGGCGAATACGCGCACGGGGACAAGTTCATCGGCGTGCGGATGGGAACGCTGTTCGCGCTGGCGAAGGCGTTCGTGGCGATGGCGCCGGCCGAGATCGAGAGGCTCATGGAGAGTGACATCCATGAGGCGCGCGCCGGCGCCATGTCAATCATGGGGCAGCAGGCGATGCTGCGGACGACCACTGAGGCGCGGAGGAAGGAACTCTACGATCTTTACCTGCGGCGGCATGACCGGATCAACAACTGGGACCTGGTGGACCTCGCGGCCAAGCCGGTGGTGGGGCAGCACCTGGCGGACAAGCCGCGGGATGTTCTGAGGAAGCTCGCAAAGTCGAAGAACATGTGGGAGCGGCGGACGGCGCTCTATGCCTGCCTGTGGTTCATCATGAAGCTGAAGGAGACGAAGGACACCGAGGAGGTGTGCGCGCTGATGATCGGCGAGAAGGAAGACGTGATCCAGAAAGCGCTGGGCGGGCTGGTGCGCTGCATCGGGATCGACAAGCCGCGGCTGCATGCGTTTCTGGAGAAGCATGCGGCGAAGATGCCTCGCGTGGCGTTGCGCTATGCAGTGGAGAAGCTGACGCCGGCGGAGCGGGCGAAGTATATGGCGATGGGCCGGTGAATCCCGCCCCTCGTGGTTCGACGGACGCCGCCTTCGGCGGCTGCTCACCATTAGGGGCTCTCTCTGGCGCCGGCGAATCTAACGAAGCCCTCATGGTGAGCAGCACGCTAAGCGTACGTCCGTCGAACCATGCGGGCGGGCTGCTAGGCTTCGGCCTTCGCGCTGACTTCGGCGCGCAGATCGCGAATGGCCTTGATCAGTTCCTGCGGGGCTTCGACGGAGACGTATTCGCCGGAGTTGCGGAGGATGCCGGTCTTGAGATTTTCGACGCCGACTTTGCGGAAGCCGGCTTCGTATTGCTCCAGCTTGTTGCCAGCGATGTCTGCATCGCCGCGCATGTAGCGGATGGGCGTCGTGATCTTCTTGTGGCGGGCGTTGTGCTTCGCGTCGGCGGCGAAGGCGCGGTACCAGTCGAAGCCGGCTTTCAGGGCTTCGGGACGGGAATAGGCGCGGGCGAATTCATCGCGCATGCCGTCGGTGATCTTCGCCGGATTGCCGGAGAGGATGTTGTGGAAGAAGTCGAAGTATTCGCGCTCATGGCCGGTGACGAGGAGTTCGGGGAGCTGCGGTACGTTGTGGAGCGCGAAGTGGAAGATGCGCGGATCGGCCAGCACTTTCTCCCACGGGTCGAGGCCGGGGATCACGGTGTTCATGACGAGGGCGCCGCGGATGCGCTGGCCATGGTCGCGGGCGGCGGAGAAGGAGATCATGCCGCCGCAGTCGAAGCCGGCCATGATGATGTCTTTGGCGCCGGCGCTTTCAGCGGCGGTGAGGATGATGTCGGCGAGCAGGGTTTTCTCGCCTGATGCGGGGACGCCGTGGCTGTCGCCGATGCCGGGGAGATCGAAGGCGAGGACGAAATTGTCTTCGGCCAGGTCTGGGATCACATCGTCATAGACGCGCGAGGAATGCGGCCAGCCGTGCAGGAGGATGAGGCCGGGCTTGCTCTTGTCGCCTGCGGTGCGGGCGGAAAGCGTGATGTCGGCGTCGACGCCGGTCACGGGGATTTCGAGCGTGCGCATGGGGGCTCCTTCGCTGGTCCCCCGGCATGTGCGTTGAACGAGGCTAATCAGCGAGAGTTCCCGCAGCCTATCCGCTAGCGGACAATTCTAAGACCAGGGCGATACAAAACGCGCTGAGCGAGTTCACCCATCTGTTGAACATTTTCCAGAGCCAGCGGCGCTTTGCCGTTGCGATGCCAATTCCAAAGCTTTGCAGCTGCCCTAAAATGCTCTTCGCGGGCGTCCATGTTCATGTCGCGGCACATCGCATCAATAAGATCAGTAGGATCGTAGCGCGGAATTTTGCTGTACCGCAGTCGCGTCTTGCCGTGGATTTCCGGATTTGCGGCTGCCTTCTCCAACTCGTCGCGGATCAGATGCCAATGCTCCTTGAGCTGAACGCGTAAGTTGTCGGCGTTCTGCTCAGTCGTATCCTGCAAATCAGACACGCCACTACGAAGTTGGCCGAGCATCTCTAGAGTAGCTCCCAGCTGTTCATCGACGACGACAAGTTTTTCGCCGAGCACCTTGTTGTGCTTTTCGACCGTCTCAGCTGACTGGCTTAGCGCCAGTTTGATCTTCATCTCCGAAGCCTGCAGCGCAGTCTCTAAGTTTTTGACACGCCCACCGAACAGCAGCGAACTCAAGAGAATACCGATCCCGCCAGCGAATATTACCAGCATTGTCGACAACAGAGACGACTGAGCCGGAGAGAGATTGGTCCAAATATCGAGCATTGCCCCCTCCACGTTGCCACTAGCAAATCAGGAAGATTGGTTGCGTGCAAGTGGAGGCGGGAATGGCGTTCTGAAGTCGAACGCCTCCTGCGTCGGGCCAAGCCTTGCGATCAGGTCGAGCTTTGCCCTGCCCTCACTCAACGTGGGCGTGGTTCCGGCGGGGAGCCACCAGAGGGCGAGGTAGCTTGGCAGGTCGATGAACCATTCCTTGCGGCGGCGCATGATTCCGCGGTGGGTGAGGTTGCGGTAGGCGAAGGCGGAGAGGGTTTCGATGCCGTCCCACACCGTCATGTTGGTGGTGATCTGCGGATCCTCGTTCTCGCCCTCGCCCTGCATGCGCCAGATGAAGCCGGGCGCAGCCTCGGCGAGAGCGTTTACTTCATCGAGGGCGGCTTCGAAATCGGCGTTGACGGGATCGGCGCGATCGACGCGGAAGATGGCGTAGTTGATCTGGGCGATGTGCCAGTTGATCATGGATCAGCCAATCCGGGACCGCCGGGCGCCTGCCCGGCAGACGCTGCGGAGCAGCGTTCGTAATAGCCGGACGACTCGCCGCCTGACGGCGGCGCTGCCGGGCAGGCGCCCGGCGGTCCCGGGTTCACGCGCACTCGTCGAGCACCGGTTTCACTTCCGCACCTGAGAGCGGCGGGAAGGGCTGTTTGAAGGTGAAAGCGTCCGGCGTCGGTCCGAGGCTTTCGAGGAGGGCGAGCTTTTCCATCGCTTCGGCCACGCTTGGCGTGTGGCCGGCGGGGATCCACCAGAGGGCCATGTAGACCTTCATTTCCTCGAACCATTCGCGGCGGCGGCGCATCACGCCGCGGTGGTCCATGTTGCGGTAGGCGAAGGCGGCGAGCGCATCGACGCTCTCCCAGACAGACATGTTGATGGCGAGGTTGGGGTCGGCCTGCGACGGGCGGATGTCGGTGGCGTTGTTGCCCTCGCCCGTGAGGCGCCAGATGAAGCCGGGCGAGGCTTCGGCCAGCGCGTTGACGTGGTCGAGCGCGTTCATGAAGTCGGCATTTGCGGGATCGGCAGGCGGCTTGATGAAGCGGCCGATGTTCACCTGGGCGAGATGGTATTTCACGTGCCCCTCCACGTATCCGGCATCTGTAAGCTCGCCCTCGTCCTTCGAGTCCACGCGCTTCGCGCGTCCTCAGGATGAGGGCTTCGATGGTTACCCGCTCGTCAGCGCGACGAACACGTCTTCCAGGTCCGGCTCCTCAGTCGCGAGGTCGCCGATCTTGACGTTTGAGTCGCGGAGCTTGGCGAGGAGTTGTTCGATGGTGATGGCGTCCGCTTTATAGGTGATGGCGAGTTGCCCGTCCTTGCGGATCGTGGCGTCCATGCCGGTGAAGGCGGCGGGGATGGCGGTGATCGCGGTTTCGGGGCGGACCACCAGCGTCTTGTAGTTGAGGCGGCGGAGCAGTTTTGGCGTGGGCTCGCAGGCGGTGACGGCGCCGTGGTTGATGATGGCGATGGTGTCGCACATCTCCTGGGCTTCCTCGAGATAGTGCGTTGTCAAAACAATGGTCGTGCCGCCGGCGTTGAGCTTGCGGACATATTCCCAGAGCGAGCGGCGCAGCTCGACGTCGACGCCGGCCGTGGGCTCGTCAAGGATGAGGATCGGGGGCGTGTGGACGAGGGCTTTGGCCACCATCAGGCGGCGCTTCATCCCGCCGGAGAGCTGGCGGACATAGGCGTGCTTCTTGTCGCCGAGGCCGAGTGCGTCGAGAATTTCGTCGGTGCGGCGCTCGGCCGTGGGCACGCCGTAGAAGCCGGCCATCAGCTCCAGCGTCTCACGCGGAGTGAAGAACGGGTCCATGTTGATTTCCTGCGGCACGACGCCGAGGGCGGCGCGGCTCTCGCGCGGGTGCTTGTCGGTGTCGTAGCCCCAGATGTTGACCGTGCCGGACGTCTTGTTCACCAGGCCGGCGAGGATGTTGATGAAGGTGGACTTGCCCGCGCCGTTGGGCCCGAGCAGGCCGAAGATCGAGCCGCGGGGGATTTCGAGGTCGATGCCCTTCAGGGCTTGCTTGGCCGGCATCTTCTTGGAGGCGGCATAGGTCTTGGCGAGGGCCTTGGCCTCGATCGCCAGTCTTGGTTGTTCCCGGGCGGGCGCCGCGCTTCCATCCATAGTCATAGCCTTCGCGATATTAGGTAGTCTTTTGGGGTGTCGTTCAGGGTCGCATCGCCCGCATTGACGGGCCGGGCGCCGGTCCCATACCTAGGGCCGCCTGAGGAAGACTCAAAGGGGCCTGGACGGCATGACGGACCAATCCTGGTATGTGGACCATCCGGAGGTCATCGTGGTGACGACCACGAAGGTCGCCTGCGATGGCGGCGGCGGGGCGCTGGGTCATCCCAAGGTCTGGTATGACATGTCCGAAGAAGACCATGTCGAGTGCAAGTATTGCGACCGGGTCTTTGCCCTCAAGGGCGGCAGCCGGGACCCCGGAAAAGCTGCGGCCAAGTAGTTCGGGCCGAGTTATACCGATCGTTATCATGTAACGGACGCTGTAACACCCAGCATTTGCGGGCTGTTACGGTAATTCACGTGCACGCGCGCGCGTTCGTTCGCCAGAAAGCCTCCCAATGCCCGTGAAACGGGTCTGGCGATTCCGGGTGATCCGGAGGCTGCGTGGCGTGGAGGACCTCCCCGAAATGACGACCTGGACCCGCATCCTGATGGGCGGCGTGAGCGCCCTTGTGATGGCCTCGATCGCCCCGGCGTTCGCCCAGGAGGCGCCCCAGCCTCCGCCTCAGGTGGTGCAGACCGGACCCCGGGCGGACGATCCACAGGAGGGCCCCCAGGCAACCAATCAGGCCACCCAGCGGGCGGGCGAGAAGGTCGTCGTGTTCGGCCGGTCCGAGCAGCAGATCGGCGAGGCAATTTCGGCCTCCGAGGGTATCGTCGGCTATGCCGACTTCGAGACGCGGCCCCTGCTCCGCCCCGGCGAGCTGGTGGAGGTGATCCCCGGCATGGTGGCGGCCCAGCACTCGGGCGGGGGCAAGGCCAACCAGTACTTCCTGCGCGGCTTCAACCTCGATCACGGGACGGACTTTGCCGGATCGATCGACGGCGTGCCGCTGAACTTCCGCGCGCACCCGCACATGAACGGCTATCTCGACATCAACTTCGTCATCCCCGAGGTGATCGAGAAGGTGCAGTTCTACAAGGGCACCAGCTATGCCCAGAACGGCGACTTCTCTGCCGCGGGCGCCATCGACTTCAAGACCTGGGACAAGATGGAGAGCCGCTATGTCGAGGCGGATGCATCCGATGATGGCGATTACCGCGCGCTGACATACGGCTCATACGATGTGGGCGATGGCTCGCTGATGTATGCGGGGGAATACGAATTCGGAGACGGGCCGTTCGACCGGCCGGAGGATCTCAAGAAATATTCTGCGATGGTGAAATACACGCAGGACCTCGGCAATGCGAAGTTCCATGTCTCGCTGATGGGCTATGACAACACCTGGTTTGCGACCGACCAGATGCCGCAGCGCGCCGTGCAGTCGGGCCTGATCTCGCGCTTCGGCACGCTGGACGATGATCTCGGCGGGGATACCTCGCGCTACATCCTCTCCAGCGGGCTCGACTGGGACAAGGCGAGCCTGCTGGTCTATGGTGAGACCTATACGCTGCACCTCTACAACGATCCGACCTTCTTCCTGAACGATCCGGTCAATGGCGACGAGTTCGTGCAGGTGGCGGACCGGGCGGCGCTGGGCGCGCGCGGGCAGATCAAGGAGACCTATGATCTCGGGGGGTTCAAGGTGGATACGCGGCTGGGCTCGGACATCCATTATGACTCGATCGACCGTTCGGCCCTGCAGAACACGGTCGACCGCGTGCCGATCTCGACGATCCGGGACGACAAGGGCGAGGTGACGCTGGCGGACGTGTGGGGCGACGCCACCGTGCACTGGACGGACAGGTTCCGCACCACGCTCGGCGCGCGCGTGGATCAGATCTGGCTCGACTTCGAGGCGATCCAGGCGGCCAACTCGGGCGATGCATCAGACACGCAGTTCAGCCCGAAATTCTCCGCGGCCTATACGATCACCGACCATCTCGAAGCCTATGCCTCCTACGGCAAGGCGTTCCACTCCAACGACCCGCGCGGCGCGGTGCTGAACGAGGATCCGGTGACGGGCGATCCGGTGACGCCCTCGCCGGTGTTCGTGGAGAGCGAAGGCGCGGAAGCCGGCTTCCGCTATGAGCCCTCGCAGGACTTCAACTTCTCGGCCTCGATCTTCCAGCTGGAGCTGGATTCGGAGCTGATCTTTGTGGGCGATGCAGGCACGTCCGAGCCGTCCGATCCGACCAAGCGGTCAGGCGTCGAGGTCGCCGCATTCTGGCAGCCTATGGACTGGCTGACATTCGATGGCTCTGTCGCGTTCTCGAAGTCGCGCTTCCGCGACGTGCCGGCTGGACAGGACCGCATTCCGAACGCGGTGGAATCCGTGGGCTCGGCAGGCGCGACCTTCATCTGGGGCGATGGCTGGGAGGCGAGCCTGCGGGCGCGCTATATCGGCGAGGCGCCGCTGATCGAGGATAACTCTGTGCGCGGGCCTTCCACATTCTCGATGAACGCCGGCATCTCGAAGGATTTCGGGCCGTTCTATGTGGGGCTCGACGTGCTGAACCTCACCGACTCCAAGGACAACGAGATCCAGTACTTCTACGAAAGCCAGCTGCAGGGCGAGCCGGCGCCGGTGGAGGACATGCACTTCCACCCGCTGCACCCACGCTCGTTCCGGCTGGTGCTGAAGGCGAAGTATTAGCTGGATTGGGAGGCGGGGTTTGGCGGTCCGCTTGTACGTGCGCGAACGCCAACGCTGGAACGACACGATCCATCCCCCACCTGTCCGCCCCCCTTTCGGGCGGGCGGGACCGCGTTGCTTGAGTTGGACCACAAACCAACATCTCAACACACAGAGACACAGCGATTGAAGAAGGTTCGGCCTACAGGGTCCCGCCCGCCCGAAGGGGGGCGGACAGGTGGGGGGTCGTTGGCCTAGTCCCCGGCGCCTGCGTCTTCGCGCAGCGTTCCAGACTGAACGCCCGCTGAATATCGCATCAGTTGCGTCAACATATTCAACGGCTTCTGGTGCTGGCAACCAATCCGGCGGCGCGCTATCCTGGCAGCGCCGTTTCAAGGGGGCGAGCCCATGTCCCGTCTGCCGTTCAGGATCGCCTATGTCGCCATGGTGCTGGGGCTGGCGACCGCCTGCGCAGGCGCGCCC
>DASYKO010000008.1:0-2740 GCA_035995285.1 Hyphomonadaceae bacterium | reverse complement strand
GATCAGCTTGCGGAATTTCGCCGAGCCGGTGACGTTGGTGCGCTCGCCCACATTGATGAAGGCCTGCGCCGCATTTGCCGTTGTCATTGCGAAGCACTGCCCTTCCCGTGATTGCGACTGCATTCCCTCCCCCTTGACGGGGGAGGGTTAGGGAGGGGGTGGTGCTCAAGCATCTCAGGTCGTGCACACCCCCCTCCCCGACCCTCCCCCGCCCGGCGGGAGGGAGAGACGCGTGTGCTAATGGTGATGAAGGCCTGCGCCGCATTTGCTTGGGTCATTTGTTTTTATCAGCCTTTCCACGCGGCACTCCATAGCCTCTCCCCTTGGGGAGAGGCCGGCGCACAGCGCCGGATGAGGGGGCGGATCGCTGTCCCAAGCGCCAGATAGATGCTCTCTAGAGCCCCGTCCATGTTGTCGAGCACGTCCGTATTTGTGAGCCTCAACACACGCAACCCTTCTAGTTCCAGATAGGTGGTTCGCTCGGCATCTTGTATTGCGCGAGCATCCATGTGCTGAAAGCCATCAACCTCGATCACTAGCGCCGCATCAGCGCAAAAGAAGTCCAGAACGTATCGGCCATGCGGCGCCTGCCGCTTGAACTTCCATCCGTCGACTTGGCGATTGCGAAGCTCTCTCCAAAGGCGCTGCTCGGCGGTGGTCTCCTGGCGCCGAAGAGCGCGTGCGAAGTTGGTGAGACGTTGGCGCATACGATTGAACTCAACAAAGCCCCCTCACCCTAGCCCTCTCCCCAAGGGGAGAGGGCACCAGTCGAGCGTTTGGCCCACCGCGGTCATCCATGGACGAAGGGTTCGAGGCCGGAGAGACGCATCTTGGGCGCGATCTCCGGGATCTTGCGCGGCGGATGCGCTTCGACGTGCTCGGCGATATGGCGGATGTGGTCGGGCGTCGAGCCGCAGCAGCCGCCGACGATGTTGACAATCCCGTCCTTGGCCCACGGCTCCATATCGCACGCCATGTCGTGCGGGCTCTCATCGTATTCGCCCATGGCGTTTGGCAGGCCGGCGTTGGGGTAGGCGGAGACGCGCGCGTCGGCGACGGCCGCCAACTCGGCCAGATATGGCCGCATCAGGTCGGCGCCGAGGGCACAATTCAGCCCGATCGAAAACGGTCTTAGGTGGCGCATCGAGTACCAGAATGCCTCCGCCGTCTGCCCCGACAACGTGCGCCCGGAGAGGTCGGTGATGGTGCCGGAGATCATGATCGGCAGCTCGGTGTCCTTCTCCTCGAACACCTCCAGCGTGGCGACGCCCGCCGCCTTGGCGTTCAGCGTATCGAAGATGGTCTCGATGAGAATGATGTCGGCGCCGCCGTCGATCAGCCCGCGCACCTGCTCCTTGTAGGCTTCGCGCAGCTCATCGAAGTCGACGTTGCGATAGCCGGGGTCGCTGACCCTCGGCGAGATGGACGCGGTGCGGTTGGTCGGCCCCACTGCTCCCGCAACGAAGCGCAGCTTGTCCGGCGTCTTCTTGTTCCACTTGTCGGCGGCCGCTCGGGCGATCTTGGCAGCGGCCACGTTCATCTCGTACGCCAGCTCCTCCATACCGTAGTCGGCGAGCGAGATGCGTTGCGCATTGAACGTATTGGTCTCGAGGATGTCGGCGCCGGCTTCCAGATACTCTTCGTGGATCTTGCCGATGATCTGCGGCTGCGTCAGCACCAGCAGGTCGTTGTTGCCCTTCACGTCGCGCTGCCAGTCCTTGAAGCGCACGCCGCGATAGCCGTCCTCGTCCAGCTTGTAGCGCTGGATCATGGTGCCCATGGCGCCGTCGATGATGAGGATGCGCTTGTCTGCGGCAGCTTGCAGCGCGGCGAATGTCGGCTTTCTCTGCATCGAATGCTCCTTACCCAGCCGCCCGCGCCTTGACCGGCGCGCTCGCCGCCGCCGCATGCGGGCGCAGGCCCAGCAGGTGGCAGATCGCGTACACGAGATCGGCGCGGTTGAGGGTGTAGAAATGGAATTTCTTCACGCCTTCATCAACCAGGTCCATCGCCTGCTCGGTGGCGACGGCCGCGGCCACCAGGTGGCTGGTCGCCGGATCTTCCTCGAGGCCATCGAAGCGGCGCGCCAGCCACGACGGCATGCTGGCACCGGCGCGGGTGGCGAAGGCGGCGACCTGTTTGAAGTTATGGATCGGCACGATGCCGGGCGTGATGGGGATCCAGATGCCGGCAGAGCGGGCACGCTCCAGGAAGCGGAGATAGTGGGCGTTGTCGAAGCCGAACTGGGTGATGATGCGGTCGGCGCCGGCATCGACTTTGGCCTTGAGGTTGTCCATGTCGGCTGCGGGCGACAGGCTATCGGGGTGCTTCTCGGGATACCCGGCGACGGACACCTCGAAAGGCGCAATGCGCTTCAGGCCGGCGACGAGATCGGCGGCATTTGTATAGCCGCCTGGGTGCGGCTCGTAGACGGTATGCGGGCCGCCTGCAGGGTCGCCACGCAGCGCCACGATGTGGCGTACGCCCGTCTCCCAATAATCCTTGGCGACGGCGTCGACCTCTTCCTTCGAGGCGGCGACGCAGGTGAGATGCGCGGCCGGCTTCAGGGCCGTCTCGTTGACGATGCGCACCACCGTGTTGTGGGTGCGCTCGCGCGTCGAGCCGCCGGCGCCATAAGTGACGGATACGAACTCCGGGCGCAGTGGCGCCAGGCGCTCCACGGCGCCCCACAGCGCCTGCTCCATCTTCTCCGTCTTGGGCGGGAAGAACTCGAACGAGA
>DASYKO010000007.1:0-4574 GCA_035995285.1 Hyphomonadaceae bacterium | reverse complement strand
GCTCCATTGGCTACGCGCGTACGTGCCAGCACGGTGACGTTCGGGCGTCCGTTCTTCCTGCAGAAGATCAACCGCGAACTGCCGGCGGGGCCGTACGCCATCGAGACGGACGAGGAGTCGCTCGAGGACATCTCGACGCTTGCCTTCCGCCGGGTCGGGATCCGCCTGTTTGTGCCGCGGATCGCGGGACGGTCGGACGACGAGATGTGGACGATCCGGCCGCAGGACTTCGACTTTGTCCTCGCCAATGATCGCGCGCCGGCCCAGCCCGAGGTTGCACGGCGGGCGCCGCCTTCAGAACAGGCCGAGCCGGAGCCGGGTTGGCAGGGCGGCGCTGCGGCGCTCAAGGCAGGCGCCGGCAGCTTTGCGCAGCGCAAGGCGGATTTCGAGAAGACCAGGGACGACGCGGCTTCGAAGCGCGGCATGCGCAGCAATGGGCCGCTCTATGGCGTGTGCCTCGGCATACTAGCGCTGCTGGCCGCGACCTGGCTCGCGCATGAATTCGATACGGCGGGCGTCAAGGCGCCGGCCATGGAAGCATCCGCCGCTAGCTAGCGGCGACAACAACAACTGAGGGAGACAAGCATGGTGCTGCCGGACAATCACGAGGCGATCGAAGTCGAGAGCTACCAGAAGCCCGCTGGAGCAGGCCCGGTTCTTGTGCGCCCGATAAAGGGTCAGAAGTTTGCGGCCAACCTCGCCGTCGAAGGCAACAAGAGTCTCGCGGCGGACTATCCCGTCGGCACGCGCTTCAGAGTGCAG
The DNA here is from genome assembly GCA_035995285.1 of Hyphomonadaceae bacterium. GTDB lineage: Bacteria > Pseudomonadota > Alphaproteobacteria > Caulobacterales > Hyphomonadaceae > UBA7672. The sequence goes on along the minus strand of DASYKO010000007.1, from coordinate 3,812 downwards.
GTGTCGCTGATGGACCGCACCACCGGCAGCGGGCAGTACCTGTTCTCATCCTGGCAGTGGGACGTGAAGGTGCTCTCCGAGCCCGAGCCGGGCTGATCGCGGTATGCCGGGCTAAGGAGTTTGCCGCATCGAATGCTGACAGCAAGCTGGCAGCAGGATTGAACTAGCTATTCCCGACGCGAATTCAGGTTGGGAAGGCAAAGTTCATGACCGCACTCGCAGATGAGGCTGGCCTCCGCGGCGTCTACAAGCTTCCGAAAGCCGGCGCCGTGGGCAAGGACATGGCCCGGATCGACGGGCACTTTGCGCACTTCATCAGCCTGTCGCCCTTCCTCTGCATGGGCACCAGCGGGCTCGATGGCGCAGGTGATGTCTCCCCACGCGGCGGGGAGCCGGGCTTTGTCCATGTGATCGACGAAAAGACGCTGGCGATGCCGGACCGGCCCGGCAACAACCGGCTCGATTCTCTCACCAACATCACGGGCAATCCTGGCGTTGGATTGCTCTTCTTCATCCCCGGCTTCGAGGACACGCTGCGCGTCAACGGCTTTGCCCGTCTGACGACCGATCCCGGCCTGATGCAGCGCTTCACTCAGGACGGGAAGCTGCCGCGCTCCGTCATGCTGATCGAGGTGGCGGAGGCTTATCTTCACTGCGCGAAAGCGATCATTCGCTCAGGCCTCTGGAATCCCGAGCGCCATGTCGACCGCAACACCTTCCCCACAGCCGGCGAAATCTATCGCGACCAGCTGAAGCTCGAGATGGAAGCCGCCACGATCGACACAGCGCTGGAGAAGGAAGCGAAGGACAACCTGTATTAGACGCCATGGTCTCGCGTCAGGCCAGACGCTTCTTCCACTCTGCCACCTGCTCGCGCACGCGCAGCGGAGCCGTGCCGCCATAGCTCTGGCGGGAGGCAACGGAGGCGTCGACGGTCAGCACCGCGAAGACCTTGTCGGTGATGCGCGGTTCGATCGTCTGCAGCGATTTCAGCGGCAAGTCGGGCAGGGCGATGCCTGCGGTCTCGGCGGCTTTCACGGCGGCGCCGGTGATGTGGTGGGCTTCGCGGAACGGGATGTTGAGTTCGCGCACCAGCCAGTCGGCAAGGTCCGTCGCGGTGGAGAAGCCGCTCGAAGCCGAGGCGCGCATCTTGTCCTTGTTCGGCGTCATGGTGGCGATCATGCCGGTCATGGCCTGCAGAGAAAGATCGAGGGCGTCGAAGGCTTCGAAGGTGGTCTGCTTGTCTTCCTGCATGTCCTTCGAATAGGTCAGCGGCAGGCCCTTCATGATGGTGAAGAGCTGGACCAGCGAGCCGATCGCGCGGCCGGACTTGGCGCGCACGAGTTCGGCGGCGTCCGGGTTGCGCTTCTGCGGCATGATCGAGGAGCCGGTGGACCAGGCGTCCGACAGGCGCACGAAGCCGAACTGGGCGGAGGACCAGATCACGATCTCTTCGGCGAGACGCGAGAGATGCTGGGCGCAGATGGCGACGGCGGCGAGGGCTTCGAGCGCGAAGTCGCGGGCGCTGACGGCGTCGAGGGAGTTGGCCATCGGCTTGTCGAAGCCGAGCGCCTTGGCGGTCATGTGGCGGTCGATGGGGAAGCCGGTGCCAGCGAGGGCGGCTGCGCCCAGCGGGCTTTCGTTCATGCGCTCGACGGCGTCGCCGAAGCGGGAGTGGTCGCGGCTGAGCATCTCGACATAGGCGAGCATGTGGTGGCCGAAGGTGACCGGCTGCGCGGTCTGCAGATGGGTGAAGCCGGGCATGACGGAATCAGCGTGCGCTTCGGCCTGTCCGAGCAGCGCCTTCTGCAGCGCCACGATCTGGCCCTGGCGCACCTGACACGCGGATTTGACCCACAGGCGGAAATCGAGCGCCACCTGGTCGTTGCGGGACCTGGCCGTGTGGAGGCGCCCTGCCGGCTCGCCGATGATCTCCTTCAGGCGGGATTCCACGTTCATGTGGATGTCTTCCAGCGCCTTGGAAAACTGGAATTTTCCCTCGCGGATTTCGGCCAGGACCTGGTCCAGACCGTCATGGATTGCTTTTGCGTCACCCGCCGAAATGACGCCGGCCTTGGCGAGCATTGCTGCATGCGCCTGCGATCCTGCTATATCCTGTTCAGCCAGACGCTTGTCGGTATCGATGGAGGCGTTTATCGCCTCCATGATCTGGTCGGGTTGCGCCGAAAAACGGGCCCCCCACATTGAGTTACTCTCGGGACGTTTAGTCATGACCCTGAAACCTGCCTTCGCAGCCGCGCTTCTCGCACTCTTCGCGACGGCTTGCCAGCCAGAGAAGGCGGCGAGCGACGGGGCAATGGTCGCCGATGCCTCGGGGGGCGGTGCGGGCAAATCCGCCCCGGACATCAAGAGCTTCGCCAAGGGCGAGTTCGAGAAGCTCAGCCAGGAGAACAAGGGCTTGCCCTTGCCGCCTTCGCCCTTCGTCAACGAGACGGGCGCGGTTCATTCCTTTGCCGACTACAAGGGCAAGGTGGTGGTCTACAATGTCTGGGCCGAATGGTGCGGGCCGTGCGTGGAAGAGATGCCCACTCTGGTGAAGCTGCAGGAGGCGTTCGCCGGCAAGGACGTGGTCGTGATCCCCGTGGCCAATGGCTATGCGGAAGCGCGCGACTCCGCGCACAAGAAATTCCTTCAGCTCACGGGCGGGGCGCTGCCGTTCTTCTATGACGACAAGTACGACGTGAACGCCGACGCCAAGACCGGCAATTTCCCGACGACCCTCATCTACGACAAGTCCGGCAAGGAAGTGGTTCGGCTGGATTATCCCGCCAAGTGGGATTCGCCGGAGGCCGTAGCCCTGGTGCAGGCCGTGCTGGACGGGGCGACCTGACGCGCGGGAATACCCCGATCAGCCGGTTTCCGAGCCGATTAACCCACAGAAGGGCCGGTGAATCCTTCACTTCGGCGCGATTATGCCCCATGCGGCGCCCCCGCAGCTTGTGGCCTTGAGACGGATTCGGCATCTAACAGCGTAAGACACTGCATGAATGCCGGTAGCAAATCCGGCATCGGGAGAACCAGCATGATCCATCTGCGCCATCTTTCGCTGGCAGCCACGGCCCTGGCTCTCGCCCTTGGCGGAGCAGGCGCGGCGAGCGCCCAGGCGGTCGGGGTCGACTTCGGCGACATCAAGTCGGGCATCACCACGGCCGGCCTGGAAACCGACAAGGCTGCGATCAACGCGCCGATGACCGAGCCGGGCTACACGGTTCCGCGCCTCAAGGACGGCCGGCCGGACATCACCGGCGTCTGGTCCAACGCGTCCAACACCTCGATGCGCCGCGGCGGCAGTGTGAAGAACCTGGTGATGACGGATGACGAGGCCAAGAAGGCCCGCGCCGGCAACGCTTCCAACATCCGCCAGCAGACCGACGACAACCAGAAGCTTTCCGACGGCAAGCTCGACGGCAAGGACCTCGCATCCGGCCGCGGCTACAACTCGTTCTGGATCGATCCGGGCAACAACTACGCCATCGTCAAAGGCACGTGGCGCACGTCCTGGATCGTCGAGCCGGCCAACGGCCAGGTGCCGACCAAGTCGGGTGGGGGCGGTGGTCGTCGCGGCGGCCCGCCCGCTGCCGGCGGCGGCGCGCGCCCTGCGGGCTATGGCTACAACAACCCGGAAGAGCGCAACATCAACGAGCGTTGCATCATCCTCGGCACGTCCGGCCCGCCGATCGGCAACTATCTCTACAACAACACGACGCGGATCATGCAGTCGCCGAACCATGTGGTGATCGAGAGCGAGATGATCCACGACGCGCGCATCATCCCGCTCAACGGCACGCACA
>DASYKO010000006.1:0-1695 GCA_035995285.1 Hyphomonadaceae bacterium | reverse complement strand
CCACCTCCCCCGCCACCTTCATCGCCGCGCAGGAAGCCCCCTTCGTCTCCCCCGGCGACCCCACCCGCTTCGACGCCGACATCCTCGCCTATCCCCGCGCCCTCTCTCGCGTGGAGCCCGGCGAATACTGGGTGCAGGTGCGCCTCGACACCAACCACAACGCCGCCTACCGCCTGGTTGACCAGGAGAACGACTTCGTCTCCGTCCCGATCAAGGTCACCCTGCCCACCTCCACTCCGATCAACATCACGCTGAAGCGCGAGCGCGACGTCTTCGCCAGCTCCAATCCCAATGCGGCTATCCAGCTTACGCCCGGCGGCGCACCTCCGCTTGCGCCCCAGATGCCGGGCGGCCCGCTGGACGCAGAAGCCAACGCCCACATCAAGCAGATCGACTTCGTCTCCAACGCGCTCTCTGAGTTCTGGGGCAAGCAGATCCGCATCCGCGGGATCGTCCTCCTGCCGCCCGACTACGACACCAGCCGCGACAGCTACCCCACCGTCTATCGCGCCGAAGGCTTCGGCGCCTCGCTCGCCAACCTGCCGGCCGCCGCGCGCCGCCACTACGACCTGATGAAGACCGGCCAGACGCCGCCGATGATCCGCGTCTTCCTCGACCACTCATCCCCATGGGGCACGCACGAGTTCGCGGACTCGGTGAACAACGGCCCGTGGGGCCTCGCCCTCACCGAGGAGCTGATCCCCTGGCTCGAAGGCCAGTACCGGATGGACGCCAAGCCCTCCGGCCGCTTCACCACAGGTCATTCCTCCGGCGGCTGGTTCGCGATCTGGCAACAGGTGCGCTATCCGGACGTCTTCGGCGGAACCTGGGCCCGCGCGCCCGATCCGGTCGACTTCCGCGCCTTCACCGGCATCGACCTCTATCGCGACGGCGCCAATGCCTACATCCGCCCCGACGGCTCGCCGCAATACCTGGTGCGCGATCCCAGCGGCAAGGAAACCACCTCCTTCAAGGAATACACGCAAGAAGAAAACGTGCTCGGCGATTTCGGCGGACAGATCGATTCATTCGACTGGGTCTTCTCTCCGCGCGGGCAAGACGGCCGCCCGCAGCCCCTATTCGACCGCGTCACCGGCAAGGTCGATCCCGTCGTCGCCCGCTACTGGCGCGACCATTTCGACATCAGCTACATCATTCGCCGCGACTGGACCGGCATGCGCTCCGTGCTCGACGGCAAGATCCACCTCATCATGGGCACGCTCGACACCTTCCACCTCGATGAAGCCGCGCGGCTTCTAGAGCAGGAGCTGCAGAAGGTCGGCGCGAAATACGAGTTCACCTGGATGGAAGGCCGCAATCACGGAACGCTCGACCGCATTGACGATGATCCCAATGGCCTCGAGAAAAAGATCGCCTGGGAAATGTGGGCCGTTGCCCGTCCCGACTCCCGCCTGCGCCCGCCCGCCGTCGTTATTCCCCAACCCGCACAACCAGCCCAGTAAGTAGCGTCTCATGCTCGAAGCCATCATCGATCCCGCGCAGCGCATTATCGATCCGCATCACCACCTCTGGGACCGCCGCAACCTTATCGGCGCCCTGCCTAACCCGCTGACGCACGTCTTCCAGAACGTGCTCAAGCGCACGCCGGTTTACCTGCTCGATGAACTGCTGGCCGACATGAATTCCGGCCACAACATCATCGCCACCGTCTTCATCGAATGCCGCGCCAGCTAC
>DASYKO010000005.1:0-3276 GCA_035995285.1 Hyphomonadaceae bacterium | reverse complement strand
GGCCAGCCAAGCTGGGCGAGTATGTCGGCTTCCAGGGGTTCCATCACGGCAGCGTCTTCAGGTTCGATATGATCGTATCCGATGAGATGCAGGAAGCCATGAATCAAAAGATGACTGAAATGCCCGTCAAACGGGCGATTCATGGTTTCCGCATCGTGCATGGCGGTTTCGTGACCTATCGCGATGTCCCCCAGATGCCTTGGTTCTCCCGGAATTTGGGGCCCGTCTGACGGAAAGGAGAGCACATCGGTCGCCTTGTCGATCTGGCGCCACTGCTTGTTGAGCGCGCGCATTTCGGCGTCGTTGGTCAGCAGGACCGCGACCTCGCCGGCCTCGCCCGTACGTTTCGCCGCCGCTTCGAGCGCACGCGCAGACAGCGCCTCGATGTCGCCGAGCGCGTTCCATCGCGCATCCTCGATGCGCAGGTCGATGCTGATTGTGGGAGACGCGCTCACTTCTTCGCGGCGCCCTTTGTTGCGTCCTGGTCATAAGCCTCGATGATGCGGCCCACGAGTTCGTGACGCACCACGTCCGCCTTGGTCAGCTGCTCGATCGCCACGCCCTTGACGCCATCAAGGATCGTGAGCGCGTGGGCAAGGCCCGAGCGCACGCCGCCCGGCAGGTCGGTCTGCGAGGGATCGCCGGTGACGATCATGCGCGAGCCGCGGCCGAGGCGGGTGAGCACCATCTTCATCTGCGGCACGGTTGCGTTCTGCGCTTCGTCGATGACCACGAACGCGTTCTTGAGCGTGCGTCCGCGCATGAAGGCGAGCGGCGCCACTTCGATCTCGCGGCGTTCCTTCCGCCGGTCCACTTCCTGCGCGCCGAGGCACTCGTTGAGCGCATCCCAGATCGGCAGCATGTAGGGATCGACCTTTTCCTCCTGCGTGCCGGGCAGGAAGCCGAGCTTCTCGCCGGCCTCGACCGCAGGCCGCGCCACGATCAGCCGCTCGCGCTTGCCGGCCTTCAGCTCAGCCGCGCCGACGGCCACCGCCAGATAGGTCTTGCCCGTGCCGGCCGGGCCGACGCCGAACACCAGCCCGAGCTCATCGCTCAGGAGCTTTTCGAGATAGCTGCGCTGGCCCGGCGTCTGCGCCATCACCGGTTTGCGCAGGCCCATCACAGCATCGCCGGACGCCGCCGCCATCCCGTGCGATTGCGACAGCTTGATCGCCGCATCGAGTTCGCCGGCGGTCGCTTCCGCGCCGTTGGAAATCCTGTTCGCAAAAGCCTGCAGGGCATCCGCCGCCTGCTTGGCCCCGTCGCCATTGCCTGTGACGACAATCTCTCCGCCCTGGCTCTCGGCGCGCACGCCATCGTCAGCGAAGGCCTGCTCAAGGTGCGTCAGGTGCGTGTGGTGTGGCCCGCATACGTCGCGCAGCAGCTGCGGGTTTGCGATCGGGATGGCGAAGCGGGCGGTGCGGACTTGCTTGGGCTTGGTTGTCACGCAGACACCTCGGCAAGAGCCTCAACGAGTTTTCCGGCCACCAGCTCACCAGTGAGACTCGACATGGTCGCTCCGACGATCTCGATCTCAGCCATCCGATCCTTCAAGTGTGCAGCCCCGGCCACATGCACCGGCTGCATCCATGGCGAATAGCCCAGGACCTGACCATCGAACTTGCCCGGCCGCGTGAACAGCACGCTCGCCCGCTTGCCGATAGTGGCCGTGTTGAATGCCTGCGCCTGGTCGTGGAGCAGCCGCAGCAGCCGCGCCAGCCGCTCGTCCTTCACCTCTTCCGCCACCTGCAGCTGCATGCCCGCGGCAGGCGTGCCCGGCCGCGGCGAATACTTGAAAGCGTAGGCCTGTGCGAAGTGGACTTCTCTAACGAGCGCCAGCGTGTCCTCGAAATCCTTGTCGGTCTCGCCCGGGAAGCCGACGATGAAATCCGACGCCATGGCGATGTCGGGTCGTGCCTGCCGCATGCGCTCCATGATCCGAAGATAGTCCGCCGCGGTGTGCTGGCGATTCATCGCCTTGAGAATGCGGTCCGACCCCGACTGCACCGGCAAGTGGAAGAACGGCGCCAGCTGTTCGACCTCGGCGTGCACGTCGAAGAGATCATCGCTCATGTCTTTCGGATGAGACGTCGTATAGCGGATACGCTCGATCCCGCCGACCTTGGCGACATGGCGGATAAGATCCCCCAGCCTCCACTCCCCGCCCCGCATATCGTGCGAGGGCGCAGCGCCATGCCAAGCGTTCACATTCTGCCCGATGAGCACGATCTCTTTTGCGCCCTTCCGGGCAAGCTCGCGCGCCTCGGCCACGATCGCATCGACGCTGCGCGAGAACTCCGCGCCGCGCGTGTAGGGCACCACGCAGAACGTACAGAACTTGTCGCAGCCCTCCTGCACCGAGAGGAAGGCCGACGGCCCGTCGATCTCGCGCGTCTTGGGCAGCGCGTCGAACTTTTCTTCCGCCGCAAAATCCGTCTCAAGCACGTCGCCAGTCTTGCGCGAGAGTTTCGCGATCATCTCCGGCAGACGGTGATAGCTCTGCGGCCCCACCACCATGTCAACGGCCGGCTGGCGGCGCAGGATCTCTTCACCCTCCGCCTGGGCGACGCATCCGGCGACCGCAATGCGAAGCCTGCCCCCGCCCGCTTCCTTCAGGTCTTTCAATCGCCCCAACTCGGAGAACACCTTCTCCGTCGCCTTCTCGCGAATGTGGCAGGTGTTGAGCACGACAAGGTCGGCCGCCTCAGGGCTGTCCACGGGCGCATAACCCAACGGCCTAAGCACGTCCCTCATCCTTTCGGAATCGTAGACGTTCATCTGACAGCCATAGGTCTTGATGAAGAGGCCCCTCTTCTCGGGGGGTTTAGGCGCGTCTGCCACGGCTATTTCTTTTCCTCGGCCAGCGGCACGCCATAGAGTTCCAGGCGATGGTCGACCAGGCGATAGCCGAGCTTCCTGGCGATCTCGATCTGCAGCTTCTCGATCTCATCCGACTTGAACTCGACGACCTTGCCGCTCCTGGCGTCGATCAGGTGGTCGTGGTGCTCTTCAGGCGCCTCTTCATAGCGCGAGCGTCCGTCGCGGAAATCGTGCCGCTCGATGATGCCGGAATCTTCGAACAGCTTCACGGTGCGGTACACGGTCGCCAGCGAGATGTTGGCATCGACCGCCGCGGCCCTGCGGTGCAGTTCCTCGGCGTCGGGATGGTCGGCAGCCTGGCTGAGCACGCGCGCGATCACGCGGCGCTGCTCGGTCATCCGCAGGCCTTTCTCGATGCACCTTTCCTCGATCATCGGACCTTCTCCGTTGAGCTGC
>DASYKO010000004.1:0-13748 GCA_035995285.1 Hyphomonadaceae bacterium | reverse complement strand
ACCCTTAGGTCAGGCTGGTATACGTGAGAGGCCGTGGCCGCATTTCCGGATGCAGCGGGGGCTCGCGTGGATATCCTGGACACTACGATCGACAACGAAGGCGTCACGCTCAGGCAATTCCTCAGGGTCGCCGCCGTCGTGCTGGTCCTTGCCTCTCTGCCGACCGCGCACTGGGCATGGCAGCGCGAGCGCGACCTCAGCGCCATCCGCACATACTGGGTTGAGGCCACGGCCACGGTTCTCAAGGGAACAGATGATGTCCGTCGCAGCCACGGCAGACGCCACAAAGCCCTCCACGACTACTACCTCACCCTGCAGTGGACCGATCAGGCCGGACGCACGCTGACTGTTACGCGAGGCGTAAACGCTTTCCTCTTCTCCCGCGTGGCGCAAGCGCCGCCCGAAGCCCGGGTTCCCATCCGCTACCTGCCTGGCTCCTCCGACCTTGCGCCGGTCATCACCGACGACTTCTTCGACGCCTCGAATACGTATCTTTATGGCGCAGCGGCCCTGTTAGCGCTCGGCCTCAGCGCCGCATGGTTCAGCTGGCCGCCACGCCGCGCAACCGCTGTGGCCGCAGTCTGACCGTCATCTGAATTTTCGACACAGCGGGACAACAGGAGCGGGATTGCTCCCGCCCCTGCCGCCCCAACCGCGCGCGTCCCCCAGTGGCCGCGCTCTCAGCCCATAGCGCACGCAAGTGGGCATGCGCTTTGGACTAGCCCGGCATTTTAGCGCACGGGCTCTCATTGGCGCCTGGAGGGTAACTCGCAGGCGCTCATCATCACATTCGTAACCGGCGAGCCGGAGACACGAATGTCCTGTCTGGCTTTTCCCCTCGCGGCGCCGCCACCCGGCTACACGCTTCACCGCGCTCCAATTCGCGGTGTCCCCCACACCTCAAGTCATCGCGAATCGCGTTGCGGCGTCAACGGACGCAAAAATTTCGGAGGTGTGTGCTTGCGTCTGAAAATTCCGCGCCGCCGCCGGGGCTTCGCTTTTGACAGCTAGCCGTCCGTACACGGCAGGCCAGAATTATCGGCTAGTTCTCGAGCGCGAAACGAAGTCCGGCGTTGGCTTCCAGCCGCTGGATCAGCTTGTCGCCCATCGCGGCGCCCGGCGTCCACACGCCGCCCGGCGTTTCATCGCGCCCGACATCGCGCACCAGGCACATCGCGCTCTCCGAGATCATCTTGGACGTCGAGGCGTAGCCCGGATCCTTGTCGCCCTTCACCGAGACGCGCAGCATGCGCCCATCCTTCAGCTCTCCAACGAACAACACGTCGTACATGCCCGTCTCGCGCTGTTCCTTCGTCGGCCCCTGACCGGGCTTGGGAAAAGCGATCTGCCGGATCAGCGCCCGCGTCGGCCCGAAGCCCAGCAACACATCCCCCAGCGACGCGCCAAGCGCCGCCTGCTTGGCGCGCTTCTTCCCTTTCTCACCCTCGCCGGTCGAGGCCATCTCATCATAGAGGAAGTCGGTGCCGTAAGGGTGCCCGCGCAGGAAGTTGGTGCGGTGGACATTCTTGGTGTTGATGGCAGCCATCACGAAGGGCGCTGCCCACCCTCCCGCCTTCTCGTCATGCACCGCTTTGTTGTCCGCAGGCTGCGCCGGCCCGGTGAACCCCGGCGTCAGCGCAAACGGATTGGCCATCGTCTTCATGATCGATGGATCACGCCCGGCAGCCTCCAGCGTCGCCATCAGGCTGGCAGCCGTGCCGCCGGAAAACCCGCCCTTCATCTTGCGCACGCGCCCACGCACGCGAGGCATGGCAGAGCCCAGCCTCTCCTTCGCCTGCCGCTGCAGGAACGCCACGCCGAGATCGAACGGTATGGAATCGAACCCGCACGAAAACACGATGCGAGCGCCCGATGCCTTCGCCTTCGCATCGTACCTGCCGATCATCTCCGCCATCCAGGCCGGCTCGCCGCAGAGATCGACATAGTCCGTCCCGGCCTCGACGCACGCCGCCACCATCGGCTCGCCATAGAGCTGGTAGGGACCCACCGTCGTGATCACCGCCTTCGCTGACTTCGCCATAGCCAGCAGCGAGGCAGGATCAGACGCATCCGCAATCACCAGCGGCAGCGTGTCCGGCGCGCCGATCTCCCTGCGCACCGCCTCCAGCTTCGCCTTGCTCCGCCCCGCCATCGCCCATCGCGTGCTCTCGCCCACGCGATACATAGCCAGCATGTGCTCGGCCACGAGCCGGCCGGTGAAGCCGGTCGCGCCGTAGACGATGACGTCGTAAGCCCGCCCCTCGGTCATCGCCTTATTCCGGCATGTAGATGACCGGCAGCGTGATCGCCGATGGCTTGCCCGCATCCATGAACACAGTGTTGCGCGCCACGCGGCCCTTGGCATTCGGCCCAGGATTCTCGCCCGTGTTGGGATTCACATCCAGCCGTGGGAAATTCGACGAGGTCACATGCACCGCAATCTTGTGCCCCTTCTCGAAGGTAAGGGCAGTATCCCACAGATCGATGGTGAGCTTCTCCGGCGCCCCCGGCGTCATCATCTTGATCTGGTCCGGCTCGCGACCGTTCCGATAGCGCGTGCGGATCGCGCTATCGAGCACGATGGCCTCGTAGCCGTCGGGATAAACGTCAACCAGCTTCACCATGAAGTCCGTGTCCGGCCCGTCGGTCGAGGCCCACAGGTCCATCGTCACCGGCCCGGCGACGACGACATCCTTGTCCAGCACCTTGGTCTCGAACTTCAGATAATCCGCCCGCTTGCCGATCGGCCGCTGGTCCATCGGACCGCGATCAAACGTGAGGTTCGCCCCGCCGATCGTCTGCACCGGCTTCTTCGGATCGAAATAGTAGGCCTTCTGGGCCGAGGCCTCCGCCGGCGCCTTGGTCGTCAGCGAGCCATCGGTGTGGAGATAAAAGTCCTGCTTGCGCGGGGCAGGCGGCCAGTCGCCGAAATACATCCAGCGGTTCTTCGCCGAGGCTTTGCCCTTCCGCGCGCCGGCCATCATGTAGACCTTCACCGGCGGCTCATCCATGATGCCGTTGTCGGTCCCCTTCAGCCAGTAATCCCACCAGCGGATCTCGTTCGACCCGGCCGCGAGGCTCCCGCCCGCCGGATACTCCATGTCGCCCGACAGAGCGCCATGGCCGATCGGGCCCATCTCCAGCTTCTGGTTGCCGCGCGCGCCCAGCAGTCCGTCATGCTGCAGGTACATGAAGTTGCGCACGTTCCCTTCGTTGAAGATGTCGTACCACCCGCCCTGCTGGTAAGTCGGGATGGAGATGTACTTGCGATGATCGCCGATCTCCGTCCGCTCCCAGTACGAGCCATCCGCATAATTCCCCGCCGAGAACGCAATCACGTCCTCGCCAATGCCCTGCCCGCGGCTCCAGTCGCCGGAATCCTTCTGCTTGAACGCGCCGCCGATATACGTGCCCGTCAGGCGCGTCGACGGCGTGACGATCGCATACGCCGCCTTCAGGTGCGGCGGGTTCATCGTCGAGGCCAGCATCGTCGTATAGCCCATGGCGCTCGCGCCCGTGATGCCGATCTTGCCGTTGCACCAGGGCTGCTTGGCCATCCACTCGACGGTGTCATAGCCATCGAACGCATCGTTGATGAACGCCTGGTAGAACCCGTCCGACCGGCCCTTCCCGCGCACATCCTGCACCAGATAGGCATAGCCCGCGTCGATATACTTCTTCGCGCCGGCAGGGCTCGCGAACATCGCGTCCTTCCCGTAGGGCGTGCGCTGCACCACGCACGGGAACGGCCCGGCCCCCGCAGGCGTGTAGAGATTGCCCGCGAGCTTCACCCCGTCGCGCATCTCCGCGATTACTTCCTTGGCCCCCTCGGCAACCTTCTCCGGCTTTGCCCCGCGCACCGCGGCGGGCGCCGCGGCCGGCGCTGGCGCCTGCTGGGCCAGCGCACCTGCGCCGATCGCCATGATTGAAGTCGCCGCCAGAGCGGCCGCCGCCCACTTGCGCATGATGTCTCTCCCTGACGCGGCCATTCTCGCTTTTGAACGTGCAGCCGCCTGCGAGCACTGTCCTGCGGCCACGCCCTGCGGTCAATTGCCCTCTGCGATACCCTTGCGGCGCCTCCTTCACAGGCGCCTTCGGCCATGAGACTCATGCGCTCATGGACTTCCCCTCGCCCACCAAGCTGGCCATTCCGGTCTTCATCATCGCCGTCGCCCTCGAATGGTGGGCGGTGAAGACGGGCCGCGCCAACGGCCGCTACGAGACAAAGGACGCAATCGTCTCCATGGCGATGGGCCTCGGCAGCGTTGTGGTCGACACCCTCCTCGCCTCGGTCGGCCTCTGGCTCCTGATGCTGGCCTGGCCTTTCCGCCTGTTCGACATGCCGGTCACGTGGTGGAGCTTCCTCCTCGTCTTCCTCGGCTACGACCTGATCTACTACTGGAAGCACCGCTTCGCGCATCGCGTGCGCTGGTTCTGGTCCGAGCACGTCACGCACCATTCCTCGACCCACTACAATCTTACCACCGCGCTGAGGCAGCCCTGGTTCGGACCGATGACCGGCCTCGTCATCATCTCGACGCCGCTGGTCCTACTCGGCTTCCATCCGGCCTTCATCGCCTTCTCGGCGGGCGTGAACCTGCTCTACCAGTTCTGGATCCACACCGAGGCCATCGGGAAAATGCCGCGCTGGTTCGAATGGCTGCTCAACACCCCGAGCAATCACCGCGTCCACCACGCAACGAACCCGCGTTATCTCGACGCCAACTTCGCCGGCGTGTTCATGATCTGGGACAGGATGTTCGGCACCTATGTGCCCGAGCGCGACGACGACAAGCCGGTCTACGGCATCGTCAAGCCGCTCGGAAAATTCAACCCGCTGATCGTCGCCTACCACGAACTCTTCGCGCTTCTCTCCGACTGCGCGCGCGACGGCCTGCGCCCCTGGCGCTGGATCGGCCGCTTCGCCAATCCACCCGGCTGGTCTCCGGATGGAAACCATTCGCGCTCGGAAGAACTCAAACGCGCCTATGTCGAGGCGCATCCGGATCAGGCGGGCCAGCCCGGCCTGCCGATGCGGAACGTGACCAGCCCGTCGGGCACGTTGCGGGTGCCAGCCGAATAGAGTGCTGGATCTCTCAGGACTTTCCCCGCGGCGGGCCTTCCCCAGCGATCGCTTCCGGATTCCGCCGCGACAGGTCGAGGCGGCGCCTTCTAAAGATCGATTGTCAGAATTGCACTTCCTGCAGTACCTTACCTGTTGTTGGGTAGGGGGAAGCAGTGACGAACAAAGATAAGCCGAGTAGCGAGAAAACTGGCGATCCGCTTAGCGTCCTGTCTGACCTAATTCGCGAATTGTCCAAGCGAGCATCCAAGAACGTCATTGATGTCGTTCTTGTCGTCGTGGCCATGTTGCTGGTGTTTCTCATCGTCTACGGCGTCATGCATGGCGCCGGCGAAGAGATTCCGATGATCTTACTCACGGTGTGCATTCTGGGTGCACTTGCCTCAGTAATTGCTTTCCTGTTCAGCCCTCGCAGACGTGTGAAGATTGCTGAGAGTCGACAACCCAATCCTGAATTTTCTCCGCGCAAACGTTCCCCTCGAGCAGAGGGCGCTTTCATGCGTGTTGGCGCCATCGCGTCAAAGGTCGAGCGATATGCCTCCCTGACAGTTTTTGGACTCGCGCTGTATGCGATGGTCGTTGTCGCTTTTCCGACGATCTTGGATGCCCAGGTAAACGCTCCCACCAGCGACGAGATAACGGAGTCCTACGCTGGCGAGTTTAGCGTGATATGCAAGTCGGCCGACTTGGTGAATTTCGTTCAAGAGCGACGGCAGATTAGAACTCAGCTGGTTCGGCTGAAGGCGCCGTCCGGATTCAAGATCAGACCGAACTCAGTTCTCGTTTTCACGGACGAAAGCGTCGGCGGTGGCTGGATATCTAAACCCGTGCAAATCGATCCCGATTCGCGTACCGCGGTCTTCGAACTCACATGTAAGGCGCCCGCACTGACAGAAGGCAGGGGCTGGATAAAAACGCATGTAAAGGCGGAGCTCGACCCTGCCTGATCCTGGCGTCGGCTTTAATGCCCAATGGCGCTTCCTTCGCGGAGCAATCACGCGTTAGAACTGCCCCGCCGCGCCTTGCCCGCGGCTGAAGCTTGGGGACACACGTGGCCAATGATCTGACCATCCCGGAGAGCATTCTCCTGCTCGCGCTCCACGACGAGACCGGAGAGCGCAAGGGCGCCTATATCGACTATGGCCTCGCAGGCGCAGCCCTCACCGAACTCGTCCTCGGCGGCCGGCTGGCTGAAGTCGGCGAGCCGCCGAAAAGGCTGGCCGTGGTGGACACCAAGCCAATGGGCGATGGCTATATCGACGCCTGCCTCAAGGTGGTGGTCGGCTGCAGCTCCGGCCGCAATGCGCGCGAGTATGTCAGCGCGCTCGCAGGCAATCGGGAACTCACCGATCCGCTTTACGACCGTCTCGCAGCACGCGGCATCATATCGGAGACGAAATCGAAGATCCTGTTCTTTACACGCACCACTTATCCCGAAGCCAACCCTGCCCCCGAGCGTGAGCTGGAACAGCGCCTGCGCGCCGCCATCACGGGCAGCGGCCCGGTAGACGTGCGCGACGGCGCGATCATCGCCTTGGCCTATTATTCCGACATCCTGCAGCACAATTTCGATCGCGACTTCATCAAGGCCCACAAGGCGCGCATCAAGGCGATTGCCGAGGGCGGCATGCTTCCCTCCTCCGTCACCAAGGCCGCAATCGAGGCCGTCCAGGCGGCCGTGATGATCGCCACCATGATCCCGATCATGGTTGTGGCGGCAACGTAAAACCAACGCCGCCCTCGCCGCCTCGCTGATTAGCCCCGTTCCCTGCCGCCCGCAGCGCTGCTAGGACTTGGCAAAATCAGGGACATCAGGGGACACGCGATGGCCGACGTCTTCATTTCCTACCGCAAGGCAGACCGCGCCAAGGCCGAAGATCTCGCCGATGCGCTCAAGGTCGAGAACCTCGATGTCTGGTGGGACGAGGGGCTGGAGCCGGGCCAGACGTTCGACGAAAAGATCCAGTCCGTCCTGGAACAGGCCAAGGCGGTGATCGTCGTCTGGTCGCGGGAGTCGGTGAAGTCCGAATGGGTGCGCGCCGAAAGCTCGGTCGGGCGCGAGCGCGGAATTCTTGTCCCCGTGATGATCCAGCCGGTGAACATCCCGGTGCCCTTCAACCTCATCCACACCGCCGACCTGATCGGCTGGTCCGGCGACCGCTCGCATCCGGGTTACCGCGACGTGGTCAAGCAGGTGAAGGTGCTCGCCGGCAAGCAGAACGTGAAGCCGCTGAGGCCGCCGCCCAACCGCCAGCTGCGCGCGCTGTGGCGCACCGTAGCCGCCGTTGCGGTGATCGCCGTGATCGGGGCGAGCGTCTGGCTGATCCGTCCGTGGGAAAAATTCTCGCCCGAAGCCCGCGCTGCAGCAGCGGCAAGCGCTGCAGCGACCAAGCTGGAAGCCGATCGCGCAAAAGTCGCCCCGTTCGGCGTTGCGTTCGCGGACTTCGAAACGCTGACCGGGCTGGAGATCGCCACGCGCAAGTTCAAGCCAGAGACCTATGACCAGCTCAAGGCGCTGGCCGATGCAGGCGAGCCCTCCGCCCTGGCGCTGCAGTGCGCCGTGATGCAGAGGGACTTGCCCGGGCGCGAGATGGACCAGGACGCAGCCGCCGATGTGTGCGCCAAGGCGTCGGATGCAGGCGATCCGGCGGGTCACATGTACTACGGCGATTTTCTCACCAACATCTTCATGTACGACATCCAGATCGACCGCGAAAAAACCGAGATGTCCGCCACCGCGGAATACAAGGCGGCCGGCGAACTTGGCCTCGGCCAGGGATTGGTCGAATACGGACGGCGCCTGCGCGAAGGCGAAGGCGTGACGGCCGATCCTCCAGCGTCCGAGGTCGCCCTCAAGGCGGCGCAGACCAAGGGCGCGCCCGGCGCCGACTATCAGCTGGGCTTGCTTTATTTCTCGGGCAAGGTGCCCGGGCCGGATCAGGACGCAGCCTTTGCCCTGCTAAGGAAATCCGCGGACGCAGGCTATCCCCCGGCGCAGTTCGACCTGTGCACCAAGCTGGTCGGCGGCTTCGACTGGGCCGAGGATCTCGATGCCGCCCTGAAATACTGCAAGGCCGCAGCGACTGCCGCAGAGCCCCAGATCAGCGCACGCGCAGAGCCGCTCGTTCCCGATGTCGAAAGGCGCATTGCCGAGCGCGATGCAGCCAAATCGGCGCCGGCGCCCGCTCCCGCCAACTAGGCCGCCCTCAAACGAACAGCCCCTCCCTGCTTGCGCAGAGAGGGGCCTTTCGACTTCCCGGAGTGTGCAGGTCCTAGAAGTCGAACGTGTAGGCGACGTGGAAGCTCTGCGGCGTTCCCAGGTTCGGCGCCGCATAGGCCGTACCCGGATCACCCGTGCCATCGAACCGTCCGCGGTTGATCGAGGTGTAGTAGGTCTCGTCGAACAGGTTCTCCACGCGCAGGCTCAGCTTGTGCTTGCGGTCAGCGTCCAGGAACCAGTGCGCGTTGAGGTCGAACACGGCAAAGTCGCCATCCTCGATGCGGCCGACGCCCGAGGGAACGTCGTCGAACATCTCGCCCACCCAGATCGCCGAGGCGCCTATGCCCCAAGGCTGGTTCCCGGGCGTCCAATCGATCGAGGCCTTCGCCGTGTCGACCGGAATGTCCTGCACCTGATTTTCCGTGCCGTCGAACTGCGCCTCGGTGTGCGTCCAGTCGAACGTGCCGGTCAGTTCGTCGGTGAAGTCCATCGCCACCGTGAATTCGGCGCCGTTGGTTTCAATGCCGCCGCTGATATTTTCGAACATGTCGAAGCAGCCATTCACCGGATCGTCCGTGCAGCCGTAATTGCCGGGCTGTGCGCCCGTGCGCAGGTCCGGCAGGGTGACGAGCTGGATCAGGTTGTCGAGTTCGCGGTGGAAGCCCGTGACCTCCCAGCGCACGCGATCGCCATGGCCGCCGAAGCCGAGCTCGGTATTGAAGCTCTCCTCTCCTTCCAGGTTCGGATTGCCCTGCTCGCAGCACGGATCAGCGACGAACAGTTCATACGCATCCGGCAGGCGGAACGAGGTGCCGATCTGGCCGCGGGCATAGAAATAGTCCGAGATGTCGAGGTCGGCCGAAACGTTCCAGACATTCGTCCTGCCATCGCCCGAGGGGAAGTTGGCGCGCCCGCCGGCCGCAATGCGCAGGCCCTGCAGTACGTCAAGATTCCAGCGCATCTGCACGAACGGGGCGACGACGTCCTCGGTCTTCTTGCCGATGAGGAACACTTCGTCCTGGCCATTGTAGTTCTGGTAGTCGACACCGGCGACGAAGGTCATCCTGTCGGAGAGCTTCATCTGGCCCATCAGGTTGATGCCGTAATCCTCGAAGCCCCAGGCGTCGCGATCGTTGAAGACAATGAGGCTGCCCGACGGCGGCTCCGTGTTGTGGATCTCGGTGTAGCGGGTGTCCCACCAGTGGTAATAGGCCTTGGCGAAGAAGTCGAAATTATCCCCGGCAGACCAGTCGAGCTTGGCCGAGAGGATGTCCTCGTCACGCTCGTTGTTGGCGGTGTGGAAGTCCGAGGCGCCGGCGAAGTCGAGCACGGCGTCGGTGTGGATGTAGTTGGCCGAGACCTTCAGGGCATCCGAGAACTCATAGCCGTACTTGATGCCCATGTTGGTGACGTCATAGCCGCGGTTCCGGTCGGAGGCGCTGGGCTGGTAGGCGCTCGAGGGGAACGGCTGGAAGCCTTCGGCCTCGTCATGGCTGGCGAACACGACAAAGCGATTGTCGCCATAGGCCCCCGAGGTCGAGCCTGAGATGTGGCGGCCTTCGTCGGAGGATGCGCCGATCGAGAGCTGGCTGTGCTGGGTGTCGGTGAAGCCCTTGGTGACGATGTTGATCGCGCCCGAGATCGCCGAGGTGCCATAGAACAGGCTCTGCCCGCCTTTGATCACTTCGATACGCTCGATCATGTTGGCCGGAATGGTGTCGAGCGGCGAGGTCGTCGTGTAGAGGCGGTTGGAGATCCGCACGCCGTCGACCAGCCAGATCACGTCAATGGAACGGCCGCCGAGCAGCGAGGTAGCGACATAGTCGAACGCCCCGTTCTTCGGCAGCACGGTAATGCCTGGCATCAGCATCTGCAGCGCCTGCGAGGTATCGTTGAAGCCGCCGGCCTGGATCCGCTCCGCGTCGATGATGTCGACACGCGATCCGTATTTCTGGAGGTCAGCTGCGAGGTTCTCCTCGAGCTTGCCCCACACCTGCACGACTTCGGCGTCAGGGCCCGTCTGCGCGAGTGCTGGAGCAGCGCCACACAGCATCGCGATCGACGCCACAGCGCCGAACAGAATCTTTTTCAAGTAAAGCCTCCCACATAATTCACGGAGCGGGAGGCGACCTCCTCCGCCAGCCTGGCCCGCACCGGCTAACGTTTAGGAGTGCGGCGGGACGCTGTATACATTGCTCGCATCACGTCGTGCGCGATCGCCGCATGAAGTCTGGCGGCGTTGTTGTTTTGTCGCTTTTGCGCAACAGGAATTCGCGCGGCAGGCGAGCGCTCAGGCCGCCGTTCGTGCGCGGCGGCCCGTCGCAGGCTTCGTCGTTTTCATCTCGGCGCCAACAGATGCGCGCTCCGCATGGCGGCGGATGAGGCGCTCTGCAGCCTTCGCGGCAGCGTCCGCCGCCCCGCTCTCGATGGCATGCAGAACGTCGCGCGCAAGCTTTGCCGCTTCCATCTGGCCTTCCGCATCCCGGACGTCTTCAAGCGCACGGCCGTGATGGGGCGCGACCGGCGCCGCCGAGCGCAGGCGTTCGGCAAGCGCTGGGCCCGCCGCCTCGAACAGCGCGCGGGCAAAGCCGATGCGCAGGTGCTGGAATTCCCGCGCCGGACCTTCGTCCTTGGCGACATGTTCAAGCAGATTGGCAAATTGCCGGATGCGCGCGATGTGCTGCGGGCTGGCGCGTTCGGCCGCGTGGCGCGCCGCCAGCGAGGTGAGGCAGGCATGCAGCTCGATCATGTCTGCGATCGCGGCGCCCTCCCACGTCTTCACCCGCGCGCCCTTGTTGAGCGTGATCTCCGCCAGCCCTTGCGCCTCCAGCCGCTGCAGCGCCGCCCGCACGATGGTGCGGCTCACGCCATGCGCATCGGCGAGTTCAATCTCGCGCAACGGCGTTCCCGGGCTGAGATCGCCAAGATGGATCGCCATGGCAAGCTCATCGGCCAGCTTGCCGGTCTGCGACGCCTCTCCCACCTGCGGAAGCGGGATCATATGTGGCTGGCCACAGGACATGGAGGAACTCTCGGTTGGACGCCCCCTATGGTAGCGGGCTTCTAACGCGCGGGAAAGCGCAAGACGCCGCCCCTGCCCGAACAGAGAGAAGGTCTCCGAAAATCGCAGCACTCGCCGTTCGTAACAATGTGCCGACCCGACTGGTTCTGGCCCAAAGCAGGCAATCGTGGCGCTCTCGAACTATGCTTCGCCATTAACCCCAAACCAAACAATGGCGCCGGTTTGCGGATCGTAATCGGCGTGGAAGTAGCAGGCGCCGCCGTCCATCACGAGGAAACCAGGAGATTGCCAACCGTTGCCCTTGGCGTTGCAGAAGCCGTTGATCTGGATGATTTTCCGCCCTGCGACTTCAGCTGCAAGCGCGGGCTGCGCGGAGCTGATCTTCCCCATGATGCGGAGGGAGTACGACGGATATTGCCGTAACACGGCAGCACGCTCACGCTTCTCCAGCATCGTTTCCGCCGTTTTTCCGGCCCATTGTGACGGGTGGTCTGTCGCAGAAAGGTAGTCCTTCACAGCAGCCAGCGCTGCGTCCGCCTGCGCCGATGTCGGCAGCCAGTCTTTGGCTACGACGACGGAGGTGGTTGTCTGGGCTGCCGCAACGCCAGCACTCAACATCAAGGCCATGCCTGCCAGGCCCAAAGTGAAACGCTGCATAGCCACTCCATCGATGAGTGCGGAAACTCTCGCATGAATGTGGCAAGAGTCTGTTTCGGCGATTTCTGGACTGTCGAGTGGGCAGGGACGAGGGGTAAGAGTTGGCCCGAAATTGACTCTCGCCATGTCGGCAAAAGGCGGACCAATGGAGCTAATCCAGCCCGTCGAAGAAGGCATTCATCTCGCGAAGCACGTCGGGTCCAGCGAACATGAAGATCGCGTGCCGAGCGTTGGGCAGGCGAACGATCCGCGCGCCAGGATTGCCCGCCTCGAACCGATTGACCACCTCGCTCGCCCGGGCCTGGCTGCGTCGGTAAGATTCCTGCTCAGCAGGCGTCATGCCGGGGAACATGAAGCTTGGGTCGGCGAAGATCGCGAGCACGGGAACCTTCGGCGCCGGAAGCTTCATGTAACCCGCCGCTACGGCGGCTGCGACCCGGTCCTGTAGCGACTGAGGCGCCGGGCGCGGCCAGACATTCGGATCCTCCCTTAATACCTGATCCGCCGCGTGCAGGTCGGCTTCAAGCTGCGGCAGGTTGGTTTCCAAGAGGTCGCGGATAATCGCAGCCGCCTCATCACTCGATTGCGCCGCAAGTGCGCGGGCTATCTTGGCGCGAAGATCACTGGCGTCCATCGTGAGATTGGCGCCTCTGGGCTCGTAATTGCCCGGCGCATAGAAAGCATAGGCATAGCCGCCTTCGAGATAGACAAGCCCCGAGACCTTGCCCGGCGCACGCGAGGCGACATAACTCATCTCGGCGCCCCCGTAGGACCAGCCGACAAGAACGGGCTTGTCGAGATGAAGGGCGTCGATCACGGCCAGCGCGTCCTTGCCCAGCCGCTCCGTGGTGTAGTCGCCGCCTGCAGCCGGATCCGGCTTGTCGGAAGCGCCCCAGCCCCGGCGCGTCACGCCGTAGACATGGCCCTTGGCCCCGAGCTGCGGCGCGAAAGCATCGAACACATGCGCCGTCGCCGTCATCCCTGCAAGAAAAAGGATCGGCCGCCCCGAGCCGCCCCAGTCCACGACCTCCAGCTTCACGCCGTCGTCCATGGTGATCGTCTGAATGGCATGCGGCTTCGGCGGGAACGGCCAGCCCGTTGCCGGCGTGGCGCGATCGAAGGCCAAGGGGAATGAAGTTCCGCCAGCCGTCATCTGCCCCGCGACGCGACCGCCGTCGGCGCTCAGCTCGCCGGTGAATGTGTCATCGCCGATGGACACGGCAAGTTTGCGTTTCTCGAACATGATCTTCGAGGCCGCCGTCGGCTCGATGCTGTCGAGCTCATACCGGCGAGCCGAGAGGCGGCCTTTCTCCTGGGAGATATCGAGAATGAACCAGGTTTCCCTGCCGGTCGACGCCGAGAAGTATGTTGTCTGCCACCGACCAGCGATTGTTTGTGCCGACGCAGGCCCGCACCACGTCGCCACGACGAGCAAGAGCAGCGCGATGGACTTCAACATGGTCGGCCCCCAAAGCAACGACGTCTCCATAGAATGTCAGACGCGAACGAACCTCGCCCGGCGACAAATCGCCATCCGGCCCTAGGGAAGTTGTGCAATGCAACGGGCGTCGCCAGAGTGTCCGTTTCCGGCAAATTCCGTTGAAAAACTCGACGGCTGAAGCGTTCGATCCATCGGTCAAAGCCGATGGGGAGTTAGAGCGTCCGGCCCTGCGGCCGGCGTAGTCCGCGGCGCGAGGCCGCGATCATGCGGTGGCTCCTTGGGATGGCTGGAAGAGGAGCTTAGCCATCTTCCGCAGGTTCTGAGC
>DASYKO010000003.1:0-5419 GCA_035995285.1 Hyphomonadaceae bacterium | reverse complement strand
CTGATCGAGACCGGCCCCTGGGCGGGCTGGAAAACCTGTCCGCAGGATACGTTCGAGAGCGGAACAGGCCCGTTCTACATGCGCCGCGGCGAGGATGGCCGGGTCACCTGCCGCTTCATCGCCGAGAAGCGCCACATGAATGGCGGCGGCTTCATGCACGGCGGCTGCTTCCTCACCTTCGCCGACTTCGCCTGCTTCGCTATCTCCGAGGAGCACACCCAGGGCCCGAGCGTAACGGTCAACCTCTCGGGCGACTTCCTGTCGGCGGCCAATGTCGGTGACGTGATGGAGGCCACGGGCGAAGTCACGCGGGCAGGCGGCCGGCTGATCTATGTCCGCGGCTTGATCACCGCCAACGGCAAGCCGGCGCTGAGCTTCACCTCGGTGATCACGCGGATAAAGCGGAAGCCTTAGAGCGATGCGATCTGGTTGAAGCGGCGGCAGTAAGCGTCTTGAACCAGCAACCGCCATCTTGAACGTTGAGCCACCCCCCACCTGTCCGCCCCCCTTCGGGCGGGCGGGACCATGTTGCTCCAGCTTACCCTGATCGTTCGTTGTCCAACTCCAGCCACGCGGTCCCGCCCGCCCGAAGGGGGGCGGACAGGTGAGGGGTGGATGGTGTCGTTCCGTTGCGAGCGACCGCGCCCTACGGCGTCCAGCGCGCAAACAGCCCGGTCGGCAGGATCAGGTCGCGCTCGCCGCTCTCCTTGATCGCCATCTCCCCGCACTCGACCTTGCCGCCCTTCATGGCGGACGCGAGCGCCTGCCCAACCGCCGCATACGACAGCCGCACGGCATAGACCGTCGCGATCACGAACAGCGGCTGGTCGCTCATGAGCGTGGAGACGTGGCGGAGCAGGGGGGTGAAATCCGTCTCGAACTGCCAGGTCTCGCTCTTCGGCCCGCGCCCGAACTTCGGCGGGTCCAGCACGATCACGTCGTACTTCGAGCCGCGCCGCAGCTCCCGCTCCACGAACTTCATCGCGTCATCACAGATCCACCGGATAGGCTTGTCCCCAAGCCCCGACAGCGCCTGGTTCTCCCGCCCCTGCGCAATCGACTTCGGCGAGGCATCCAGGTGCACCACCTCCGCCCCGGCCTTCGCCAGCGCCAGCGACATCATGCCCGTATAGCCAAACAGGTTCAGCGCCTTCACCGGCCGCTTGGCTTGGCTCACCCGATCCATCGCCCAGCGCCAATGCACCGAATGCTCCGGAAACACGCCCATATGCCGGAAGGCCGCCAGCCGCGCATTCAGCTTCAGGTCCTGCCACGCAATCGGCCAATCCTCCGGCGGCTGCTTGCCGGGAAACGTCCATGCGCCGCGATCATCGTCATCGCCTTTGGCCGCGAACGCCGCATCCGCTTTCCAGCTCTCCACCGGCGTCTTTGGCGCCCAGAACGCCTGCGGATCCGGCCGGTTCACCCGCACCTTGCCGAACCGCTCCAGCTTGCGCATGTCGCCGCTATCCAAGAGCTCGTAGTCGCGCCAGTCATCGCTGACGAGGAGTTTGAATTCCCCAGCCATCTACGTCCGCGCCCCGGTATACCCGCGCGCACGCCAGACTTCGTAGATCATGACACTTGCAGCCGAGGCGAGATTGAGACTGTCGGCCTTGCCCATCATCGGAATGCGCACCAGCGTATCGCACTCCGCCTCCACATCCTTCGGCAGCCCCGCCTGCTCATTCCCCATCAGCACGACGCTGCGCTCGGAATACTTCACCGCATCATGCGCCGACTTTCCGTGCATCGACGCCGCCACCATCTGCGCGCCCGCCTTCTTCCGCCACTCATTGAACTCCGCAAACTTCACGGACACGATCGGCATGGAGAACAGCGATCCCATCGTCGCCCGCACCGCCTCCACCGAAAACGGATCGCAGCACTGCCCGATGAGGATGACCGCGTCACACCCGGCCGCATCCGCCGTCCGCACGATGGTCCCGAGGTTGCCCGGATCGCGCACCTCATAGAGCGCCATCCACCGCCGCGCCCCATCCGTCTTCAGGTCCGCCAGCGCCGAAAACCTCTGCTTGAACGAGGAAATCACCGTCTGCGGATTGTCCTTCCGCGAGACAGCCGCGAGGACTTTTTCGCTCGCCGTCAGAACCCGCGCCCCTGCTTTCTTCATCCGCGCGAGCAGCGCCGCCGTCTGCGGCCTCTCCAGCGCGCTCAGCCCAGCCAGCACACTGGCCGGCGCCCACCCGTTGTTGAGCGCCTCCTCAGCCAGCCTTGCGCCCTCGGCGAGGAACAATCCCGTCTCAACCCGCTCTTTCTTGCGCTCCAGAGACTTCAAGAGCTTCACCGTCGCATTGGCCGGCGAGGAGATGTGCTCGTACTCCGCCGACGGTGTTCGCGCCGAGGGCGAATCCGCATGCGTCCGGCGTCGTTCTTGCGATCCTTGCGTCAAGCGCCACTGTCCATCGTTGAGCCTGGCTTACCTCTATTGGGGTTGGCGGCGCGATGGAAGCCGCGCCGGACAACCCGTGAGGAATGCCCACGTGAGCGTGCCTCCCATGAGAGCGCCCCCCTTGGAAGCAAGTGGGGTTAACCGCGAACGCGCCGGATGGCTTGTTGTCGCCGGCGGGGCAGGCGTAGCCATGCTCGCGATCTACACAGCTTTCCTGGGCCCACATTCGGCCGGAAAGCTCCAGGCCGAGCTGCAGGTAAAGGCCCAGGCCGCGCTGGCCGAGGCAAGACTCCCCACCTGGCGCGCCACCGCCAATGGCGCGAGCATCGAGCTAGAAGGCGCCGCCCCCACGGAAGAGGCCAAAGAGCGCGCGATCCGGATCATCCGCGGCTTTACCGGCGTCGCGTCCATTCAAGCCGACCACGTCGTTGTCGCCCCCTTTGCCGATCCCTTCGAATGGACCGCCAGAAAGGAAAGCGGCCGCGTCTTCCTCGATGGCCACGCACCCAGCCGCACCGCGCTGAGCGCCATCCACGAAGAGGCGCGCAAGCTCTACGGCTCCGACCTCCAGGACGAAGCCTCGCTGGCCTCCGGCGCGCCCGAGGGCGTCGAGTGGGAGGTGGCGGCAATCAAGGGCCTTGAGGGGCTCGCCAGGCTCGACCGTGGAACGGCGATCCTTCGCGGCAATGAGCTTCGCGTCGAAGGCCTCGCCCGCAGCGACGAAGACGCCCAGTCCATCCTCACCTGGCTGCACGGGGAAAAGGGCGGGGCGAAGATCATCACCGACATCGCTGGCCCCGCCGAATGGTACGCCCGGGTCGAAGGCGGCCGGATCTATATCCGTGGCAGGGCGTCGTCGGAAGATGCACAGGCCCAGCTCATCCGCGCCGCCGGCGGGGCCCGCGTCGCCGAAGACAAGAGCTATGTTGGCCCCACCGGCGCCTGGCAGGCGCGCGCGCGCGCAGCGCTGCCGCTGCTCACCGAGTTCGAAAGCGGCGAGATTGCTGTGCAGGGCAAGACGTTCAGGATTTCCGGAGAAGCGCCGGCCAGCATCATAGGCTATCTCCACGACGACATGGATCGAATCAGCGACGGCTACAGCGTGGAATACAATGTCACGGAGGCCGAGCCCGACATGCCCGAGCTTCGCGGCATCGACCCCCGCCTCGGCGCCAAGGCGGAGATGGACGCCTGCCAGGCCGCGCTCAACCGCATCGCCGACGCCTACAAGATCACCTTCTCCAACGGCCGCGCTGCGATGGACCGCTCCAGCGGCAAGGCGCTCGACAGGGTGCTCGCCGTGCTGAAGGCCTGCCCGGGCGGCAATGTCGAAATCCAGGGGCATACTGACGCAACCGGCCCGAGGTCTAAGAATATCGCGCTAAGCCGCAATCGGGCCGACACCGTACGCGACTATCTGATCCAACGAGGCGTTTCCGCGAACCGCCTGAGTGCGGTAGGATTCGGCCCTGATAGACCGGTCGCCAGCAACCGCACGGATAGTGGGAAAGTGCGCAATCGGCGGATCGAGTTCCGGATGGTCCGGGGAGTGTCGAACTAGTGGCGTGGTTGTCTGTCCAGATCGTGGTCGAGATCCTGCTCGCTGCTGCGTTGGGCGCGGTGGTCGGCTGGTTCCTGCACACGCTTTACGGCAAGCAGCAGGCCGCAAAGCCCGCCAAGGCGGATGCCAAGGCCAAGGCCAAGGCCGGGGCCGAACCCGATGCGCACGCACGCGTCGCCGAACTCGAAACCCAGCTTGGCCGCTCCATCGCCGAAGTCGACGACCTGCGCCGCAAATCCGGCATCGCCCGTCAGGGCGAGCGCGCCGAAGCTGCCCCCGAAGGCTCTCTCACCTGGCGCAACCGCCATCTCGAAAGCCGCGTGCGCTTTCTGGAGGGCAAGCTGGCCGACTTTGAAACTGAAGGCGGCGTCTCGGCGCCGAGGGAAGACCATAATGACGAGGCAACGCGCCTCCTCTGGCGCAACCGCTATCTTGAAGGCCGGATAAAGTATCTGGAAGAGGAACTCCTGCGCACCGGTGGCCTGCACGCCGCCACTGTCGCGCCTGCAACCGCTCAGCCTGCGCCGCAGGCCCCCAAGGCGCCCGAGGGCGAGAAGCCGGAGCTGCTCGACCAGCCCCGCAATGGCCGCGGCGACGACCTCAAGCTCATCTCCGGCATCGGTCCGAAGGTCGAGCAGAAGCTCAACTCCATCGGCGTCTGGCACTACGCCCAGATCTCCGCCTGGAGCCAGAGGCACATCGACTGGGTCAACGCCGCCATCTCCTTCGCCGGCCGCATCGAACGCGAGAACTGGGTAACGCAAGCCACCCAACTCCTGGAACGCCAGTCGCAAGGCGATCTCGAGGAAGAGACGAACAACGCCTAGAGCTCTTTTCCTCCCTCAGCCGAAGGCTGGGGGAGGTGGATCGATGCGAAGCATCGAGACGGAAGGGGCAGCCGCCGCTCTCTCATCAATCTCAGCCATGATGATGAGGGGAACTTGGTGTCCTTGGTGACCTTGGTGTTTGAATCTTTCCGTCAGCGCCCATTGGCCCAGGCCGTCCCGCCAAGACCACCAAGGCGAGCACCAAGGACACCAAGACGGAGCGTCAGCGCGAAAAACTTTCTACCAGTATGAGCCGCCATTTCAGACGATCGACCGTATCCAACTCGTTGATTCTTTTCACTTCACAGAGTCGCATACTGGTGGTGAGAAAAATAATCTCCCCAGCATGCTCCAAACCTGAGGGATAATGCCTGTGTCGCCTCCGCATGGAGGGCAGCCGATCACTGTTCAACGGCGCGGGGGCGATGCGTATCGAGCGTGGAGCACAGCGCCTTTCGGGTCAGCTTCGAACTTTAATCGGGGTCACCCTTGCAGGCCGAGCTCAGCCCTTCCGAATGCGGCCATGCAGGGCCAGCCAAGGCGGGGAGCATGTCCAGGGACTGGGGCCGAACATCCCCAGCCTGCACGCCGGCGGCGACACCAACGGCAGAGGGGTGA
>DASYKO010000002.1:0-5214 GCA_035995285.1 Hyphomonadaceae bacterium | reverse complement strand
TGGGTGAGCTGGAGTGGGAGCTGGTGGAGGCGGCGACGGGTGTGGGGAGGGGCGAGATAGGCGCGGTGGCCGATGCCTACATAGCGGCGAAGTCGGCGGTGTTTGCGTGGGGCATGGGGATGACGCACCATGTGCATGGTGTGGAGAACATCGAGATGATCGTGAACCTCGCGCTCCTGCGCGGGATGATCGGGAGGCCGTTTGCGGGGCTGCTGCCGCTGAGGGGGCATTCGAACGTGCAGGGGATCGGCACGGTGGGCGTGAAGCCGGTGCTGGCCGAGGATGTGTTCGGGCGGATGGAGAAGCATTTCGGGATCCGGCTGTCGCGGGATGCAGGGCTGGATACGATGGCCTCGATGAAGGCGGCGGATGCGGGGCAGATCGATGCTGCACTGATGATGGGCGGGAACTTGTATGCGTCGAACCCGAATGCGGTGTGGGCGGAGGGGGCGCTGGAGAAGATCGGGTTCAAGCTGTTCCTGACGACGACGCTGAACAGGGGGCATGTGAGTGGCGTGAGCGACGGCGAGAGCCTGATCCTGCCGGTGACGGCGCGAGATGAGGAGTGGGAGCCGACGACTCAAGAGTCGATGTTCAACTATGTGCGGCTGTCGGATGGCGGCGTGACGCGGCTGGAGACGGTGCGGCCGGAGACGGTGATCCTGGCGGATCTGGCGGGGCGGCTGCGGCCGGGGTCGGGCATCGACTTCGCGGAGTTCGCGAAGCACACGCATATCCGCGAGGCGATCGCGGCGGTGGTGCCGGGGATGGAGGACCTGGCGGATATCGATGTCGCCAAGCGGGAGTTCCACATCCGCAACCGGCTGATGCATGAGCCGGTGTTCCAGACGGCCTCAGGCAAGGCAGCGTTCAAGGCGATTGCGCTGCCGAAGGCGCGGCCAGAAGGAAAGAATGCGAGCTTCACGCTGACGACGGTGCGGTCGGAGGGGCAGTTCAACTCCATCGTCTATGAGGACAAGGACAGCTATCGCGGAACGAAGACACGCTGGTGCGTGATGATGAACCGCGACGACATGGCCAAGCTGGGGTTGGACGAGGGGCAACTCGCCGATGTGCGCTCGGAGCAGGGCGTGATGCAGGACGTCACGGTCTATGGCTTCGACATGCGCCGCGGCGATGTGATGGCGTATTTTCCCGAGGCGAATGTGCTGACCAGCACGGCGATCGATCCGCGCTCGAAGACGCCTGCGTTCAAGGCTACGCCCGTTTCGATCTCGCCGGCGGCCGGGATGAACTGACGGCAGGCTGGCCGCGGGACAGGCGCTTGCGCACGGCGCTCGGCGGTTCGCCGAACCAGCGGCGGCAGCTGCGCGAGAAGGCGGAGGAATCCGCATAGCCCAGCAGCGAGGCGATGTGCGACAGCGAGACGTTGGGCTGGGACAGGAGCGATTCCGCCAGCTCTTTTCGCACGTCGTCCTTGATCTTCTCGAAGCTGGTGTCCTCCGCCTGCAGGCGCCGCTGCAGTGTGCGCGGATGGATGCCAAGGGCTGCTGCTGTCTGTTCGGGCGTGGATTCGCCGCCGCGTAGGAGGCCGCGGGCGACGTTGGCGACGCGGATGGTGAAGGACTTCGAGCGCGGCGGGCTGATCTGCCGGAGGAAGGTCTCCGCGATCTGGCGCAGTTGCGGCGAGCCGCCCGGGCGCCAGGCATCCAGGATGGAGCGCTCCATCGATATGCCCATGCGGGGACGGTTGAAGACCGGCGAGATGCCGAAGATTTTCCGGTAGGCCGGCATCGGCGAGATCTGCGCGTGCGGGAACCAGACCGCGTAGGGCTTGTAGGTCTCGCCGACCCACTGCCGCATGGAGGTATGGATCGAGGCCAGCATGCGTTCCGAATTCTGGTTGCGCTTCACCGGCCGCCGAAGCTCAAGATGAAGGTCGATGAAGTCGCGCGAGGAGCGGACGACCGGCGTCAGCGTCATGGTCAGCGCAGGATTGTGGACGTGGAGATAGCGCGCGCAGACTTCTATCCCTTCGCGCGCAGTCGCGGAGTTGGTGATGGCAAGGGCCAGCGCGCCGAGGAAGGAGAGGTTCTGGCGCGCGCCCACGAGCAGGCCGAAGTCGGGGCGGCCGAGGCGATCGGCGGCGATCTCGAGCGTATCAATATACGCGCGTAAAGGCATGTAGCGGTCAGGATTGGACAGGGCAGGCGCATCGACATGTGCCGCGGCGAGAATCTCGTCGGCATCGCCGCCGAGTTCCCTCACGAGTTCCCTGAACCCGCCCCACGCGCTCGCTCTTACGATCTCTCTCATGCGCGCGCCCTCACGGCGCTGGTCGTCAAATGTCTTGTCTTTTGGCGAGCTGCAAACTGTCGCGAAATGACAAGTCTTTGTCATGTCCGGAAAAGCGGCGCCCCGGCCGGCAAACTAACTCGACACGCGACTTGCCCGATACTTGCTCTTGAGGGCCTGAACCGAGCCTGCACCGCTCCAACGGATCGACCCATAATGACGAGCCCCGGAAATCCGGTCAACGAAACAGGACCGAAGAAAGCGCGTGTCATCGTGGCGGATGACGCGAGCGGAATGCGCACCTATCTGCGGAGCATTCTCACCGGCGCCGGCTACGACGTGACGGAAGCCGTCGATGGCGGGGAGGCGTTCGACGCGATCATGCGCGAGCCGTTCGATCTCCTGTTCACCGATCTCGACATGCCGGGGATGGATGGTTACGCGCTGCTGTCGGCGGTCTCGCTTCTTCCCAAGAGCCGCGCGCCGGCCATGGTGGTGTGTTCGGTGCTGCTGGACGAGACGCTGGCAATGCGCCGGCCCGAACTGCGGCTCGCCGCCGCGCTGCTGGCCAAGCCCGTGCAGCCGGAAGACGTGCTGAAAGCCGCTGAAAAGGCGCTTCGGACGCGGGTTTCCTGAGGGAAGGTGCGGCTTCGCCTTCTGCCGGGCTCGCCTTGACGCTGCTGGCGTGCTGGCGCAAACGGGCGCGCTCATGAAGAAGCTTCTGGCCTTCCTCAACAATATGGACTCGCGCGCCTGGCGCACCGTGTGGGTGTCGCTGGCGCTGCTGGCGGGCGTTGCGCTTCTGATCGTGCTCGGCAAGTCGGACCTGCTTGGTCTTGCGACGACGATCGAGCCCTGGCTGGCGACGCTTCACGACAATGGATGGGCGTTCCCGGCGACCATACTGGTGTTCGTAGCGACGTCTTTCGTCGGCGCCCCGGCGATCATGCTCAACGCCGCGTGCGTTCTGGCTTTCGGACCGGTGATGGGGTCGATCTACGCGATGGCCGGAACCGTCGCGTCGTGCACCGTGCATTTCTGGATCGGGCGCTGGCGCGGGCCGGAGCTGATGCACCGCTATGGCGGGGACACGGTCAACCGGATGGCGCGCTTCATCGGCAAGAACGACTTCATGGCCTCCGCCATCGTACGCAGCGTGCCGACTGCCCCGCCGATCGTGGTGAACCTCGCCTTCGGGGCTGCGCGCGCGAATTACTGGCGGTTCATTGCCGGGGCGGCCGTCGGGTCTGTTCCCAAGATCGCGGTGGTCGCCATCTTCGGGGAGGCGATTGCGCAGGCGTTCAATGGCGGGGTGATGGTCGCCGCCCTGATCGGCTTTGCGGTGATCAGCGCCTGGCTGACGTTCTCGCTGATGGCGCGCAAGGCGGTGCGAGGGGAGAAGGATGGGGAAGCGGCAAACGGGGACGCCGGATCTGCTGGATCCGAAAGGGCTGGCGGCGATGCCGAGCCTCGGAAAGACGTCGGCGGAGATGCTGGTGGAAGTCGGCATCCTGTCGCCGGACGCGCTTCGGAAGATCGGCCCTGAAGAGGCTTACCGGCGGTTGCGCTTTGCCCACGGGAAGCGGGTGACCATCAATTTCATCTACGCCCTCGATATCGCGATCTCCGGCGGGAGGTGGGATGAGATGAAACCGGCGCGTCAAAAACAACTGAAAAATACCGCCACGGCGATCAAGGCTGAGATCGACGGCGGGAAACTCTCGCAAAGCCGGGTGAAAGATTCTGCCAGGCGGCGCAAAAAGGGCTAGACCTGCTAGGCGCTTGACGTTGTTTCGGTCCCGGGCGAAGGAATAAACATGCGCATACAGGGATTTTCATCGCGCCTTTCGGCGCTTCTTGCCCTGCAGGGGCTGCTTAGCAGCCCCTGGGCGCGTTTGTGACCTGCCCGGCAGGTCGCGCGTCCAGGGGTTAAGCCAGCCACCCCCAGACATTCGGGCCAGAGAGAGCCCTGACAGGACGCAGACCAATGACCTCCGCAACAGACAACAACGCCGGCAACCGGCCGACCATCATGCCCGTAGGCCCGAAAGTATCGGGCAAGGACCGGGTGCTGATCTTCGACACCACCATGCGCGATGGCGAGCAATCGCCCGGCGCGTCGATGACGCTCCGCGAGAAACTGGAATTGGCTGAACTCCTGCAGGAGATGAAGGTCGATATCTGCGAGGCCGGGTTTGCGGCTTCCTCGGAAGGCGACTTCGAGTGCGTTCGCCAGATCGCAGAGCTGTGCAGGGACATGACGATCTGCTCGCTGGCGCGCTCGACGCTGACGGATATCGACCGGGCAGGAGAAGCAGTGAAGAAGGCGCGCCAGCCGCGCATCCACACCTTCATCTCCACCAGCCCGGTGCACATGAAGCACAAGCTGAAGATGGGGCCGAACGCCGTGCTTGAGGCGATCGGCGCGTCGGTGACGCATTCGCGCAAGTTCGTCGGCGATGTGGAATGGTCGGCTGAAGACGCGACGCGGACGGAGTTCGACTTCCTCTGCAAGGCGATCGAAGTCGCGATCCATTCGGGCGCGACGGTGATCAACGTGCCGGACACGGTGGGCTATTCGCACCCGGCGGAATATGGCGAGCTGATCCGGAGGCTGATCGAGAACATTCCGGATTCGGACAAGGTCATCTGGTCGACGCATTGCCATAACGATCTCGGGCTCGCGGTGGCGAACTCGCTGGCGGGCGTGATCAACGGCGCGCGGCAGATCGAGTGCGCGGTCAACGGCATGGGCGAGCGGGCGGGGAATGCGGCGCTGGAAGAGTGCGTCATGGCGCTCAAGGTGCGCGGCGATAGCATGCCGTACTACACCGAGGTGGTGACGCAGAAGCTGTCGCGCGCGTCCAAGATGGTGTCCTCGATCACCGGCTTCCCGGTGCAGTACAACAAGGCCATCGTCGGCAAGAACGCGTTTGCGCACGAGAGCGGCATCCACCA
>DASYKO010000001.1:0-7902 GCA_035995285.1 Hyphomonadaceae bacterium | reverse complement strand
AAACAAAAGCCCCGGCCTTTCGGGCCGGGGCTCTGCGTTTCAGGTTGCTGCTGCGCGCTTAGTTGCGCGAGGACAGGAGCATGAGAACGACGCGGAACATGTTCACGAACGAGATGAAGAAGTTCAGCGCGCCCCAGTTGGTCATCACGGCCAGGCTGCGCTGGTCGCCCGCGAGCGCCGCATAGCCTTCCTTGAGCTGCTGCGTGTTCGAGGCGACGAGGATCGCCGAGAGCACGAACACCGCGCCCATGATGATCCACTGGATCATCGTGTTGCCGGGCAGGAAGAGGTTGAGCACCGAGAACGCCACCACGCCCCACAGCGCCATGACGGCGAAGGAGCCGAGAGCCGAAAGGCTCTTCTTGCTGGTGTAGCCCCACAGCGACAGCACGCCGAAGGCTGAAGCCGTGATGAAGAAGGCCTCGCCGATCGTGGTGTAGGTCGTGGTCAGCCCGATGCCGCCGCTTTTCGCGGAGGTCGCGCTTTCAGCCATCGCGACCCACACGCCCATGCCGAGGCCGATCATCGTGACGATCGCCCAGTACAGGATCCCGGTCGCCAGCGGCGAGGGGTTGCGCATGAGGAAGGTCGAGCCGAGCAGGAGAACGATCGGTCCCCACTGAACGACGTAATAGAGCGGCGTGCCGAACACGAGTTGCGTCACCGGCTCGATCGCACCGGCGGCGTAAGCCAGGGCCCCGGCAAGCAGGATGCCGAGGAACAGCTTGTTGTAGACGCCAATCATGAACTTGCGCAGGCCTGCATCGAAAGCCACATCGCCAGTACGAACAGCCCCCGCGCCTTGTGCGAATGGGTAGTCAGCCATGGATTGTATCAACCCTCTTTCCGAACGCGTGGATCCACGCGCCAATTGCCCCAAAATATGAGCATCCGAGCCCCGGATTGCAAGCAAAACCGGGCCTCTCGCGCAGGTCTGTCGTGTATTTGAAGAGGGTAACAGGTAAGCTAACCGCCTCGATTCAGGACGATTCCCATTGAATCCTGCGTCTGCCCTAGCGTAGCCGCAATTACGCACCTGCGCGAAACCATATGTACTTAGGTATACCTGCCCGCCGGCGCTTGAGATGCGTGTGCACAGTCGCGTTTTTTCCTGTCGCGTTTTTCGCTAGCATTCGTCCCATGACACTTCGCACATGACACTTCGCCTCTTCGCCGCCGCTCCCATCCCCGAAGAGATCGCCGAGCGGCTGCTGCAGCTTGAAGCCGATGTGCCCGGCGCATCCTGGCGCGACGCGGAGCAGTATCACCTCACCCTGCGCTTCTTCGGCGATATGGACGAGGCCCTCGCGCGCGACCTCGATCATGAGCTTGGCGAGATCATCGAGGCGCCGTTCGAGATCCGCCTTGCCGGCGCGGGCAGTTTCGGCGGCCGCGAGCCCACCGCGCTGTGGGCCGGCGTCGAGGCCCCGCCAGCCCTTACTCGCCTGGCAGCCGCCTGCGAGAAGGCGGCGCGCCGGGCAGGCCTTACGCCCGAGCCGCGCAAGTTCAAGCCGCACGTCACACTCGCCTACTGCCACGGAACCAGCGACTACGACGCCGCCCAGTTCCAGGAATTCGCCACATCCTTCCGCACCGATCCCTTCTGGATCGACCGATTTTACCTGTTTTCTTCACGGCCGACGAAACATGGGTCGCGCTATGAGATCGAAGCCGAATACCCGCTGACAGGCGTATCCGGTTGATGCCTGTCCCGGCCGCGGGGGAAAGTTGCGACCGGCAAGCACTGAAGGGGGACGGCCATAATCCAACCCATCGATCCAGCGGAACGGGATTCAGCGAGGGCGCATCAGCGCTAGTCCATGGAACTCCTTCCTCTCCTCCTCGTCCTTCTCGGCCTGGTGCTGGTGCTGACGCCGATCTTCGCGTTCATCGCCTACGCGCGCACGGGTGACTTGAGGCGGGAAGTGGAAACCCTGCGCCGGGAGATCGCCTCGCTCCGCTCGCACCTTCAGGGCATCACATCGCAGGAGGCGCCCGAAGGCCGCCCGCGCAGGAAGTACGAGGAGCGCACCGCAACCGACGCCGTCTTCGAGGAAGCCCCGCCACCCGAACCTGCAGCCGCCGCGCAGCCGCCGGAACCTGCCGCCCCCGAGCCCGCACGACCTGCAGAGACGCCGCCGCAACCTGCAGCCGAACCGGCGCCGGGTTTCGATTCCGAGACCGAGCGTGAGCCCGAGCCGCAACCCACTCCCCAACCCGAACCCGTCTACGTCCGCTCCGAAGCGCAGCCCGAACAGCCAAGCTGGTCACGCACCAGTTCGAACCTCGAACGCACCATTGCCTCCAACTGGCTGGTCTGGGTCGGCGCGCTGGCGCTTGCACTCGGCGGGATCTTCCTCGTGCGCTTCGCGTGGGAGCAGGGATATTTCGGACCCGCGGCCCGCACCATCGCCGCCGTCGTCATCGGCGCAGCCATGATCGGCGCCAGCGAATGGCTGCGCCGCAAGGCAGATCCCGACGCTCCCGGCCAGATGCGTTTTGCGCCTCTTGCTGTTGCTACAGCCGGCGCCGTCACCCTCTACGCTGCAGCCTACGCCGCCGGACCCCTTTACGAACTTGTGCCGCAGGGCTTGGCCCTCGCAGGCTTCGTCGCCGCTTCCATTGTCGCCATCGCCCTCGCCGTGGTGCACGGGTCTTTCCTCGCCGTGCTCGGCCTCATCGGCGGCTATGCCGCGCCGATCCTGGTCGGCGGCGGGGTTCCCGATCCCGTGCTGGTGCTCGCCTATGTCTTCGCTGTCACCGCAGCGGCGCTGCTGCTGGTGCGCGTGTTCAGCTGGAGACAGCTGGTGTGGGTCGCCCTCCTCGGCTCAGGCGCATGGACGCTGATCGCCATAGACTGGATGCACCTGCCGAGCGGCCCCTTCGCACTGGCCGCCTACCTCACAGCGCTGGTCGCCGCCTCGACCTGGCTGGCCTGGCGCGATGCAAACACCTCACCGCTCACTTCGAATGGCGCAATCGGCGAGACGGCGATCGCCGCCAACGGCTTCTGGCTCATCGCGGCCGCTGGCCTCGCCACTCCAATCGGAATGCGGCTTACCTCGCACACCGATCCGTTGCTCATCGCGTCCCTGCTTCTTGCGGTTGCGGGCATCGTCATCGCCTGGCGCCGCAAGGGCTTCGAGCTTGCGCCCCTTTTCAGCGCCGCCTGCACGATCGGCATCGCCGCAGCGCTTGCAGACAACCGCACGTTCTTCATCGGCTTCGGCGCGCCGCCCGACGCCGTCTTCCCGACCTACGCATCGCTCGCCGCAGCGATCACCGGCATCGGCGGATGGCTCGCCATGTTTGTTTCCGCGCGGCGCGTGGTGTTCGCCATCGTCTCGGCGTTCGCGCCAGTGCTGCTGCTCCTGATCGCCTTCATCCTCGGCTGGCGCGGCGAGCAAGACGGGGTGTGGGCCTTGCCGGGCGTTGCCCTCGCCGTCCTCAACCTGCTCTCCCTCGAAATCCTGCGCCGCGACTCGGGCGGCCTCGACTCATCCCGCGGCGCTGCCGCCTCCTACGCACTCGCCGCCTTCAGCGCCTCGCTCCTTGCCGTGATGGCCTCGCTCAACGGCGTCTTGCTGACCGCCGTGCTCGCGCTCCACCTGCCCGCCATCGCCATTATCGACCGGCGCTTCAACCTCAAAGCGCTCAGGCTCTGTACGTCCATCGCCGGCCTCATTGTCATGTCGCGCCTGCTCTGGCCGGAGACGGTGCTCGGCTACGCGATCTCGCCACAGCCCATCTTCAACGAACTTCTCCTGATCTATGGCGGCCCCATCATCGGCTTCTGGCTGGCCGCCCGCATCTATGCCCGCACCCTCGAAGACCGTGAGCACACGCTGGTGCAGGCGCTCGACACCGCGGCCATTGCCGCAACCGCCGCCTTCCTCTCGGTCGAGATCCGGCATCTTGTCACCGGGGGCAACCTCGCCGCGAATTACCAGGGCATGGTCGAGACCTCGGCCTACGCCGTCGCCTTCACCGGCATGGCGCTCGGCATGTCTGCCCGAATGGGCGCGCGGCCGCGTCTCTGGCTCGCCATCGCCGAGAAATTGGTCTTTGCGATCGGCGGACTTGCCGTAGTGATCGGCCTCCTGCTCCTCGCCAACCCGCTGCTCAATCCCGACCTCGACCCCAAAACCACCGACGGCCCCTTCCTCATCAACTTGATGGCCGCGAGCTACGCCCCGCCCGCCCTCATGCTCGGCCTCTACGGCTTCCTCAAGCGCCGCCAGGGCAATGCCACACTGAGCAATTTTGCCCTGCATCTTACCGCCCTGCTGCTAGGACTCTGGGTCGCCCTCGAGATCCGCAACGCCTTCCATGTCGATGTATCGCTCTGGCGCGAAGCCATCACGCTTGGCGAGACCGGCGCCTACGCCCTGATGTTCACGGGCTTTGCGCTCATCCTCTGCACCCTGCCGCAAGCCGTGCGCGTCACGTTCGAGCTTCTCGAACGCCTCACCTTCGCCGCCGCCATCGTGGTCGCCATCTTCGGCCTCGGCATGGGCGCGAACCCGCTTCTCTCCGACTATGTCTCAGCGGATGCCGACGGCCCCCTGTTGTTCAACGCGATGACTTTCGCCTACCTCGCGCCGGCCGCCATCCTCCTCGCCTACGCCATGCTGCGCCGCGCCGAAGGCCGCATCACCACCGGACACGTCGCAGGCTTTACAGCCCTTGCCCTCACCCTCCTCTATGCCACGCTCGAAGTGCGCAACGCCTGGCATGCTTCGCTCTCGCTTGGCGCCGAACCTGTCCTCGAAGCCGAGGCCTACACCTACTCCGCCGTCTGGATCGTGTTCGCTATCGTCACACTCGCCATCGGCCTCGCCCGCCACAGCGTGCCGATCCGGCATGCCGGGATGGCCGTGCTGCTGCTCTCCGTCGCCAAGGTGTTCCTTGTCGACATGGCCTCGCTCGGCGGCGTGCTGCGCGCGGCGTCCTTCCTGGGTCTGGGCGTCGCCCTCATCGGCATCGCCTTCCTCTACCAGCGCCTGATCTTCCGCCCTGTGCGTACCGGCTAGACGCGCACGTCAATCCGAGAACGCTCCGTTCGATCTTGCCTTCCTTGTCCCGAGGAGCAGACTGACAGTGTCCCGAGGAGCAGACTGACAGTCCAGCGAGCCGGCAAAGATCCAGCCGCTGACTTGAAGATTGGGGAGGAAATCATGAGAACGCCATTGCTGGCCGCCGTCAGCATGTTCGCCGCGATTGTCGGCGCCGCCGTCGCAACAGCCCAACAGCCCGCGCAGGACCTCTACAAGACCAACCCTTTCCTCGGCACGAAGCCCGTGGCCGGCGCCGAACCCAGACAGCCCAACGGCTTGCGCGCGCCTGAGCCGCTGGCGAAGGGGACGGCCTCACCCGAAGCCATCGCCGTGTCGAAAGCGGAAATGGCCAAGCCACGCACGGCGCCCGGCTATTCCCCGCCGCGCCTGAAGGACGGCAAGCCGGACCTGCAGGGCGTGTGGTCCAACGCCTCCAACACACGCCTCACCCGGCCTACGCAGTTCGCCACGCTGGTGATGGACGACGAGGAAGCCGCCAAGGCGCGGCGCGAGCATCCACAGAACATCCGTCAGGCGACCGACGACAACCAGAAGGAAGCCGACGGCCTTCTCAACGGGCGCGATCTGGCCGCCGGGCGCGGCTACAACGCGTTCTGGATCGATCCCGGCACCAACTACTCGCTGACCAAGGGCACGTGGCGCACGTCCTGGATCGTCGATCCGCCCAACGGCCAGATCCCGGTCTCCGAAGATGGCCGCAAACTCCTCGCCTCCCGGCGCACCGATCGCGGCACCGGCTTCGACAACCCCGAAGAACGCGGCATGGCCGAACGCTGCATCTTCTTCGGCGGCTCAAGCGGCCCGCCGCTCATGAACGGCCTCTACAACAACAATTACCGGATCACGCAATCGGCCACCTCCGTCGCCATTGAGGCAGAGATGGTGCACGAGACGCGCATCGTGCGGCTCAACGCGAAGCACAATCCATCTGTGCTCAACAAGTACGCCGGAGATTCCATCGGCTGGTGGGAGGGCGACACCCTGGTCGTCGAGACGATCAACGTGAACCCGACCGGCGGCGGCCAGGCCACCATCACGCCTTCGGGCAAGATCACCGAGCGCTTCACGCGCTATAACGACAAGCAGGTCCTCTACGAGTTCGAGGTCAACGATCCCTCGCTCTACTCGCAAGTGTGGAAGGGCGAGGTCGGCTTGAACGCCGCCCCCAACCTCTACGAATACGCCTGCCATGAAGGAAACTACGGCCTGCACGGCATCCTCTCAGGCGGCCGCGCCAACGACCGCCGAGGCATCACCAACAAGGCCAGTGGTGGGCGGGAGGAGTAAGGCTCAGCGCTTGTCGCTTCAGCCCTGCCCGACCAGCTTCTGCAGCGCGCCGAGGAGCCCCTCGAACTTCAGCCCCTTGTCCGTCACCGCCAGCGCATAGACCGTGCCCGCCTTCGAGGCGACCGGCTGGTGGCGGATCGTGCCGTCGGTGAGCGAATAATCGCCGGGGCCATATGTGGCCATCGCATCCGAGAATTCGCCGACAAGGCAGAGCGTCAGCTCCTGCCCCTTGTGCGTGTGCCAGGGCACGGCCGTGCCGGCGCCGATGCGCAGCACCTCAATCTTCGCCGGTCCGCCAAGGCCGAGCACCAGGCTGCGTATGCCCGGCCCGGCAAAGCCCCAGCCCCTGTTCGCTTCGGCATCCAGGATCGCCGCCTTCAACGAGACCGGCATGTCTCCAAGCTCAGGATAGAGCAGATCGCGCTTCTTCGATCCCTTGCGTCCCCTGTCCTTGCCGCCTGCAGAATGGCCGCCCTTCTCGATCGCAGCGAACGCCATGTCGAGCGCGTGGTCGGACATCTCGGCGGGCGTCTCGCGCTCCAGCATCGCGCCGGAAATCGCCTCGCTTTCGTCGAGCGTGACGCCGTTCATCTCCAGCAGCGTGTCGATGAACAGGCCAAGCGCAGGCTCCGCCCGTCCCGACGCCAAAGCGGCGCGGGTGGCGTCATCCATTGCCTGACCCTGCGATAGTCTCATTCCACAACCTTGATAGGGGCAAAGCTCGCGCCCGATACCGCGTCTCTACGCAGGCGCCCGCCAACCGGTTTTGTCCAAACTGCTGTTCCGGAGACCCTCATTCTTCGTCCCCCAGCTTCGTCTTCATCTTGGCAAAGGCGAGCCTTATCCGGGACTTCACCGTGCCCAGCGGCACATCCAGCTTCTCCGCGATCTCCCGGTGCGACAGACCGTCATAGAAGGCGAGCTTGAGCAGTTCGAGCTGTTCCGCCGGCAGGCCCTTCATCGCCTCCCGCACGCGCGCTTCCGTCTCCATCGCCTCGACGCGATGCTCCGGCGCCTCGACACCGGCCGGCAGGAGCATTTCTTCGTCCGGATCCAGCTCCGGGCGTTTTGTTCTGCGGAAGACATCAATGCGGCGGTTGCGGGCGACGCGGAATATCCAGGTCGAGACGGAGGCCTGCCTGCGGTCGAACAGGCCGGCCTTGCGCCAGACCGTGACCATCACGTCCTGCGCGATCTCCTCGGCCTGGGCGTTATCCGCGCCCAGCCGCATCAGATAGCTTTTCACACGGGGCGAGTAATACGAAAACAGCTCTGCATAGGCCGTGCGGTCCTGACGTGTTGCTACGAGGACGAGCAAATCGGCAAAATGCTCGCGGTCAGCCTCGGCCAGCGTCTCGCCGACAGGCTTGGGCGCAGTCGCCCCTTTGGCTCCCATCCCTTCAGACCGCATAAGACCGCCAACGCCCATCATGGGGGTCATCCCACCCGGGCTCTCCACACTAAGCCCTTTATGTGTACGCGGGGAAAGTCGAGGGAGATTACTTCGCGCCCCTCATTGCTGCAGGTCAGGCGGAAA